>NZ_JBFBND010000010.1:0-155758 GCF_040702905.1 Kineococcus sp. NPDC059986 | reverse complement strand
GTCTTCGCCTCCCCCTCCACCCGCTGGGTCTACGACGTCGCCAAGGCCGCCCACCGCGGCGGCGGCGTCCTGCTCGGCTTCGGCAACTACGCCGGCGACATCCTCAACTTCGGCCTCGCCGCCGAACGCCTGCGCTCCGAAGGCATCCGCGCCGAACTGCTCGTCGTCACCGACGACGTCGCCTCCGAAGGCCAGGGCGCCAACGGGGAACGGCGCGGCATCGCCGGCGACGTCGTCGCCTTCAAGATCGCCGGCGCCGCCGCCGAAGCCGGCTACACCTTCGACGACGTCGTACGCATCTCCCGCCACGCCAACGACGTAACCCGCTCCATGGGCATCGCCTTCGCCGGCTGCACCCTGCCCGGTGAGAGCGAACCCCTGTTCACCGTGACACCGGGGAACATGGCCATCGGCCTGGGCATCCACGGCGAGCCGGGGATCTCCGAGGAGCCCATCGGCACGCCGGAGGAGATCGCGACCCTGCTGGTCGAGAAGGTCCTCGCCGGCAGGCCCGAGGGCGCCCCGGACTCCGGCAAGGTCGCGGTGCTGGTCAACGGCCTCGGCTCAACCAAGTACGAGGAACTGTTCCTCCTCTACGTCCCCATCGCGAAGCAGCTGCGGGCGGCGGGCTACGAGATCGTCGCCCCGCAGGTCGGGGAACTGGTCACCAGTCTGGACATGGCTGGCTGCTCGCTGACGGTGACGTGGCTGGACGAGGAGCTGGAGAAGCTGTGGACCGACCCGGCGCAGTGCCCGGCGCTGAGCGTCGGCGCCACGATCGAGACGACCCCGGCGCCGACCTACGTCGTCCCCGAGGACGAGGTCGCCGACTACAGCGGCACCCCCGCCGCGGCGCAGGAGTCGGGGCAGCAGATCGCCGGGCTCATCGAAGCCGTGCGCGACGTCCTCAAGGACGCGGAAGCCGAACTGGGCCGCATCGACGCCATCGCCGGTGACGGCGACCACGGCACCGGCATGGTCAACGGCTCCGTCGCGGCCGCGCAGGCAGCCCGGGCCGCCGCGGACGCAGGGGCGGGCGCCGCGTCGACGTTGTCGGCGGCCGGCGGCGCCTGGGCCGACCGGGCCGGCGGGACGTCCGGGGTGATCTGGGGCGTGCTGCTGCACGCGTTCGCCGAGAAGCTCGGTGACGAGGGCACCCCGACGCCGGAGCAGGTCTCCGCAGGCGCCACGGCGTCGGTGGAGGCCGTGATGCGACTGGCGGGTGCCCGCGTCGGCAACAAGACGATGCTCGACTCCCAGGTCCCCTTCGCGGAGACCCTCGCGGAACGCATCGCCGCCGGTGACGACCTGAAGACGGCCTTCACCACGGCGTCGCAGGCGGCCACCGACGCCGCCGAGGCGACGAAGCAGCTGCGTCCCCAGATCGGGCGCGCCCGGCCGCTGGCCGAACGCTCCATCGGTCACCCCGACGCCGGGGCCGTCTCGCTCGCGCTGGTGACGCGCACCGTCGCCGAGAAGCTCTGAAGAGCCCTCACCCCCGGGGGATCGTCGTCACGACGGGCCGGTAGGTCCGGCGCTCCGTGACGACGACCCCCCACCCGGACCCCGCTGTGCGCGGGCTTCGCCGTCGTCCTCCTGCTGGTCGGGGTCGACGCCTCCGGAGCCGACGTGCTGACGCTGCCGCAGTGGATCCTCTTCCTGCCACCCCTCGTGCTCATCCCTCTCGGCGCACGTCGTGCGGTTCCGCCGTCCGGGTGAGTCCGCGCTCTCGAAGGGCGCCGCGGGCAACCATGTCCTAGTTTCGCGATCGCGGGGGCGACGACGCCCCGTCTCCAGCGACAAGAGGAACCACGATGCGTCTCGTCCGCCGCTCGACCCTGTCCGCCCTCGCCGCCACCGCCCTCCTGTCGACCGTGGGCATCGGCGCGGCGCAGGCCGCCACCCCCGTGCCGAAGGTGGGGACGCCGTTCCCGTACGTCGGCCTGGTCCGCGCGGCCGGCGCGGACCGCTACGAGACGGCCGCCGTCATCGCGCAGGGCTCGTTCCAGCCCTCCAGCGGCAGCACGGTGTTCATCGCCAGCGGTGAGGCCCCGGCCGACGCGCTCACGGCCGGTCCGGCCGCGGCCTCCCTCGACGCACCGCTCCTGCTGACCCGCGCCGGTGACCTGCCCGCCGCGACGGCGACGGAACTCGCCCGGCTCACGCCGACGACGGTCTACGTCGTCGGCGGCACCGACCGCGTCTCGGACGCCGTCCTCACCGCGATCGGCACGGCCGCACCGGGAGCCACCGTGACGCGCATCGCGGGGGCGTCGCGCTACGAGACCGCGGTCGACGTCGCCGAGAAGTTCTTCCCGAACCCCGAGGGCGTCGTCGTCACGCGCGGCGACACGTTCCCCGACGCCCTCTCCGGCGGGGCCGCGGCCGCCTCCGCCGGCGTCCCCGTGATGATCACCGAACCCACCTCGATCCCTGCGCCCGTGGCGCAGTGGATGGCGCAGCACACGTTCGCCTCCAGCCTCGTCGTCGGCAGTTCCTCGTCCGTGAGCGACGCCGTCGCCGCGACCGTCGCCGGCCGCACGAGCGACCCGGCGAACGCCACGCGCATCGGCGGCGCGGACCGCTACGACACCTCCGCGGCCGTCGCGACGGCCGTGTTCCCCGACGCCACCACGGTGGTCATCGCGACGGGCGACAACTTCCCCGACGCCCTCGCCGGAGTTCCCGCCGCAGCCGTCAACGCCGCTCCGGTCCTGCTGCTGCCCCAGGCGTGCACGCCGGCCTCGCTGGCGACGTACGTCCAGGGCAACAAGGACATCTCCGCCGAGATCGTGCTCGGCGGCCCGACGTCCGTCACGCCCGAGGCGCTCACCACGACCTGCTGACCACGAACTGCTGACCACGAACTGCTGAACTCCTGACGACGGGTGGGGTGACCGGAGAGGTCACCCCACCCGTGCGGCGGTCACGGCCGGGGAAACCGGCGCCCCGCGCGCCCCCCGCGGACGAGCACCGCCACCGCCACGGCGACGACGACCCCGCCGGCGACACCCGCCGCCAGGGGCAGGAACCCCAGCGAACCGGCGACGTTGACGGTCAGCCCGAGGACGAGCAGCAACCAGCTGCCGGTCCGAACGGTCGCGCGGTGCTCCTGCGGTGCGGGGTTCTGCGGGTCGTCCACGGGTTCCTCCTGGTGTCTGGATGGGTTGACCACCACCGTCGCCGGAACGGACGGGTGCGGGACATCCCGCGCGCTGCCGTCGGCCGGTGGTGCAGGCGCTACCGACGACGAGCCCGCGGCGTGGGTACGGTCGGCGCACGGCGACGACCGGAGGTCCCATGCGCCAGTCCGCCGGACGGCGGTTCCACGACCGTTCCCGCGAGGGTTTCCTCGACCTCGGCCGAGGGCTCGGCACCGCACTCGTCGCCCTCCTGCTGAGCGCGTGGCTGCTCGTCGTGCTGGTCCTGTGCGCCGTGGGGGTCGGGGTGCTGGTGGCCCCGCCGGCCCTGCGGGGGGTGCGTCGGCTGGCCGACCGCGAACGCGCCCGCACCGGGGCGCCCACGCTCGGCGCGGGGCCGGACCGGATCCGCGATGCCGTGGCGGACCGACTGTGGCGCAGGGACCTGCGGTGGTTGCTCCCGCACGCGACGGTGGGTCTCGCGCTCGGCCTCGCGGGCGTCCTGCTGCCCGTCTACGCCGTGCGGGACCTGTCGTTCCCCCTCTGGTGGTGGCTCGTCCCGGACGGCCAGGACCCCTCCCCGTGGTGGTGGACCGTGCGCACCTGGCCGGACGCCCTCGCGGTCGCCGGCCTGGGACTCGGGTGGGGGCTGCTCTCCGTTCCCGGCCTGCCCGCCCTCGCGCGCGCCCAGTCCGGGGTGTCCCGGGCGCTGCTGCGGCCGCCCGCGGACGTCGACCTGTCGCTGCGGGTCGCCGAACTCACCGCGACCCGCGCGGGTGCCCTCGACGCGCACGCCGCGGAACTGCGGCGCATCGAACGGTCGTTGCACGACGGCGCGCAGAACCGGCTCGTCGGCGTGAGCGTGCTGTTGGGGGCGGCACGACGTTCCCTCGTGCGCGACCCCGCCACCGCCGACGAACTGCTGGCCCGCGCGCAGACCGCCGCCGAGGAGGCGCTCGCCGAACTGCGCGCGGTCGTGCGCGGGATCCTGCCGCCGGTCCTGCTGGACCGGGGTCTGGCCGCCGCCGTCGCCGGGTTGGCCGCGGACTGTCGTGTTCCCTGCCGCGTCGCGGTGGCCGTCGAACCCCGCTGTCCGGCGTCGGTGGAGGCGACCGCCTACTTCGTGGTGGCCGAGGCGCTGACCAACGTGTCCCGGCACTCCGGGGCCGCGGCCGCGGCGGTGTCGGTGCACCGGCGCGGGGAGGTCCTGCACGTCGTGGTGACCGACGACGGTCGCGGTGGTGCCACGACGGCGTCGGGGTCGGGGTCGGGGTTGACGGGGGTGCGGCGCCGTGTCGAGGCCCTCGACGGGACCCTGGGGCTGAGCAGCCCGCCGGGCGGGCCGACGAGAGTGGAGGTGCGGTTGCCGTGCGGATCGTGATCGGCGAGGACGACGCCCTGTTGCGCGAAGGGCTGGCGCTGCTGCTCGCGGCGGAAGGGCTGGACGTCGTCGCCACGGCGGCCGACGCGGACGCGCTGCTGGCCGCGGTCGACGAGCACCGGCCCGACGTGGCGATCGTCGACGTCCGGATGCCGCCGACCCACACCGACGAGGGGATCCGCGCCGCCGTCCAGGCGCGCCGCACCCACCCCGACCTCGCGGTCCTCGTGCTGTCCGCCCACGTCGAGCAGGCGTTCGCGACCGACCTCCTGGCCGGCGGCGCGCGGCGGGTCGGGTACCTGCTCAAGGAGCGCGTCGGACGGGTGGAGGAGTTCCTCGAGGCCCTGCACCGCGTCGCGGACGGCGGGACGGCCGTCGACCCCGAAGTGGTCGCCCAGCTGCTCACCCGCACCCGCACCGACGCAGGACTGGACCGGTTGTCGGCCCGCGAGCGCGAGGTGCTGGGCCTCATGGCGCAGGGGTTGGGGAACGCGGCCATCGCCGGCCGGCTCGTCGTCAGCGACGGCGCCGTCCACAAGCACATCCGCAGCATCTTCGCCAAGCTCGACCTCTCCCCCGCCGACGAGCAGGACCGCCGGGTGAGCGCCGTGCTGCGGTACCTGCGCGCGGTGTGACCCTCCGACCGCCCTCCGTGCCGACCGGTCGGCCACCCCGGCACCCGGTAGCTTCGCCGCGTGAGCACCGCACCCCACGACCCCGCCGGCGCTGACCACCGGGACGTCCTGGCCGTCCTGCGCGGCGCCTCTCCGCAGGCGTCCCCGGTGCCCGTCCCCGCCGCGCCCGCGACGGTGTCGCTGCTGCCGGAGGGGGCCACCTCGCGCCACCAGCTCGTCGCCGACCTCGCCCTGGCCGGCCGCCCCGTGGTCGTCGACCGGGCCGAGGAGGGACCGGTGCTGCTGGCGGGGCTGCTGGCCGCGCTCGCCGCGACCGGCCGCTCGGTGCGTCTGCTCCCCGGGTCCTGCACGGAGGGGGCGCGGGCCGAGCTCGCCCGGCTCGGGCTCGCCCACCTGCTGGCGGACGTGCCGGAGGACCCGAGCCGTCGCGGGGCGGACCTGCCGGCCGCCGACCCGAACCGCTGGCTGACGGTGCTGCGCGACCTCGACGGCCGGCACCGCGCCTGGTTCGGCGGGGGCGCCGAGGCGGCCGGGGCCAGCCGGGCCGAGCAGGTCGCCGGGCTCGCGGCGCTGTGGGCGGAGCACCTGCACCCGCCGCTGCTGCCTGCCGCGGCTTCGTGGTCCGCGGCCGACCGGGCCCGCGTCGTGGACCTCCTCGACAGGGCCCGCACCGCCGGTGAGGACCCGTTGCGGGGCGTCCCCGACGACCGCCTCGCCGCCGTGGACGGTGACCTCGACGAGCTCCCCGGCCGGCTCGACCGGCTCGCCGCCCTCGTCCAGCGCCTGGCCGGGGAGACGGGCTGGCGGCCGCGGACGACGGCCGACCTCGCGGCCGGGTTGCCGCTGCTGGCCCGCGTGGAGGAGGTCCTGCGGACCTACGTCCCCGCCGCCCTGCGCACCGACCTCGCCCAGGCCTCGGCCGTCCTGGCCCGCCAGCCCCGCTCGCTCCTGTCGGCCGAGGAGCGGGAGCGGCGGCGCGAGCTCAAGCGGCTCGCCGCCCTGCGGCAGGACGGGGCCTCGTTCGGGCCCGCCGACGTCGAGGTCCTCGGCGCCCTGCAGCGCGACTGGGCCGCCGCCTTCGGTGGCGCCCCCGCCCCGGCCGCGTCCCGCCGCGAGCTGGTGGACCTGCTGGAGCCGTTGCGCCGCAACCTGTCCGCCGTCGCCGACGTGGTGCCCGACGTGCCCGTGGACCCGGAGCTCGACCGGCTGGGCCAGGTCGTCGACCGGCTCCGGGACGTGAGCCGGGCCGCGCAGGCCCGTGGCGACCGCGCGGCCGTCGACGCCGAGGGTCTGGGCGACCTCGCCGCGGCCGTGCCCGCCGGGTCCGGCCGGTCGGACATCACCCGCCTCGTCGACGGGACCCACTGGCGGGCGGCGCTGGAGGACTCCGCCCCCGGGGGCGCACCCGTCGAGAGGGTCGCGGACGAGTTCCGGCGGCTCGACGAGCAGCGTCGCGCGCGCGGGGCACGGGAGCTGCAGCTGGCCCTGTCCGGGGCCCGGGCCCGGCCGGTGCAGGTGGGGGCCGGGCCGCAGCAGTCGGACGAGCAGTCGGACGAGCAGTCGGATGAGCAGGCGGACGAGGTGCTCGTCGTCGACGACGCCCACCTCCTCCCGGCGGCCGGACTCGCGGACGCGGCCGGCCGGGCCGCGCAGCTCGTGCTGCTGGGCACGGCGGGTGGCGTCGAGGGGTCCGCCTGGGAGCGCGTGGGGGCGGCCGTCGGGACGGTGTCGGTGCCGCTGCGGACGCAGCCGTCGACGCTCGTCGAGGCGGTCACCGCCGCCGTGTCCGGCACCGGGGTGGAGGTCGTCGCCGGCCCGCCGACCGCCGCGGACCTCGAACTGCGCGAGGGCGGCGCCCGGCTGCTCGTCGGTCTGGAGGACGCGCTCGCGTCCTGGCGCGTGCAGGACCGGGAGGTGGTGCGGCCCGCCCGCGCCCGTACCGCCGGTCTGCCCTACCGCCTGGTGCGGGTGGCGGACTGGTCGACCGACGCCCGCGCCGTCGCCCGCGCGCTCGCGGAGGAGGTGCGCGCCCTGGCCCCCGTGGTCGAGGAGGCCCCGGTGCCCGCCGTCCTCGCCGCCCCCGTCCCCGTCGAGTCGTTCCCGAAGGGGCTGGGGTCGGCCCAGGACGCGCAGCGCGCCGTCAGCGAGTTCGTCGCCGTGCTCGGAGGCGGCAACCCGAACATCGACCAGACGCCGCCCGCGACGGTCGACGCGGCCGTGGCCCTGGCCTACGCCGACCTCGGCGTGACCGCGGCCGACGCCGCCGTCCTCGACACCGCGATGGACCTGCTCGGCTACCGCCGCCGCGGGACGAAGGTGCTGCGGTCGTTCAAGGAGTCGTTGCAGCGCCAGAAGAAGAAGATGCGCGGCGCCGGCGTCCGCATCCCCTGACCCTGCCCCCGGCCCCCAACCCCAGCCCGAGGCGGAAAACACTCTTTCCGTCCTCTGGGATCGATCTCAGAGGGCGGAAAGAGTGTTTTCCGCCGGGGGTGCGGGAGCGGGGAGGGTGGGGGTCGGGGTTGACGGCGGGACGGGTCGGGGGCAGGCTGGGACGCGCAGTAAGCGCATACATCGCTGCGACGTCACCGCCGACGACCCCACGGGAGCTCCGATGCCCAGCCCGCTGACCAGCCCGATGCACCGCCGCACGTTCCTCACCGGCAGCCTCGCCGCCGGGGCCCTCGCCACGGCCGCCCCGAGTGCCCTCGCGGCCCCCCGCCCCCGGCCCGCCCCCGAACTGCGCACCTGGGCCGCGCAGACCTGGCGCTGCCTCGACGCCCTCACCGTCCCCGCCTCCGGCCTGGCCGCCGACGACATCGGCGCCGACCTCTCCGCCGCCTCGCGCGGGCACCAGACGTCCCCGACGAACATCGGCTGCGGGTTGTGGTCGACCGTCGCGGCCCGCGAGATCGGCCTCCTCGACCGCGGCGAGGCCCGCCGCCGGCTGGCCCGCACGCTCGACTCGATCGCCCACCTGGAACGGCACGAGCCGAGCGGGATGTACTACAACTGGTACGACCCGGCCGACGGCCGCAAGCTCACGGTGTTCCCCTCCTCCGGTGAGGTCGTCAAACCCTTCCTCTCCTCGGTCGACAACGGGTGGCTGGCCGCGGCGCTGCTCGTCGTCGAGCGCGCCGAGCCGTCGCTGCGCCGGCAGGCGCGAGACCTGCGCCGCCGCATGGACTTCGGGTACTACTACGACGCGGCGGAGAACGCCCCCGGCGGGCAGTTGCGCGGGGGTTTCTGGGACGTCGACCCCGACGAGGACGCCGCGGTCGTCGGGAACTACCGGGGCGGTGACCCCGTCTGGTACACCGGTCACCACTACGGCGCGTTCAACACCGAACCCCGCATCGCGTCCTACCTCGGGATCGCCGCCGGGCAGATCCCGCCCGAGCACTACTGGGGTCCGGTCCGCACGTTCCCGGACGACTCCTGCGACTACTCCTGGACCGAGACGAAGCCGCAGGGTTCCTGGCGGACCTACGGCGGCGTCCGCGTGTTCGAGGGCGCGCTCCCCTACCGCGGCAAGCTCGTCGTCCCCACCTGGGGCGGCTCGATGTTCGAGGCGCTCATGGTGCCGCTGCTCGTCCCCGAGGACGAGTGGGGTCCGCGGTCGTGGAAGCTCAACCACCCCCTCTACGTGCAGTGCCAGATCGAGCACGGCCTGGACGAGGCCCGCTACGGCTACTGGGGGTTCTCGCCCTCGAACGACCCCGCGGGCGGCTACCGCGAGTACGGCGTCGACCAGCTCGGCCTCGACGGTCCCGGTTACACCTCCGACGAGGAACGCACGACCGTCGACCAGGCCTTCGAGGGCTGCCGTCCCGGCTCCCCCGCCCCGACCTCCTACGGGGACGGTGTCGTCACCCCGCACGCCTCGTTCCTCGCCCTGCGCTACGCCCCCGACCAGGCGGTGCAGAACCTCAGGAACCTGGCGGCGGACTTCGACTGCACGACCGACGGCGGGTTCCTCGACGCGATCGCCGTCCGCAGCGGCCGGGTCTCGGACCGCTTCCTCGCGCTCGACCAGGGCATGGTCATGGCCTCGCTCGGCAACGCCCTCGGCGGGGACGTCCTGCGCCGGCACGTCGGGGCCGAGCTGTCCCGCACCCTGCGGCCCCTCATGCAGCAGGAGGTCTTCGCCACCCGGGCCTGACCCGGACCCCCTCGCGACGGCCCGGAGCTGAGACGTTCAACCCGGGGGTTGATCTCAGCCCCGGACGAGCCGATGGAGTGTCGAGGACGGCCGGGACCACCGGTCGCCCGCCACCGTCGACGGGAGGGGACCGATGGGCACCGACGCGACACCGTCCACCCCCGCGCCCCCCGCGGCGCTCCGCCCCTTCCTCGCCGCGTCGGCCGGTCGCGGTCCGCTCGGCCGGGTCGTGGCCGCACTGGCCCCCGCGGCCGTCCTCGCGGGTGGCCACGTCGTCACCGACGGCGGCTGGTCGACCGCCCTCGCGGCCGCCGCCGGGCTCGCCGTCCTGCCCGGCACCTGCGCCCTGGCCTGGTCGGCGGTGCGCGCCGAACGCGCCGAGCGGGCCGCCCGCTGCGCCCACGAGGAGCTCCTCGCGAGCGCCTCCCGGGCCGAGGAGGCGGCCACCGACCGGCTCGAGGAGCAGGTCCGCGGCGCCTTCGTGCAGCTGCAGTTCACCGAGCGCCAGTCGCGGGTCCGCGCCCAGGAGGTCGTCGACGACTCCAGCTCGGCCATCGTCCAGCGCCTCGCGGAGGTCGAGGACCAGGTCGCGAGCGTGCAGTCCTCCACGGACGTCATCGACGACAAGGCGACGGCCGCGACCGCCGCGACCCGCGAGATCCTCGCCCGGGCCGCGCAAGCCGACCAGGACGTCGCCGCGCTCGAGGACTCGCTGCGCTCCGTCGGCTCGATGGCCACCGTCATCGCCGAGGTCGCCGGCCAGACGAAGCTGCTGGCGCTCAACGCCACGATCGAGGCCGCCCGGGCGGGCGCCGCCGGCGACGGCTTCCGCGTCGTGGCCGGCGAGGTCAAGGACCTCGCGGCGACGACGGCCGGGTCGACGGACGAGATCACCGAGACGGTCGCCGCGGTGCAGGCCAACGCCCAGGCCGTCCTGCGGAGCCTGCGCGCCGTGCAGGACCGGATCGCCGGCATCGACGAGGCCGCCGAGGGCCTGCGGTCCGTCGCCGAGACCCAGCGCGGCGCGCTGGTGGTGCTGCAGGGCTCGGTGGCGGCCGCCGTCGACGGCGCCCGCAGCATGGGCGACCTGGCCGCGACGATGGAACGGCGCCGCGTCGAGCGCTACCCGTGCCGGCAGGCCGTCGTCCTGCGCGTGGAGGGGCAGGACCACCCCGCCACGGTGCTCGACCTCGGGCTCGGCGGCGCGCGCGTGGAGACCGCGAGCCCGCAGCGCGTCGGGGTGGGCACGCGCATCGTCGTCCACTGGCCCGAGGGCGGCCGCACGCTGGACCTCGCGGGGGCGGTGGCCCGCGCGACGGGTGCGCCGGGCGCCTGGGGGCTCGGCGTCGTCTTCGACACGACCAGCGCGGCCGCTCCGCCCGCCCTCGTCGCCGTCGTCGAACGTCTGCAGTCGACCTGCCCGGCGGTCCGCGGACGCTGAGCCGGAGGACCCCCGTCCGGGTGCGTCCGGGAACCCCCGGGTTCGCGAATGTGGTTGCCTCATGCAAAAGTGCTCGGGCACAACCACCGCCCGTCACTGGAGATCCCGTGTCTGCACGACACCCCGACACCCCCGCGTCCGGTCGCAAGGCCGACGTCCTCTTCGACATCCGCACCGTCATCGGAGGCCTGTTCGCCGTCTACGGCGTCGTCTGCCTCGTCTGGGGCCTCGTGTCCTTCACGGCCGCCGACCGCGCCAAGACCGGCGGCGTCAACCTCAACCTCTGGACCGGCATCGGCATGCTGCTGCTGGCCGCGGTGTTCATCGGCTGGACGCTGCTGCGCCCGCTGCACCCCGCGGAACCCACCGCTGAACCCACCGCTGACCCCACCGCGGACGGTGAGGACGCGTGAGCTCCTCGTTCCCCGCCGCGGTGGGCAGCGCCGTCGCCTCGGCGACCGGCACCCTGCGCATCGACGCCCACCTCATCGACTACCTGCTCGTGGGGTTCTACTTCCTCATCGTCCTGGGCATCGGCCTCATCGCCCGGCGCAGCGTCTCCTCGAGCCTGGACTTCCTGCTCTCGGGGCGCAGCCTGCCCGCGTGGGTCACCGGTCTGGCGTTCGTCTCGGCGAACCTCGGCGCGACGGAACTCCTGGGCCAGGCCGCCAACGGCGCGCAGTTCGGTGAGCAGGCGTTCCACTACTACTGGATCGGCGCGATCCCGGCGATGGTGTTCCTCGCCCTGGTGATGATGCCGTTCTACTACGGGTCGAAGGTCCGGTCGGTGCCGGAGTTCCTCGGCCGCCGCTTCGACGCCAAGACCCAGCGCCTGCAGGGTCTGCTGTTCGCGATCGCCTCCGTCCTGCTGGCCGGCGTGAACCTCTACGCCATGGCCATCGTCGTCAACGCCCTGCTGGGCTGGCCGACGTGGCTCGCCATCGTCGTCGCCGGGGTCATCGTCCTGGCGTACACGTTCCTCGGCGGCCTGTCCGCCGCGATCTACAACGAGGTCCTGCAGTTCTTCGTCATCGTCGTGACGATGGTGCCCATCACGCTCGTCGGCCTGCACCGCGTCGGCGGCTGGGACGGACTCGTCGACAAGCTCACGGCCAACGGCGACGCGAACATGCTGCAGGCCTTCCCCGGTCAGGACCTCACCGGCATCGGCTCGGCGATCGGGTCGACGTTCGGCGTCGTGCTGGGGCTCGGCTTCGTCACGAGCTTCGGGTACTGGACGACGAACTTCACCGAGGTGCAGCGCGCGTTCTCGGCCCGCAACGCCTCGGCCGCGCAGCGCACCCCGCTCATCGCCGCGATCCCCAAGGTCCTCATCGCGCTCGTCATCATCGTCCCGGGCATGATCGCCGCGGTGCTCATCCCGGGCATCGAGGCCCTCAAGCGGGGACTGCCGAGCGACGCCACCTACAACGACGCCGTGCCGCTGCTGCTGCGGGAACTGCTGCCCAGCGGGTTCCTCGGTGTCGCGCTCGCCGGTCTGCTCGCCGCGTTCATGGCCGGCATGGCGGCCAACGTCAGCTCCTTCAACACGGTCTTCACCTACGACCTGTGGCAGGACTGGCTGCGCCCGGGCCGCGACGACGCGCACTACCTCAAGGTCGGCCGGCTGGTCACCGTGGTCGGGACGGCGCTGGCGATCGGGACCGCGTTCATCGCAGCCGGGTTCTCGAACATCATGGACTACATCCAGACGTTGTTCTCGTTCTTCAACGTCCCGTTGTTCGCGGTGTTCGCGTTCGGGCTGTTCTGGAAGAAGCTCACCGGCAACGGCGGGTTCTGGGGGCTGCTCTCGGGCACCGTGAGCGCGGTGTTCGTCTTCGTCCTCAACCAGGTCGGCGTCATCTCCCTGTCCGGTCAGGGGTCCAGCTTCCTCGGCGGCGGCGTCGCCACCGTCGTGGCCGTCCTGGTCGGCTGGCTCACCTCCCGCGGCGGGACACCGAAACCCGAGGCCGACCTGCGCGGGCTGGTGTGGAGCCTCACCCCGGCCGACGTGCGCGCGGTACCGCGTGAGGCCGGCTGGTACCGCAACCCGACGGTGCTGTCCGTGATCGTCCTGACGCTGGCCGTCGGCGGCTACGTGCTCTTCGCGGTCGTCTGACCGCGCCCCCCGAGCACGCACGAGGGCCCCGGAACCATGCGGTTCCGGGGCCCTCGTGCTGCCGGGCGTCAGGCGCCCGACCCACCCCCGGGCTGGAGCACGCCGTTGGCGAACAGCTGGTACGGCGCGTACGACGGCGCGGTCTCCGTCGGGTCGTCCGCGGTGACGAGGACGGCCGCGACGTCGGGCCGGAACCCCAGGGCGAGCTTCACGGGGGTCACCGTCTTCCAGCCCCACGGCGTGGAGACGACCGGCAGCTTGACGACGGAGACCTTCTTCTCGTCGTAGCCGACGAGCTGGACGGTCCAGCCGGCGACCGGGACCGGGTGGGCCTGCGTCAGCGACTTCCAGGTCGACAGGTCCCCGGCGTCGGCCACCGGCGTCCCGCCGACGCTGACGGAGGTGACGGTGACACCCGGGTTGGAGACCCCGCCGTCGGTGACGTAGCGCAGGGCCACGTCGACGGTCTGGCCCGCGAACTGCGAGGCGTCGAAGGTCTTCTCGCCCTGGAACGTGCCCGACAGGCCGCCGGTGTTCTCGTCGGCGCCCTCGGTGGGCAGGTTCACCCACGTCCCCGTCGCGGCGTCGTAGACCTGGACGTAGAAGTAGTCGTAGCCCTCCTCGGTGTCCAAGTCGAGGCCGAGCGTCACGGTCGGGTCGGCCGCCGGGACGTCGAACGTGCGGACGACGGCCCGGTCGAGGTTGTCCCCGCTGCCGGAGACGAGGTTCCCGTCCTCCGCGGTCCACTCGACGGGGGCGACGGGGTAGTTCTTGGCGCCCGTGAAGTCGACGAGACCGTCGCTCAGCCAGCCGTCGAGGGAGCGGAGCCGGACGTAGTCGGCGCCGTTGACGGGGGCCCCGGGCGACTCGTACGCCTGCGGGTTGTCCCAGTTGACCTTCGCCGACAGCGACGCCGTCGTGAGCCGCCCGGTGTTGCCCCGCTTGACCTTCGCGCCGGCGTCGATCGCCGCGTCGACGGCGTTCATGGCGAGGAAGTCGTGCAGGACGTCGGTCGCCTTGACGCGGTGCCCGGTCCGGTCCAGGACCGTCTGCAGCCCCACGAGCCCGTTGGCGGGTTCGTCGTGCAGCGCCTTCATGAACGCGTCGCCACCGAAGTGGTCGTGGAGGTAGAACATGAACGCGTAGGCCGCGCCGTAGTCGGCGAGGATCTCGGGGTCGCCCTGGTCACCCCACTGCGTGAGCGACTGCTCGGGACCGCCGAAGCTCTCCTGCGGGTTCCAGCCGTAGTACGTCGAGAGGTGGTTGTCGGCGGCGGGGTCGTCGAGCGGGATCGTCGGGTCGACGTAGCCGACGAGGGTCTGCGCCCAGTCCGAGAGCCCCTCGTTGACCCAGTTCACCTCGTCGGGGTCGGCGTAGTACTCCAGCAGGTGCTGGTACTCGTGGGCGAAGGTGCCCTCGTAGGTGCGGGGACTCGGCTCGCCGAGGCCCGGGCGGCCGAGGAAGTCGGCACAGGCGAGGTAGTCGGCGTCGCCGGAGTCGTCCGGCGGGTTGGTCCCGGTGCGGTGCAACCAGTCGAATCCGTCGATCGTCATGACGTTGCGGTCGAGCAGCTCGTTGAAGGTCGAGAAGAAGAACCCGGCGATGTACGTGCGGCCGTTGGCGTTCGTGGGGTCGTAGAAGTTCTGGTCGCGCACGTTGTCGATGAGGGCCACCGTGCGGTCGCCCTTGCCGACCCAGTAGTCGGCGGGGTACCCGGCGTCGGGGAACACCTCGCCCATGACGCCCTTCGTGCCGTCGCGGTCGGGCGCGACGGAGAAGGCCTCGGACTCCTTGGGCAGCATGTTCTCGTCGAACTCGTCGGCGAAGCCCTGCGCCTGCTCGTCGGTGACCTTCGTCAGGGCCCCGCCGTCGAGGGTGTTGCGGCAGTCCCCCGCGGGGAAGCTCAGGTCGTCGGCGACCCAGACCTCGATGTGGTCGCCGAGGCCGCGCAGCGTGTACCCGCGGACGTCGATGCCGCCGGCGACCTCCTCCCCGTCCGGGGTGACGCCACCGTCGACGAGGGACAGCCAGTCCTTCTGCTCCCCGACCTCGAGGTCGGCGTCGGAGGAGGTGCCCGCCGCCGTCCGGGGGCTGGACAGCGTGCTGCGCTCCCCGGCGGTCCCCGCGGCGCCGAGCTTCGCGGCCGCCGTCTGCGTGAACGGCAGCGGCGCACCGCCCTTGTAGTCGCCGTCGATGAGCCGGACGTCCGTGGGGACGTTCTGCCGGGCCGGGGTGGGGGCGGGGGCGGCCGAGGCCGCCGTGGCCGGGACGGCGAGCGCCGTCGCCGAGAGCGCGGCGAGGGCGAAAAGCCCTCCGCGCCGTGAGTTCATCCCCATGCGAAGTTCCTCCGTGGTTCGACCGTGCGTTGCTCAGCGTGAGCTTCCACCACTCACAGCCGACCCACAAGGGTCGGCGGCCCGCGGATTCGACAGACTGTCGACGTGAGCACCGAACCCGGCACCCGCGAACCGCTGCGCGTGATGACCGTCTGCACCGGCAACATCTGCCGCTCCCCCATGGCCGAGGTCGTGCTGCGCGACCGCATCCGCGCCGCGGGGCTGCAGGACCGCGTCGTCGTGGACTCCTCCGGCATCTCCGACGAGGAGGACGGCAACCCCGTCGACCCGCGCGCGGCGGGCGTCCTGCGCGAGCACGGTTACGAGGTTCCGCGGCACCGGGCGCACCAGGTGAGCTCGGAGGAGATCGCGCACCGGGACCTGCTGCTGGCCATGACGTCCCGGCACGCGCGCTGGTTGCGGACGCAGGCTCCGGACGACGAGGCGGCCGCGCGGGTGCGGATGTACCGCTCGTTCGACCCGGCCGCCCCCGAGGTCCTGGACGTGGCGGACGAGGCGGACCTCGACATCGACGATCCCTGGTACGGCGGCCGGGAGGACTTCGAGCGCACGCTGACCCAGGTGGAGGCCGCCGCGGACGCGGTCGTCGACCACGTCCGCCGGATGCTCGACTGAACCCGGCGGGGCCTCAGAGGGCCTTGGCGAAGAGGACGTCACCGTGGACGCGGACGTACCCCGCCCGTTCGTAGAGACCGACGGCACCCGAGGGGTTCTCGCTGTCGACGTCGAGGGTGACGGCGGCCGTCCCCACCTCGTGGGCGCGCCGGGCGACCGCGGCCAGGAGCGTCTGCGCGAGTCCGCGGCCACGGTGGTCGCGCCGCACGCCGAGGTTCCCGAGGTCGGCCTGGGCGAACCCCAGCGCGGGCCAGTCGGACTCGTGCGCGTAGACGTTGGCGTAGGCGACGAGTTCGGCCGCCCCGTCGACCGCGGCGGCGCCGTCGGCCCGCTCGGCCAGGAGCCCCCAGCTCCAGCCGGGCCGGTAGTCGGGGTTGCCCACGACGAACCGTTCCCAGTCGGCGTCGGTGAGCGGCTGGGAACCCCAGTGGTCGGCGAACACGACGTTGTGCAGGTCGCGCAGCCCGGTGGCGCCGTGCTCGTCGAACCGCACGAGGCGGAACCCGGCGGGGACCTCCGGCGCCGGGAGCTCCCGGTCCCTCGGCAGCGTGCGCCGCATGGTGCTGAAGTACCGCAGCGGTGTGAGTCCCGCGCGGGCGCACAGCCGGGCGAGGTCGTCGCGGTGGTCGGCGGCCCAGACCTGCAGGTCCGCGGTGACGTCCCGGCCGAGTTCGCGGCGTCGTCGCGCGACCCGGTCCCGAGCGGCGCGCTCGGCCCAGGCCAGCAGGGCGCGCCCGACGCCGCGACCGCGCCAGCCCGGGTCGACGACGCCGCCGCACGGCAGGCGCAGGTGCGCCAGGTCACCGAGCCGTAGTTCCACGACCGCGGCCGCGCGCAGGACGCCGTCGGCGTCGAAGCCCGCGAGGGACTGGGTCCCGGCGTCGAACCCGTCGGCGGTCAGGCTGCGCCGCAACCACTCCGGGGAGTCCCGCACGTGGGGTCGGTCGACGGCGGCGGCGCGGTCGAGCAGGTCGGCCCACACGGGGACGTCGTCGGTCGTCAGCGGGCGGCAGGTCAGTCCGGGCAGCACGCGCCCCAGCCTCGCAGAGAGGTGCTCAGAACAGCCGCTCGTCGGCCGACTGCTCGAGGTCGAGGAGGAACCGCTTGCGCCACAACCCACCCGCGTACCCTACGAGGTCGCCGTCGCGGCCGACGACGCGGTGGCACGGGACGAGGACCGACAGCGGGTTGCGGCCGTTGGCGACCCCGACGGCCTGCGCGTGCCCGATCCCGCCGAGCGTCCGGGCGATCTCGCCGTACGTCGTCGTGCCGCCGTGGGGGATGCGCGTCAACGCGTCCCACACGCGGCGGCTGAACGCGTCGCCGGGCGGGTCGAGCGGGAGGTCGAAGGTCGTCCGGGCCCCCGCGAAGTACTCCTCGAGCTGGTCGCGCACGTCGTGGAAGGCGGTGTCGTCCCGCGGGGCGCCGTCCGGGACGCGCGCACCACCGCGGTGGTCGTCGAACCAGACGCCCGTGAGGCCGCTCTCCGACCGCGCCACGGTGAGGTCCCCCAGCGGGGAGGGCAGCACACCCCAGCGCACGGCCCGCTCCTCCCCGGCCCGGGGACGTCCCGGGTACGGTTCCCAGGATCGCATCCCCGCCAGGAGGTCCCCCGTGCCGCGCCCGCCGTTTCCGCCCGCCGTCGCCGAGCTGTTCTCGCGTCCGAACCCGGCCGTCATGGCCACGGTCCACCCCGACGGCCACCCGGTGACGGTCGCGACCTGGTACCTCTACGAGGAGGGCCGGGTGCTGCTGAACCTCGATGCGCGCCGGGCCCGGTTGCGCCACCTGGAGGCGAACCCCGTCGTCTCGCTGACCGCGCTCGCCGAGGGCGACTGGTACACCCACGTCAGCGTGCAGGGACGTGTCGTGCAGACGCGTCCCGACGAGGGGCTCGCCGACATCGACCGCCTCTCGACGCACTACACCGGGCGGCCCTACCCGACGCGGGACTCCCCGCGCGTCAGCGTCCTCGTCGAGGTCGAGCACTGGCACGGCTGGGGCGCGGCGGCCCGCTGAGGCCGCTCACCCGCCCAGCCCGGCGACGACCTTCTCCACGCGCCGGGCCCGGGTCGCCTCGGCCTTGGCCCCCTCGACGGCCGTGACGTGGGCCTTGCGCTGCGAGGTGGACAGCGCGTCGAAGGCCGCCCGCAGGCCGGCGGCGTCGAGGGCGCGGGCGAGGTCGTCGGGCACCTCGACGGTGCGGGGCGCCGTGTCCAGCTCCAGCCGGACCTCCAGCACGTCCCCCGCGGCGACACCCGCCGCGGCCCGTTCCTGCGCGCTCACCGGGACGAGCGCTCGACCGCCCATGACCCCCACCGTCGTGCGGTAGGTGTGCTCGCGCAGGGTCACCGTGACCGCGGGCCGCCGACCCCCGCCCAGCGCGTCGAGCACTTCCGCGGGGACCTCGAAGCCGGTGGCCGTCCGGCCGTGCAGTTCCACCGTGGCCCTGAAGACCGGCACAACAACCTCCCGTGACGTCACAGTCACCCCGTGTTGCACGAGGTGGCGTTCGCAGTGCATCGTGACGCAGTTCGTCCCCAACGGTGGGGACTTCCGGGGAAGGTCACGCTCGATGGGTGGCGTCGCGTACGTCGTCATGGCCCACACCGGTCCGGCCGCGGTCGCGGCCAGGGTGCGGCGCCTGCGGGAACTGGCCCCGCTGTCCCACGTGCTCGTCCGGTCGGCCGGGTCCCTGCTGTCCGACGCGGACGCCCAGGACCTGGGGATCGCCCTGCTGCGCAGCGAGATCCGCGTGCAGTGGGGCGACTGGTCGCTCACCGCCGCGGCCGTGGAGACGTTCTCCACCGCACAGCGGCTGTGGGACCCCGACCACGTCGTGCTCGTCTCCGGCCAGGACCACCCGGTCACGGACCTGGCGGTGTGGGAGTCCGGGCTCGACGGTGTCGACGCGGTGCTGCGGCGCGACCCGCGGGACCACGCTGAACGCTGGCGCAGCTGCTGGCACGTCCTGCCCGCGCAGTCCGCGCTGGACACGCTCTGGTGGGGGCTGAGCCGGGTGAGTGCGCGCGTGGGATCGTCCCGCGGGATCGACCGCGCCGGCGACCGGACGTGGGTCGCCCGCCACCCGCGCCCGGGCGGACCACCGGTGCCCTACGTCAAGGGGTCGTTCTGGTGCGTGCTCTCCCGGGCCGCCCTGACCGCCGTCGTCGAAGCCGCGGCCGACCCGCGCGTCGGCGGCTGGTTCGCCACGACGCTCCTGCCGGACGAGTCGTTCGTCCACTCGGTGCTGGCGGCTCGGCCGGACCTGCGGACGGTGGCGGGTGCCACGTCGTTCACGGTCTTCCCGACGGTCGGGTCCGCCCACCCCCGGGAACTGGGCGCCGACGACGTCAACGCCGCGCTGGCCGGCGGCGCCCCCTTCGCCCGCAAGGTGGTGGGTGTCGACGGGGAGTTCACCCGCCGCGTCGACGCCGCCGTCGACGCGCTCGTGCGGCCGGGAGCGTGCGTCAGGCCGCCAGCTTGAGGACGTCGGCCGTCCGGGCCAGCGTCCGCGTCAGCAGCTCGTGGTCGTCGGACAGCCTGGTGCCGTAGGAGGGGACCATGGTCCGCATGCGGTCGCGCCAGGCCTCCTGGTGGGCCGGGAAGCACTGCGCCAGCAGGCGGAGCATGACGTCGACCGCGGTGGACGCGCCCGGCGAGGCCCCCAGGAGGGCGGCGACCGACCCGTCCGCGGCGTGGACGAGTTCGGTGCCGAACTGCAGGACGCCGCCGCGCGGGCCCTTCTTGATGACCTGCACGCGCTGGCCGGCGGTCAGCAGTTCCCAGTCCTCACCGCGGGCGTCGGGGTAGAACACCCGCAGCGCGTCGAGGCGCTGCTCCATCGACTGGACGATCTGCTTGCCGAGGTAGGTCATGAGGGAGACGTTGTCCCGCGCGACGGCCAGCATGGGCAGCAGGTTGTGCGGCCGGACGGACAGCGGGAGGTCGAGGAACGACCCCTGCTTGAGGAACTTCGGGGAGAACCCGGCGTAGGGCCCGAACATCAGGGCCTTCTCACCGTGGGAGTAGCGGGTGTCCAAGTGCGGCACCGACATCGGCGGGGCGCCGACCTCGGCCTGGCCGTACACCTTCGCCCCGTGGCGGGCGACGACCTCGGGGTTCGTGCAGCGCAGCCACTGCCCGCTGACGGGGAAGCCGCCGAAACCCTGACCTTCGGGGATCCCGCTGCGCTGCAACAGGTGCAACGCACCGCCCCCGGAGCCGACGAAGACGAACGGGGTGGCGACGGCGAAGCTGCCCTCGGAACTCTCCCCCACGACCGTCCAGCCGGACCCGCGACGGCGCAGGTCCTTCACGGTGTGCCCGGTGAGGAGTTCGACCCCCTCCTTCGCCGCTCCCGCGAACAACTGCTTCGTCAGGGCGCCGAAGTCGACGTCGGTGCCGTTGCGCGAACGGGTGGCGGCGACGCGTTCGGAGGGGGCACGACCGGCCTCGAGCAGGGGCGCCCACTCCGCGATGCGGGTGTGGTCGTCGGCCCACTCCATCTCCGAGAACAGGGGGTGCTTGGACAGGGCCTCGAACCGGGCGTGCAGGAAGTCGACGTCGCCGCCCCGCACGAAGCTCATGTGCGGGACCGCGTTGATGAAGTCGCCCGGCGAGGCCAGCACGCCCTTCTCGACGAGGTGGGACCAGAACTGCCGGCTGGACTGGAATTGCTCGTTGATCGTCACGGCCTTGGCGATGTCGACCGTCCCGTCGGCCTTGGCCGGCGTGTAGTTCAGCTCGCACAGGGCCGAGTGGCCGGTCCCGGCGTTGTTCCACATGTCGGAGCTCTCGGCCCCCACGGTGTCGAGCTTCTCCAGCACGAGCACGGACCAGTCGGGCTCCACCTCGGCCAGCATCGTGGCCAGGGTCGCGCTCATGACCCCGCCCCCGATGAGAACTGCGTCGTAGCGGTTCGCTGCGGGCACCGGGCTCACCCTCGTTCGTCGTCGACCTGCGGACCACCAGAGGCTACGACCTGTGCACGGTGGGGCGCCGCCCGGGCGGTGCGACGGTGCCCCACCTCACACGTGAGGTGCGTCTCAGCGAGGCCTCAGCTCGCGGTCGTGCCGGTGGTGGAGCCGCTGATCGGCTGCGTCAGGTCGTAGACCGTCGTGCCGCCGACCGTCCGGGCCCTGTAGTGCGCCTCGACCCACGCCGTGACCTCGCTGACGGTCGAGTCACCGCCCCGTCCGCCCATCCCGCCACCGGCGACGAGGTAGTGCACGTCGCCCTCGGCCACGTACTGCTGGAACTGCGCCAGCGTGGGGGTCGGGTCGTCGCTCCAGCCGCCCATGGCCATGACGGCCGTGCCGCTGGCGAGTTCGTAGGACGCCGCGGTCTGGGAACCGGAGACGGCTGCGGACCACGTGGTCCCCGCGGACTTCAGCAGCGCGACGAGCTCGGCGTTGCTGCCACCCTCCGCCCCTCGTGCCTGGCCGCCGGCGACCGCCTGCCCGTCGGGAGCCGCCTGCCCGTCGGGGAGCGCCTGGCCTCCCGTCGCACCCGTCACGCCGGTGCCCTGCCGCATCCCGCCGAACCCGGGCGCACCCCCGTCCGCCCGGCCGGCGAACCCGCCGCCGAAGCCCCCGCCGAAGCCCCCGCCCATCCCGCTGCCGGCCGACGCTCCGGCCGGGCCGACGGTGGGGATCGAGCCGGTGTGCGGCGTCGCCGCCGTGGCGACGGCGTAGGAGGCCGTGCCCCCCAGCCCGACGACCGCCCCGGACAGCACGAGGACGACGGCCACCCGTCGCAGCCGCGCCGGCGTCACGACGAACCCGACGGCGAACGTCACCGAGACCGTGGCGAGGACCCAGCCGAACCACACCCAGGTCCCGTTGCGCTGCAGCAGGACCAGGGCCCAGATCCCGGCCGTGGCGAGCACGAGCGCGAGACCGGCGCGGGCCAGGACCCGTTCGCGGCGGGCCCAGAGCAACTGACCACCGCCGGCGGCGAGCGCCGCCACCGCCGGGGCGAGCGCCACCGTGTAGTACGGGTGGACCGTGCCCTCCATGTAGGCGAACGTCAGACCGGACACGAGGAGCCAGCCGCCCCACAGCAGGAGCGAGGCCCGACCCCGGTCGGTGCGCGGGGCGCGGCCGCGGGCGACGAGCCCGAGCACCAGCGCGAGAAGGGCCGCGGGCAGCAGCCAGGAGATCTCGTTGCCCATCTCGGAGGAGAACAGGCGCTGCCAGGTGGCGGCCCCGCCGAAGCTCGACCCCGGGGTGCCCCCGCTCATGCCCCCGCCGAAGCCGCCCCCGGCACCGGCGGCGGAGCTCGTCGCGCTGCGACCGAGGATGCGGGCGAGCCCGTTGTAGCCCAGGACGAGGTTCATGACCGTGCCGTCGGTCGAGCCGCCGATCCAGGGCTTCTCCCCGGGCCACAGCGTGACCGCCACCACCCACCAGCCCGCCGAGACGACGACGGCCGCGGCCGCACCGAGCAGGTGCAGCAGCCGCTTGCCCAGACCCGTCGGCGCGGCCCACAGGTAGACGAGAGCGAGGCCGGGCAGGACGAGGAAGCCCTGCAGCATCTTCGTGAGGAACGCGAAGCCGATGGCGACGCCGGCCAGCGCCAGCCAGCGCAAGGACGCCTTCTCCGTCGCGCGGACGGTGCAGTAGGCCCCGGCCGTCATGAGCAGCACGAGCAGGGCGTCGGGGTTGTCGAACCGGAAGATGAGCGCGGCCGCGGGGGTCAGGGCGAGGGCGGCGCCCGCGACGAGCCCGGCCACCGGCCCGTGCCAGCGGCGCACGGTGGCCGTCAGCAGCCAGACGGCGCCGACGCCCTCCAGCGCCTGCGGGACGAGCAGCGTCCAGCTGCTGAAGCCGAACGCGCGGGCGGCGAGCCCGGCGACCCACAGCGAGGCGGGCGGCTTGTCGACCGTGATGAAGCTCTGCGGGTCGATGGACCCGAAGAACCAGGCCTTCCAGCTCTCCGAGCCGGCCTGGACGGCGGCGGCGTAGAAGCTGTTGGCGTAGCCCGAGGCGGACAGGTCGACGACGTAGAGGACACCGGTCGCCAGCAGCAGCGCGACGGTGGCCCACCGGACCCAGCGCGGCCGGAGTGGCCCGCCAGCCGCTCCCGCACCGCCGGTGCCCCCCGTGTCCTCGCCGTCCCTGGTGCGCGCGGTGGTCGTCGTGGTCATGCCCCCACCGTCGACCCCCACCCCCGTCCCGGCCCCTGAACCACCTGTGAACCGGCCGTGACCCTGCGTCGCCCGCGGCGGAGCCGAGTGGTTGCGCGTAGACGCAGCCGGTTCGTAGGGCGAGCCGGATGCGTCAACGAGTCACCCCCGGGGCGGAGCCGCCGTCAGGGCAGGAGGGCGAGGACGTCGCGCCGCCGGCGGGCGAGCTGCTCGAGCAGTTCCAGCTCCTCCTCCGGCGGGGAGTCCACCGTCCCGCGGCGCAACCGGTCGCGACGGAAGGCGAGCTCGGTGGCGGTCTCCTGGAACTCCCGGACCGCCTGCGCGGCGACCCGTCCCCCGCGGGCGGCGGCGGCGGACCGGGCGCGGCGCCGCTCCCGGGCCGAGGCGAGCATCGCCACCTCCGACTCCCCCAGCCAGCCCGTGCGGGCGTACACCTGCAGGTGCCGGGCGACGAGCCGCGCCTCGCGGACCCGGGCGGCCAGGGCGACGCCGACGGCGGCCGCGAAGACGGGCACCTGCAGCAGGAGGAACAGCTCGACGAAGGAGGCCACCCCCGAGCTCGCGGAGGCGTTCCACAGCGCGTGCAGCACGACGGCGACGGCGAACCCGAGCAGCGGCGCCCCCACCCGGCGCGACGTCGAGCGGCTCCGCGCGGCGATCCCGAGCCCCACCCCGACGGCCATCGTGAACAGGGGGTGCGCGAACGGGGACACGAGGCAGCGCAGGACGAAGACGACGACGAGGGAGTCGGGGTGGTCGTCCCCGAGGGCGCGTCCCAGGTAGAGGACGTTCTCGAGGTACGCGAACCCCACCCCCACGAACGCCGCGTAGACGATGCCGTCCACGATCCCGTCGAACTGGCGGCGCTGCGTGAGCAGCAGGAGCAGGACGCCCAGGCCCTTGAGCCCCTCCTCCACGAGCGGGGCGACGACGACGGACGTGTTCGTCACGTCGCCGACGGACCGGTCCAGCAAACGGGAGGCGCCGGTGTTGAGGACGAGCGCCCCGAGGCTGGCCACGCACGCGCCCCAGCCGAAGGCGAAGGCGAGCAGGTGCGGCGGTTCGGCCTCGTGCCGGTCCAGCCACAGGACGGTCGCGAGCACGGGTCCGACGGGCACGGCCGCGAGCGCGAGCCCGGGCAGGAGGCCGCGCCAGCCCACCTCGGCCGTCACGGCGGCCAGGCTCAGGAGGCCGCACACGACGAGGACGACGGCCGTCACGGGGGCCAGCGCGGACGCGCGGACTGGCTGCGCCGGCATGGGCCCGAGCGTACGGGCTGACCCGACCACCGCCCGTCGTCCACCACCCACCGCGCAGTCACCCCACTACGCTGCTCCGGTGAGCAACGACAAGGTCACCGGCAAGGCCACGGACAAGGTCAACGACCGGATCGTCTGGATCGACTGCGAGATGACGGGTCTCAGCCTGACCGACGACGCGCTCGTCGAGGTCGCGGTCCTCGTCACGGACGCCGACCTCAACGTGCTCGGCGACGGCGTCGACGTCGTCATCAAGCCGCCCGCGGAGTCCCTGCAGGACATGGACCCGGTCGTCGTCGCCATGCACACGACGTCCGGTCTGCTCACCGAGATCCCGTCCGGACGCACGCTCGCCGAGGCCGAGCAGATCGTCCTCGACTACGTGAAGCAGTGGGTCCCCGAACCGCGCAAGGCCCCGTTGGCCGGCAGTTCCGTGCACACCGACCGCGCGTTCCTCGCGCGCGACATGCTGCAGCTGACCGATCACCTGCACTACCGGCTGATCGACGTGTCCTCGCTCAAGGAACTGGCCCGCCGCTGGTTCCCGCGCGTGTACTTCCACACCCCGCGCAAGCACGGCGGGCACCGCGCCCTGGCGGACATCCGCGAGAGCATCCAGGAGCTGAAGTACTACCGCGAGGTCCTCTTCGTGCAGGACCCCGGCCCGGACTCCGACACCGCGAAGGCCGCCGGGGCGAAGTTCGAGCTGAAGCCCGACGCGCCCCAGGCGTGAGCCCGCACCGGCGCTGGGCCGGCCGGGTCACGCCGGCGGTTCCGTGTCCCGGGGCGGGTCCGCGCGCGTGTATCCTCGACCCGTCACGTGCGTGAGCGTCGTCTCGCGGCAGGTGTCGTGGTGGGTGTAGCTCAGCTGGTAGAGCACCTGGTTGTGGTCCAGGAAGTCGCGGGTTCAAGTCCCGTCACTCACCCCACGCAGGTCCAGAGGGCGGTCCCGGGTCACCGGGGCCGCCCTCTCCCGTTCTCCGCCCGGGTCGCCCCGCGTCAGGTGTTCTGCCCCTCGCTGCGCGCGATCCGCAGCCGCCCGATCTCCACGAGCCGCTCGCGCAACCACGCGAGGTAGGCGTCGCGGTCGGCGCGCAGGCCGAGCGAGATGACGGCCTGCCCGACGACGTCCCACGCGTGGGCGCCCTCGACGGGGAGCACGACGATCCGCAGGTCGAACGGCCGGATGCGCCAGCCGATCTCGCGTTCCACACCGGTGACGAGGTTCGTCTCGAACAGCGCGCTGGGCGAGCGCGCGACGACGCGCCTCTCGATCTCGCGGACGCGGGCGCACCAGGCGACGGCGTCGTCCATCCCGAGCTCGGCGAGCCCGCGCAGCTCGGTGCGGCCGCGCAGACCCGGGTAGCGCGGCGGCAGGATCGACGTCAGCGCGTCCGCACCGCCCGGGAAGTTCTCCAGCCACCAGTCCGCCCACTGCCGGCCCGCCACCTCCAGACCGTCCTCGACGTGCAGCCGGCGCACCGGCGGGTCCAGCGGCGGCAGCGACGGCAGGACGGGCGAGGTGGGCGGGGTCAGTCCGGCGGCGTCCCGCAGGTGCAGGGCCAGCAGCAGGGACTGCGGCATGGTGAGGTCGATCCCCCAGGCTCCGACGTCCTGCATCGCACCACTGTGCGCGGTCGGACACCCCGCGTCCACCCTGAACGGGGGGTGGGGGCCGGCCGGGCGTCACCCCTGGGGGTGATCCGCGGATCCCGCCGGCGACCGATGTGCCGGCGCACGGCCCGCACCTACGGTCGGGCCATGACCACCCCGGTGCTGACCCGCTACCCGCTCGACGCCGCGGCCGCGCGCCGTCGACGACGGCGGATCGCGGTCGTCGTGGCCGTGCGGCGTGAGGGCGGGGACCGTCCGGGGGTCCCGGTGGCACCCGCCGGGAGCACGGAACCAGCGCGCGCCGTGCGCAGCCGGTGACGACGGGGCTCCGTCGCTGCGCCGGACGGGCCCACCCGCCGGACCCGTCTCAAGGAACCGCCCCCGGCGGACGACGTTCTGTGCATCCCCCGCACGTGGAGGGGGTCGCTCAGTCCTCGGGAGGATTCATGACGCAGGAGAAGACGCCGGCCGCCGACAGCGCCGCCGAACCGGTGATGGAGATGCTCTCGGAGCACATCCCGCTGTCCCTGATCATGGACATGGCTTCACCGGACGGTCCGCACTCCGCGGAGCTGCTGGCCGCCGAGGGTCTGCCCGACGACGAGTGGTGGAACCAGGGCTGACAGTGAGCACGTGAGCGGATCCGCCGCATCCGGCCCCCGGGGGGCACGCCCCCTCTCGTTCCCCCCGGGGAGCCGGATTTCACCGCTCCGGTGCAGGTCTGCTAACGTTCTTCTCGCACGCGCTACTAGCTCAATTGGCAGAGCAGCTGACTCTTAATCAGCGGGTTCATGGTTCGAGTCCATGGTGGCGCACAGAGGAAAGGCCAAGCGGCGCAGTCACTCCGGTGACTGCGCCGCTTCTGCGTCCAGGAGGTTTCCCCGTGCCCGACGACCGCCCCGACGCGACGTGACACGGCTCACGCCCGCACCGCGCTGGGCGCACCTGACGAGCGAGGTCCTCGCCCCCTGGGTCCTGGCGGCCGTCATGCCCGTCCTCGTCTCGACCCTCACGACGACACCCCCCTGGCGCGGCGCCCTGTCCGGGCTGCTGGTCACCGTGCTGTGCGCGGTCGTGCCCGTCGCGGTGGTGCTGCGCGGTGTCCGGCGGGGGCGCTACGCGTCGCTGCACGTGCCGCGGCGCGAGGACCGGCCGCCGTTGCTGGCGATGGTCGCGGGGCTGACGGCGCTCGCCGCGGTCCTCCTGGTGCTGCTGGACGGGGCCACCTCCTCCCTCGTCTTCCTCGGCCTCATGGCCGCCTGCGCCGTGGTCGGCCTGACCGTCTCGCGCCGCTGGAAGATCTCCCTGCACGCGATGGTCGCCGCCGCCTCGGCCGTGGTGCTCGTCGGGCTCGTCCCGGTGACGTTCCCGGCCCTGCTCGCTGTCCCACTCGTCGCCGCGGCGCGGGTGCGGCTCGGCGCGCACACGGTGGCGCAGGTGGTCGTGGGGTCGGTCGTGGGCGCCGCGCTCGCGGCCGCCTCCCTCGCGGTGGTCTGAGCCCGGCTCAGGCGCGCGGCCGCAGCCGGACGGCGAGGACGGCGACGTCGTCGGCGGCCTCCCCGGGCAGCAGGCGGGCGAGCAGGCCGTCGACGAGGACGTCCAGGTCCACGGGCCCGGTCGCGGCGAGGGCCGACAGGGCGTCGGCGAGCGCCGCGAACCCCTCGTCCAGTGAGCTGTCCCGCCGCTCCACGAGGCCGTCGGTGTAGAGCACGACGGTGCTGCCGGCCGGCAGGTCGACGACGTGGTCGTGACGGCCCGTGCCCGGGTCGACGCCGAGCATGAGGTCCGCGTCGGGCGCGGTGAGGAAGTCCACGGAACCGTCCGGGGCCAGGACGGCGGCGGGCGGGTGCCCGGCCGAGGACCAGCGCACCCGCGTCCCCGTCCCCGGTCCGTCCTCCAGCCGCAGCACCAGGGCGGTGGCGGTGACGTCGTCGGGTGCGGAGGCGACGACCCGGTCGGTCCGGGCGAGCACCTCGGCGGGACGGTCGTCGCCGACGACACCGAGGGTGTGCACGACGGTGCGCACCTGGGCCATGGCGGTGGCGGCGCGGGTGTCGTGCCCGGCGACGTCGCCGATGACGAGGACCGAGCCCGAGGACTGCTCGAAGGCGTCGTACCAGTCGCCGCCGACCTGCGCGGCCCGCGCGGTGGGCACGTACCGCACGACGAGGTCGGCGTGGACCGGGGGCGGGGGGTCGGTGAGCAGGGAGCGCTGCAGCGCCTCGGCGAAGCTGCGCTGGTCGCGCTGCAGACGGGCGGCGTCCACCGCCAGTCCCGCCCGGCCGGCGACCTCGACGACGGTCTGGAGGTCCTCCTCGTCCAGGGGCGGACGGCCCGGGTCCTGGAAGAGGGACAGCAGCCCGGCCGTCCGGCCGCGGCCGAGCAGGGGCAGGACGACCGCGGAGGAGGGGGCCAGCTCCGCCAGGACGGCGTGGGCGACGCCGTCGGGGTCGAGGACGGCGGCCACGGCGTCCGCCGCGTCGAGCACCCGCAGGGGGGTCCGCTCGCGCAGGGCGCGCCAGAGGAAGGCGTGCTCGGTGAGGTCGGGGAGGCGGTGCTCGGCGTACCGCGCGACGAGCGGTCGCCGCGCGGGGTCGTGGTGCCACCCCCCGACGTCGCGCAGCCCCCGGCGCAGGTCCTCGGGGTGCGGGACCGCGCGGACGGGGGCGTTCACGGGACTGTCGTCGTCGACGAGGGTGACGACGCACCAGTCGCCGAGGGCCGGGACGAGGATCTCGGCCAGCCGCTGGGCGGCCGCCTCGGGGTCGCCGGAGTGGGTGAGCGCGGCGGTGACCTCGGCCAGCAGCGAGACCCGGCGGCTCGCACGGTCGGCGGCCTGCGCCGCCTCCCGCCGCTGGGTGGTGTCGAGGAGGTAGACCGCCAGCCCCTCCCCCTCGGGGACGACGCGGACCTCGACCCAGCGCTGCGGCGGGCCGGGGCGCGCGACCTCCACCACGGCCTCCCCCGTCCGCAGGGCGCGGCGGACGAGCTCGGTGAGGGCCTCGGGACCGGCCGCGCCGGCGGCTGCCGGGTCCGCACGACCAGCGGTGTCGCTGCCGGCGAAGAGGTCGACGACGTCGCGGCCGAGCAGGTCGGCGCGGGCCGTGCCCGTCAGCCGTTCGACGGCCGCGTTGGCGTGGGCCACCCGCCAGCTGCGGTCGACGGCCACGTACCCGACGGCCATGCCCTCCAGCGCACCGGCGATGCGTTCGGTGACGCGGTGCTGGGCCGTGACGTCCAGGACGGTCCCGACGAGACGTCCCGGGGTGCCCGGCGCCTCGCCGTGGACGCGGCCGCGCGCCTCGATCCAGCGGACCGTCCCGTCGGGCAGCGCGATCCGGTAGGAGGAGGTGTAGCCGCCGGTGGCCACGGCCACGTCGAGGTCGGCCCGCACGGAGTCGCGGTCGTCGGGGTGGACCCGGGCGATCGCGACCTCCACCTCGTCGTGGAGCTCGTCGCTGCGCAGGCCGAAGAGGGCGAACGTCTGCTCGTCCCAGGCGACCCGTCCCGTGCTGAGGTCGAGCTCGAAGGTGCCCACCCCGGCGGACTGCACCGCCGTCTGCAGCAGGGGACCCGAGGGGGAGACCTCCTTCACGGCGGCGAGCTCGAGCTCGGCGGAGGCGGCGTCGGCGACGTGCTGCAGGAGCTCGGCCTCCCCGGCGACCCAGTCCCTGGCCTCCGCCTCGAAGACGCACAGGGCGCCGACGACGAGACCGTCGCGGGTGGCCAGCGGTGCGCCCAGGTAGGACCCGACCTGCCCGTCGCGGACGGCCGGCAGCTCGCGCACGCGCAGGTCGACGTGGGTGTCGGGGATGACGAGGGGTCGGCCTTCGGCCGCGGTCTGCGAGCACACGGTCAGCGCGAGGTCGGCGGCCCCCTCGGGTTGCGGGCCGTGCGCCCCGACCACGAGGGGGGCGTCGGCCAACAGGAGGATCCGCCCCGACGAGGCGCCCACGAGCCGGGCGGCGACCGCGGCCAGGCCGTCGAGGTCGGGGCGCGAGGCGAGGGTCTGCAGGCGACGGGCCGTCGCCGTGCGGGTGGCGTCGGCCGTGAGCCGCTCGGCGGCGCGCCGCGTGTCGTCACGGACGCGACGGGTGGGCCGGGGGACGTGCGGGCCGGGGGACGTCGAGGGTGCCGCGGGCACCGGCCCACGGTCCGCAACGGCGTCGTCCACGGCGGCCCCTCTCGGTCGGGCGCTCACCGGGACCGGGACGCCTCCAGCGGCGAGACCCCGCCCGCCGTGACCCCATTGTGTTCTAGAAAGTGACGCTCTGTCGCGGAAACGGGCGATCTTTCCCCCAGGACGGGGTCCCGGACGGATGCACACGGTCACCGGCCGTCGGGTTCCCCCGGGTCCAGCGCGTCCAGCAGGCTGCGGGTGCTCGTCACGCCCAAGCGGTCACGCAGCTCCTTCAGCCGCGCGGCGGCGGCCCGTGGGGTGATGCCGACGCGCTCGGCGGCCTCGGCGCCGCTCGCCCCGGCCCGCAGCAGGTCCAGGAGCCGGCGGTCGGTCGGGTCCACGTGACCACCCCCGGGATCGTGTCCTGCCCCCGCGCGGTCCGTCACCAGACCCCGTCCCGCCACGGCCGGGTGGGTGCCCCCGGCCCGGCCGCTCGCCCACCGCCCACGTCGTCGACGTGCACGAGGACCGTCGTCGGCACCGAGCGACCGGCCAGTTCGCGGCTCACGACGTCGTGGACGCGGGCCGCCGTGCGCGGCACCGCGAAGCCCTGCGCCACGACGACGTGGACCTCGACGGGTCCCGTGGGCACACCGCCGTCGTGCGGCACCCGCACCCCGGCCACCCGCCGACCGGGCAGGTAGGTGCCGATCTCCTCCAGCGCTCCCGCGTGCAGGTGCGAGACGCCGGGCACCGACCGGACCGCGTCGAACAGGGCGTCGGCGAGCGCGCCGACGTCGAGCCCCCGCGAGGGCGGTCGGGGGTCGCCTGCCGCTGCGTCCACGTGTCCTCCTCGGGTGCGCCGGCCGCCGCGGAGGCCGGGACGGGTGCCTACGCGAGAGGTGGAGTCCCGGGGACCGGGAAGCTCACGCCGCGGCAGTAGTGACCTGCGTCACACCAGATGCACAGCGAGCGCCCTCAGCCGAGCGGGGGCGGGCACCTGCCTGCGACACTTGCTCCGAGACCCCAGCGCGTCACCGGAACGCGGCGGGCTGCGTGCGGACGGCGACGGACGGGAGGTGCGGACGGTGGCTGGACCGGTGGCTGGACGCGGACCCGTCGACGCCGCCGGCCCGCTCGCGGAGGCGACCGCGGCGCTGCGCCGGCACACCCCGGACGGCTGGACGGCCGTCCGCGAGGACCTCCTCGCCCTCGCGCGCCGCGCGCACCGCGCCTCCGCCCCCGTGCGCGGACGGCACGACCTCGGCGACTACCTCGTCGCGACGGAGGTGCTCGTCTCGTCCCTGCGGCGTGCCGTGGCCGCGCTCCCGGACGTCGCCGTCACGGCCGTGCACTGCGCCACCGGCGAGGACGACGTGCTCACCGGCGTCACGGTCGAGGTCGCCGCGCTGTTCGGGACGCACCTGCCGTCGGCCGGCGAGGAGGTCCACGCCACCCTCGCGGCCACCCTGCGCGACCTCCTCGGCCGGCTGAGCCCGCCCGCCGAGCGGGTCCGCGTGCACGTGCACGTCGGCGACGTCGTCGCCCGCCGTAGCGACCTCTGAGACCCGACCCTCGGACCCACCTCTCAGACTCCGCCGTCGGCCGGACCCTCCCCCGTCCCCCGGGCCCGGCGCGGCACCGCGCGACCCGCCGCCGACCGCGGCACCAGGGGCAACCGGCGCGGCTGGAACCCGCGGGCCCGCCGCCGCAGCCACGCCGCGTGCCGGGCGGCCAGCAGGGCGGCCCGACGCACCGCCCGGTCGTCGTCCGGGGTCCGTCCCGCGCTCACCGCCGCACCCCACGAGGAGCTCGCCCCGGGCCTGTCCGCGCCACCACTGCCGTTGTCCCTCCTGGACGTCGTGCTCCCGTGCAGTCGCCCGGTGGGGACGACGTGTGCACCGGCGCACACCGTCCCGCCCGGCGGGCCGACGCGCATCCGGAACGGGCCCCCGCTCCCCCGGACGGCCCTCGCCGGCGCTGCGGTCGGCGCTGCGGGATCGAGGTGGGGGCACCCGCTAGCGTCGGCGCCGCAGGCGGACCCGCCCTGCCGGCCGCGCGCCGCCCCCGTCCCGCGGAGGACTCCCGTGGCCCCTTCGGCCCCCCTCGCCCGGCGCCTCGGACTCGGTGACGCCGTCGCCCTGGGACTCGGGTCGATGCTGGGAGCGGGGGTCTTCGCCGCCTTCGGCCCGGCGACGGCCGCGGCGGGCCCCTGGGTGCTGCTCTCCCTCGCGGTCGCCGCCGTCGTCGCCTGGTGCAACGCCACGGCGACGGCGCAGCTCGCCGCCGCGCACCCGGGTTCGGGTGGCGTCTACCTCTCCGGCCGCGAGGAGCTCGGCCCGTGGTGGGGCTTCGTGGCGGGCTGGGGCTTCGTCGTCGGCAAGACGGCGAGCTGCGCGGCCGTCGCCACCACCTTCGCCGCGCACGTCGCCCCGACGCCCTGGCAGCGTCCGACGGCGGCCGTCGCGGTCGTGCTCCTGACCGCCGTGAACCTGCGCGGCATCGCCCGGACCGCGCGACTGACGCGGGTGCTGCTCGTCCTCACGCTGCTCGCGCTGACGGTCGTCGTCGTGGCCGCCCTCGCCGGCCCCGGCGCCACCGGCACCCCCGCGGCAGGGGACCCCGTCGCCCACCCCGGACCGCTGGGCGTCCTGCAGGGGGCCGGGCTGCTCTTCTTCGCCTTCGCGGGGTACGCCCGGGTCGCCACGCTGGGCGAGGAGGTCCGCGACCCCGAACGCACCATCCCCCGGGCCGTGACGACGGCGCTGGCCGCCGCGGTCGTCGTCTACGCCGCGGTCGGCGCGGCCGCGCTGCACGCCCTGGGCCCGGCCGGGCTCGCGGACCGGTCCGCACCGCTGGCGGCCGCGGCCGCCACGGCCGGCTGGCCCTGGACGGGCACCGTGGTGCGGGCCGGTGCCGCCGCCGCGGCCCTCGGCGTCCTGCTCGCCCTCGTCGCGGGCGTCGGACGCACGGCCCTCGCGATGGCGCGCCACGGCGACCTGCCCCGGCCGCTGGCCGCCGTGCACCCGCGGTGGCAGGTGCCCCACCGGGCCGAGCTGGCGGTGGCGGTGGTCGTCCTCGCGCTGGTGCTGACGGTCGACCTGCGCACCGCGATCGGGTTCTCCTCCTGCGGCGTGCTCGTCTACTACCTCGTCGCGAACGTGGCGGCCTGGCGGCAGGCCCCCGCCCAGCGCCGGTACCCGCGGACGCTGCAAGCCGTCGGCGCGCTGGGATGCGTCACGCTCGTCCTCACGCTGCCGGCCCGGTCGGTCGTCGTCGGGCTGCTCGTCCTGCTCGCGGGGGTCGCGCTGCGGGTCCTCCTCAGGCGGCGGGTTCGCGCCACCCCTGGTCCCACACCCGCGCGGCGGCCAGGAAGTCGGTGAGCGCCGGCGGCTGCGCGTGCACGCGGTAGGTGTGGCCGTGCAGCTCCAGCGCCACGGCGACGTCGGGCACGTCGACCCCGAAGGCCCGCAGGTCGTCGGTGAGCTGACCGGGCAGCAGGTCGTCCGGACGCAGGGTCACCAGCTCCTCGCGGGCCGCGGGACTGACGTGGCGCCACCACGAGGCGAGGGCTCTGCTCTGTTGCTGCACACCAAGGATGTCGATCGGCGGACGTCCGCACTCCAGTCCGGCTCACCCGCACGGCGGCACCGCACCACCCGCTCGGCCCCGACTAGGGTCGGAGCGTGGCCGCCGACGACCCACAGGTCCCCCTCGCGTCCCTGCCCGTCCACGACCCGTACGTCCTGCCCCTGGCGCACGACGGGACGTACCGCCTCTACCAGGGGGTGGGTGGCGACCCGGCCGGCGTCGAGGTCCGGCACAGCCGCGACCTGCGGACGTGGTCGGCCCCGCGACGGGTGTTCTCCGTCCCCGACGGGTGCTGGGCCGATCCGACGTCCTCCCCCTGGGCGCCCGAGGTCCACGCCTGGGGCGGACGGTTCCACCTCTTCACGACGCTGCACCAGCCCGCGGCGGAACTGCCGGCCCCCCGGCAGGGCGGGACGTCCTTCCTGCTGCGCTCGGACGACGCGCGGTGGCGGCTGACCCCGGCCGCCCGCGGCACCGTCGTGGCGGTGGCCGACGACCCCGACGGCCCCTTCACGCTCGTCGACCCCGCCGCGCCCGTCCCGCCGGCCGACGCCATGACGCTCGACGGCACCCTCGTCACCGACCGGGACGGCCGGCCGTGGATGGTCTACGCCCACGAGTGGGTGCAGCTCCTCGACGGGACGGTCGAAGCCGTTCCGCTGCAGCCGGACCTGTCCGGCGCCGCGGGGCCGCCCGTGCACCTCTTCCGCGGGTCCGAGGCGTCCTGGCAGGCGGACCGGACACCCGGGAACACCGCGCTCGCCCCCTACGTCACGGACGGGCCGCAACTGCGCCGGCTCCCCGGTGGCGCGCTCGCCTGCCTGTGGTCCTCCTACCGGGGGCGGGGCACCGAGTACGTGCAGACGTGGGCGCTGTCGCGCTCGGGGGACCTGACGGGGCCCTGGGAGCAGCGCGAGGTGCTCGTCGGCGGCGGCGCCGGCCACGGGATGCTGCTCGACACCTTCGACGGCCGCACGGCCCTCGTCCTGCACCGCGGGATGGGGACCCCGACGGTCCGCGCCGAGTTCCACGAGGTCGACGTGTCCCCCGACGCCCTCACCGTCCGCCCCTGGCGCTGGTGAGGGCGGTTCCCGCCCGGGGCCGTGGGCGGGTCAGGCCTCCGTGTGGCCGAGCGCGAGGTCCGGCAGGGTGGTCACGACGGCGTCCGGCGCCCCGTCGAACTCCAGCACGGTGACGACGTTGCGGCCCGCGCGGACGACGGGTGCCGGGACGTAGAGGCTGCGCTGCGGCCCGTGCCGCCAGTACCGGCCGAGGGCGAAACCGTTGAACCACGCCACCCCCCGCCCCCAGCGCGAAGTGTCGAGGAACAGGTCGACGGGTCCGGCCACCTGCAGTTCGGCCGCCGCCAGGACGGGGCCGACGAGCCGGTCGACGTCCGCCCCGGCGTCGGGGGTCACGAGAGCCGCCAACGCCTCGTGGTCGACGGGGCACACGACGGCGTCCCGCAGGGGTTCCCCCGCGACCAGCAGCGGACCCACGAGCCCCTTGGTCTCCCCCAGCCGGGCTCCGTAGTTCACCCGGCCGGCGTCCTCGACGAGCAGGTCGACGCGCGCACCGGCCGCGTGCGGGGGCAGGACGAGGGAGCGGTCGTGGTGCTCGCGGAACAGCGTGCCGAGGCGGACCCCGTCGAGCAGGACCGTCACGCGGTCCCGCACCTCACCGACCTCGAACAACGTCGGACCCTGCGCACCGCAGGAGGTCCCGCTGATCCAGGCGATCCGGACGACCTCCCCGGAGGCGACCTCGAGGTCGTCCAGGACCGGGGGTTCGGTCCCGGTCCAGGCCAGCTCCGGCCCGGTCGGCAGGCCGGCGAGCGGGCGGGCCGCGGAGAACCTCGCCGCCAGGACCGGCGCGGGTTCCGGGTGCGAGACCGGCACCGGCGCGGGCACCTCGGCGTACCGCGCGATGACGTCCCGGAACGCGTGGAACTTCGGCGTCGGTCGCCCCGCCTCGTCGAGGAGGGCGTCGTAGTCGTAGGAGGTGATCGTGGGCTGGTAGGTGCCCTTGTCGTTCGCGCCGTTGGTGAACCCGAAGTTCGTCCCGCCGTGGAACATGTAGACGTTGACGCCCGCCCCGCGCGAGAGCATGGCCTCGAGTTCGGCCGCGGCGTCGGCGACCGACGTCGTCCCGTGGTGCGAACCCCAGTGGTCGAACCACCCGATCCAGAACTCCGAGCAGACCAGCGGCCCGTCCGGCTGGTGCCGGCGCAGGGTCTCGAGCCGGTCGGCGGCGCGGCCCCCGAACGACCCGGTCGTGAGGAGTTCCGGCAGTGTCCCCGCGGCCAGCATCTCGTCCGTGGGCTGGTCGACCGTCGTGAGCGGCACGGTGATGCCCGCGGCCCGCGTCACGTCGACGAGGTGCTGCAGGTGCGCCGCGCGCGCCGCCGCGTCCGTCCCCGTGGGGTAGGCGCCGTACTCGTTCTCCACCTGCACGAGGACGACCGGTCCCCCGCGGTCGGCCTGGCGCGGGCGGACGACGTCGTAGACCGCGCCGAGGAACTCGTCGACCGCCGCGAGGTAGCCGGGGTCGTCCGTGCGGACCCGGACGCCGGAGCGCGTCAGCCAGACCGGCAGGCCACCGTTGTCCCACTCGGCGCAGATGTAGGGCCCGGGGCGGACGACGGCGTCGAGGCCGGCGGCGGCGACCGCGTCGAGGAAACCCCCGAGGTCGCAGGCACCGTCGGTGCGGAACTCGCCCCGCCGGGGGGCGTGCAGGTTCCAGGGGACGTAGGTCTCGACGGTGTTCAGACCCAGCGCGGCCGCGTGGGCGAGCCGGTCGGCCCACTGCCGCGGGTGCACGCGGAAGTAGTGCAGGGCGCCGGACAGCAGCAGGTGCGGGCGGCCGTCACGGAGGAAACCGTCGGGTCCCACCGCGAGCGGGTGGGTGGCGGGAGCGAGCGTCACGCGCGGCACGCTACCCCCTCAGATGTTCGCGCGAACATGGTTCGCGCCACCCGGTCAGGCCCTGGGTGGGGCCGTGGAGGCCCGGACGACGAGCTGCACGGGCACCCGGTGCGTCCGCGTCGAGACCGGGCCGGGGTGCTGGATCTGGTCGAGCAGCAGCGAGACGCACAGCTCCCCCACCCCCTCGAAGTCCTGCCGGACGGTCGTGAGCGGCGGCCAGTAGTCACCCGCCTCGGCCGTGTCGTCGAAGCCCACGACGGAGACGTCCCCCGGGACGTCGACGCCGGCCTCGTGGAACGCGCGCAGCACCCCCAGCGCCATCTGGTCGTTGGCGCTGAAGACGGCCGTGACCTCCCCGGGCGGGCGGTGCGCGAGGACGCGACCGATCCGGTACCCCGAAGCCGAGCTCCAGTCGCCGACGTGGACCGACGGCACGGGCCGCCCCTGGGAGCGCAGCGCCCCCTCCCAGGCGCGCCGACGCTCCCGCGCGGCGCGCGAGCTGCCGGGGCCGGTCACGTGGTGCACGGTGCGGTGCCCCAGCCGCAGGAGGTGGTCCACGGCCAGCGCCGCCCCGGCGGCCTGGTCGGTGTCGACGTTCGGGTAGCGCTGCGAGGCAACGGCATCGGTGACCACGAGGGGGACGGAGGCGGGCACGGAGAAGACCGGGGAGTCCAGCACCTCGGCCTCGATGATGACGAGGCCGTCGACGTCCTGGCCCGTGAGGTGGGCGATGCCGGCGTCCACGCCCGTCGTCGTCGCCTCGCGCAGGCTGAGCAGGCTGATGGAGTAGCCCGCCCGCGACGCGGCCGCCGAGATGCCGGACAGCGAGCGCACGTCGCCGAGCCGGGAGACCGAGAAGGTGAGGACGCCGAGGGCGCGGGAGCGGCCGGTGGCCAGGGCGCGGGCGGCCGCGTTGGGCCGGTAGCCGACGGCCTGCAGGGCCTCCAGGACGCGTTCGCGGGTCGCCGCGACGACGTTCCCGTGGCCGTTGACCACGCGCGAGACGGTCTGGGAGGAGACCCCCGCGACCTTGGCCACGTCGGCCAGCGACGGGTTGCGGCGCGGCGGCGACGCGGGTGGTGACGTGGCTGACGTCACCTGCAGCACCTCAGCGGACACCTCACCGGGCATCGCCGGCCCCTTCCTCGTCTGCCCCTGCCCGATCCCGCGTGCAGTCGTGGACGCCGGGACGCACCGGAGGTGCACCAGGGCCGGGGACCGCAGAAGCGTAGCGGTTCGGTGACGATCGCCGCGGCGGGTTGACGCGGTCCCTGTTCGCGCTAACATCGCCGACAGAGGTTTCCGGCGGGGTCGCCGGCACCGACGAGGGCGGTCACCGGTGACCGTCTCCGACATCGCGCGTCGCCTCGGCGCGCCCTCGCGAAGGAGCACGACATGGCGCCCACCACCTCCTCCCGGTTCTCCCGCCGGAGCCTGCTCGCCGGTTTCGGCGCCGGGGCCACGACGCTCGCCCTCAGCGCCTGCGGCAGCAACGACGGCGGCACGGGGGGCGGCGGCGGGGGCGGTGGCACGTCGCTGTCGCAGTGGTACCACCAGTACGGCGAGCAGGGGGTCCAGCAGGCGGTGACGGACTGGGCCAAGAGCTACAAGCCGGCCACCGTCACCGTGGAGTGGACCCTCGGCGACTACGCCTCCAAGCTGTCCTCGCGGCTGCTGTCCGGCAGCGGTGTCGACGTCTTCGAGAACAACGCCATCGACCCGGCCTCGGCCCGCAAGGGCCTGTACGCCGACTTGTCCGACGTCATGGAGCCCATCAAGGACCAGTTCAGCGAGGTCGCGCTCAAACCCGTCACGATCGACGGGAAGATCTGGGGCATCCCCATGATCACCGACCCGCAGCTGCTCTGGTACCGCCCGAGCATGCTGCAGAAGGCCGGCATCGCGGTCCCGACGACGTTCGACGAGCTCCTGCAGGCGGGGGTCGAGCTCACCGGCGGCAACCAGAAGGGCCTGTTCTTCGGCAACGACGGCGGCGCGGGCGTGTTCTCGCAGGCCATCGCGGTCGCCGCCGGCCCGGGTTTCCTCAGCGCCGACAACAAGACGGTCACGTTCAACACGCCCGAGGTGGTCGCGGGTCTGACGGCGCTGCAGAAGGCCTACAAGGCGGGCGCCATGCTCACGGGGTCGCCGACCGACTGGACCGACCCCACCTCCTTCAACGCCGGCCTGGCCGCCATCACCTGGCAGGGCATGTGGGCGCTGCCGGCCATGAAGAAGGCCCTCGGCGACGACCTCGGCGTCATGGCCGTCCCCCAGGTCGGCGGGTCGGGCAAGCAGGCCGTCCTGGTGTCGCAGTGGAACGAGCAGGTCGCCGCCAAGGCCTCGAACGTCGACGCGGGCAAGGCGATGGCCAAGGCGCAGTGGATCGACGACGCCGACTTCCAGAAGAAGTTCGCCGTCGGCTTCGGCTTCCACGTGCCGCCGAAGACGGCCACCGCCGCATCGACGACCGAACTGCAGGACGGTCTGGCCAAGCAGGTCGTCGACCTGACCGGCCAGTGGGGCTACACCGCCGGGCCGTTCTGGGCTCCGGCGATGGGGACGGCCCTCACCGACGCCGCCACCCGCATGCTCACCAACGGCGCCGACGTGGCGTCGGAACTGGCGGCCGCGCAGAAGACCTGCCAGCAGACCCTCGACTCCCTCGCGTCGTGAGCAGCAGCACCGCGTCCGCGCCGGGACGGGGCGGGACCTCGCCGGTCCCGTCCCGCCCGGCGGGGTCGGGAACCCCCTCGCGGGGCACGACGGTGAAGGGCAGCCGGCTGGCGTTCTGGGTGTTCGTCACCCCGTTCCTCGTCGGTCTCGTCGTCTTCACGCTCGTCCCGATCGTCTGGAGCACGGGCCTGAGCTTCTTCGAGGCCCGCGGCACCCTCACCCCGACCCGGTTCGTCGGGCTGGGGAACTTCACGCACTTCCTCACCGACGACGCCTTCACGAACAGCCTCGTGACGTTCTTCGTCTACGCCCTGTTGATCGTCCCGGTGACGATGGCGGTGTCCCTGGGGTTGGCCGTCCTCGTCAACGGCCTGCCCCGTTTCCAGGCGTTCTACCGCTCCGCCCTCTTCCTGCCCGTGGCCTGCTCCTACGTCGTCGGGTCCTTGGTGTGGAAGCTGGCCCTGTTCTCGGGCCTGCCCTCGGGGGTCGCCAACAGCGTCCTGGGCGCGGTCGGGATCTCCTCGATCTCCTGGCTGGGCAGTTCGCCCTTCTGGTGGATCGTGCTCGTCAGCGTCCGCCTGTGGCTGCAGGTCGGGTTCTACATGGTGCTGTTCCTCGCCGGGCTGCAGCGCATCCCGCCGGTCCTGTACGAGGCGGCGATGCTGGACGGCGTCTCCGCCGGGTTCCGCCGGTTCCGGTACATCACGTGGCCGCAGCTGCGACCCACGGTCGCGGCCGTGCTGCTGCTCCTGCTCGTGGCGGCCTTCCAGGCCTTCGACGAGTTCATCAACCTCGTCCCGACCAACCCCTCGACGCGGCCGCCGCTGGTCTACCTCTACAACGTGGCCCTCGGCTCCCAGCGCGACTTCGGGCTCGGTTCGGCGGGGGCGCTCATCCTCACCGCGATCATGGTCGTGGTGGCACTGCTGCAGACGCGCTTCTTCGGCTTCGGCGCCGCGGAGGACCGCACCAAGGCGCCCCGGCGCCGTCGAGGAGGGGTTCGAGCATGAGCACCGCGCAACTGACCCGGTCGGTCCCGCGGGCTGCAGGGGCCGGACGGCGCCAGGCCGCCCGTGCGGGCGTGAACGTCGCCCGGTACCTCGCCGTCACCCTCGTGGCGCTGCTGTTCCTGCTGCCCTTCTACATCATGGTCAAGACGGCCGTCTCCCCCGCCGCCGACGTCGCGAGCCGCACCTTCGTGCTGTGGCCCTCGGACCCGGACTGGTCGTCGTTCTCCCGCGTCCTGCAGGACCCGACGTTCCCGCGGGCGATGCTCAACACGGCCGTCATGGCCGTCGTCCTGACGGGCGGGCAGATCGTCCTGGCGGCGATGGCCGGCTACGCCATGGCCCGCATCCCCAACCGGGCGGCGAAGCCGCTGTTCTCGGCGACCATCGTGGTGCTGCTCATCCCCGCCGCCACCACGTTCCTGCCGAACTTCCTCATCGTGGCGCGCCTCGGCTGGGTGGACTCGCTGCGCGGGCTCATCATCCCGGGCCTGTTCAGCGCGTTCAACGTGTTCCTGTTCCGGCAGTTCTTCCTCAACTTCCCCAAGGAGCTCGAGGAGGCCGGGCGACTGGACGGCCTGGGGTACTTCGGGGTGTTCCGGCGCATCGTCGTCCCCAACACGCTGGCCTTCGCCTCGGCGCTCACCGTGCTCGGGTTCGTCGGGTCGTGGAACGCCTTCCTGTGGCCCCTCGTCGTCGCCGGCGGCGGATCGGGCGCGGTGACCGTCCAGGTGTACCTGTCCTCGTTCCTCACGGCCCAGACGTTCGACTACTCAGGCCTGTTCGCGGCCGCCCTCCTCTCGCTCCTGCCGGTGCTGTTCGTGTTCCTCGTCCTGCAGCGCTGGCTGGTGCGCGGGGTCGCCGAGACCGGCATGGGCGGCGGCTGAGACCCGCCGAGCCTCGCTGACAGTTCCCCGGGCCCCGACCGCGGTGCGGTCGGGGCCCGCCGACGTCGCGGACGAGCGGTCGGTGGCCCCCCGAGAGCACCGCGGCCCGGTCCTTGATTCCGGGTGGTCGTGCGTGGCAGTCTCTCCCCAGGTCAAGAGCGTCAGCGACAAGCCCCGGCTCGCTGGCCGGCAACCCTCCTCCGCGGTGGGGTGCCCCGGGTGACGACCTGGCCGTTCCCGCAACGGGAACGGCAAGCGCGATGACCCGCCGGACGCCTGCGTGTCGTCATGACAGCAGGAGGAGAACCGTGTCCGAACTCCACCTCTCCGTGGCCCTGGAGTCCACGGGCTGGCACCCCGCGTCCTGGCGCGAACCCGGCGCCCGCGCCGACGAGCTGTTCACCGCCGCGTTCTGGCGCGACACCGTCCGCGAGGCCGAACGGGGGCTGTTCGACCTCGTCACCATCGAGGACGCCCTCGGACTCCAGGGCAGCCACTTCGGGCCGTCCGACGACCGCACCGACCGCGTCGCCGGTCGCCTGGACGCGCTGCTCGTCGCGGCCCGGCTGGCTCTGGTGACGACCAGCATCGGGCTGGTCCCCACCGTCACGACGACCCACACCGAACCGTTCCACGTCTCCAAGGCGCTCGCGACGCTCGACCACGTCAGTTCCGGACGCGGTGGCTGGCGGGCCCAGGTCTCGGCCCGCGCCCACGAGGCCGAGCTCTTCGGACGGCGTGCGGTCCCCACGGTCTCCCGCGAGACCTTGTCGGACCCCGAGGTCGCCGCGGCGGTGGAGGACCTCTTCGCCGAGGGCCGTGCGGTCGTCGACACCGTCCGGGCGCTCTGGGACTCCTGGGAGGACGACGCGGTCGTCCGTGACACCGCCTCGGGACGGTTCGTCGACCGTACGCAGCTGCACCGCGTCGCGGTGCAGACCCCCTGGTTCTCGGTCCTCGGGCCCTCGATCACCCCCCGGCCGCCGCAGGGCCAACCCGTCGTCACCGCGCTGGCGCACGCCCGGACCGCCTACGAGTTCGCCGCCGTGAGCGCGGACGTCGTCTTCGTGACGCCGCACGACACGGATGACGCCCGCCAGATCGTCGCCGAGGTGCGCGCCGCGGAGACCGCCGTCGGCCGGGTGGGACCACCTCTGCAGGTCCACGCCGACCTCGTGGTGGCCCTCGGCTCCGACGCCGCGTCGGCTCGCAACCGCCTCGACCGGCTCGACACCGTGGACGGCGAGGCGTTCGTTTCCGACGCGCTCGTCGTCGCCGACTCCGCCGCAGGCCTGGTCGAGCGCCTGCTCCTGTGGCGCGAGGCGAGCATCGAGGGCTTCCGGTTCCGTCCGGCGGTGAACGCCACGGACCTGCCCGCCCTCGTCGACGAGGTCGTGCCGCTGCTGCAGTCCGCAGGGGCGTTCCGCCGGGGCTACACCGGGGCCACCCTGCGCGACCACCTCGGGCTGGCCAGGCCCGCCAACCGCTACGCCGCAATCTGAGGAGGAACCCGTGAGCATCCCCGACGGCAAGCCCCGCAAGCAGATCGTCCTCGGCGCCCACCTGCCCGGCGTCAACCACCACACCGTCTGGCAGGATCCGGCCGCGGGCAGCCAGATCGACGTCCAGAGCTTCGCCCATCTGGCCCGCACCGCCGAGCGGGGCTTCTTCGACCTGTTCTTCCTCGCCGAGGGCCTGCGGTTGCGCGAGCACGCGGGTGAGATCTACGAGAACGACGTCGTGGGCCGGCCCGACACCTTCACGGTGCTCGCCGCCCTGGCCGGGGTCACCGACCACCTGGGCCTGGCCGGGACCATCAACACCACGTTCAACGAACCCTACGAACTGGCCCGCGAGTTCGCCTCCCTCGACCACCTCTCCGGGGGCCGCGCCGCGTGGAACGTCGTCACCAGCTTCGACGCGTTCACGGGGGCGAACTTCCGCCGTGGCGGGTACCTCGACCGCTCGCAGCGCTACGAGCGGGCCGAGGAGGTGCTGATCGCCGTCCGCGCCCTGTGGGACTCCTGGAGCTCCGGTGAGGTCCTGGCAGACAGCGCCACCGGGCAGTTCCTGGCCCGGCACGGCGTGGGGGCCTTCGAGCTGCACACGAACCAGTTCGACGTCCGCGGCCGGTTCAACGTCCCCCGCCCCCCGCAGGGGCACCCGCTGGTCATCCAGGCCGGCGTGTCCGACCAGGGCCGGGAGTTCGCCTCCGCCAACGCCGACGCGATCTTCTCCCCCTTCCGGCGCACCGAGGACGCCGTCCCCTTCTACCGGGACGTCAAGGCCCGGGCGGTGCGGCACGGGCGACTGGCGAGCGACGTCAAGATCCTGCCCTCGGCCGGCGTCGTCCTCGGCGACAGCGTCGCGGACGCCCAGGAGAAGGCACGCGAACTCACCCACCAGCAGGTCAGCCCCGCGACCGCCCTCGCGCTGGCCGAGCAGGTCTGGAACCGCGACCTGTCGCAGCGGGACCCCGAGGGCCCGCTGCCGGAGTTCGACGCCGACACCACTGCTGCGCCGCGCTGGAGGGGACGGGCGGTCCACGACCCCGACCTTAACGCCGTCGTGGCGCGGTGGCGCGAGATCGCTGCGCGCGGCGCCCTGAACCTGCGCGAGACCGTCATCGAGGTCACCACCCGCGCGACGTTCGTGGGGACCCCCACGACGGTCGCCGACCAGCTCGACGACTTCGTCCAGAACGACGGCTCGGACGGTTTCATCCTGCACCCTCCCGTGGTGCCGACCGGCCTCGACGAGTTCGTCGACACGGTGGTCCCGTTGCTCCAGGAACGGGGTTCGCTGCGCACGGAGTACACCGGGACGACGCTGCGGGAGAACCTCGGTCTGTCCCCGGCCCGGGCGGCGCAGCCGGCGTGAGCGTGGACCTGTCCGTCCTCGACCTCGCCCCCGAGAGCGAGCACGAGGGACTCGGGGCGGGCATCGGCGGCACCCTGGAACTGGCCCGGGCGGCGGACGACTGGGGCTACCGCGGGTTCTGGCTCGCCGAGCACCACCTGTCCCCCGGCGTCTCGAGCGCGACCCCCGCCGTACCGTCGTCACCCGGCTCGAGGCGTTGGCCCGGGTCACGGGGGCGGAGGAGGTCCTCGTGACGCCGGCGACGTACCGTGCCGCCGACCGGTTCCGCTCCTACGAACTGCTCGCGCAGGAGTGGCGCGGCCGGTCGACCGTGCACCCGCCCGAACCCGCCCGCGCGACCGCGTGAGCGGACCCCCGACCAGACGCAGGAGTGACGTGATCCAGACCCCCCTTCCCGAAGCCCCCCTCGTCGACGCCGAGACCGCCGGCCGCGCCGTCGCCGGAGGCGCCTTGTTCGTCGACGTCCGCAGCGACGCCGGCCGGGCCGCCCACGGTGAGCTGCCGCAGGCCGTCGTCGTCGCCAAGACCGAGGTCGGCCGCGCGTTCGCCGTCGGGGAGCCCGGCGCGCTGGAGCAGCTGACCGGCAAGGACCAGGAGATCGTCGTGATCTGCGGATCGCCCGCCGGCTCGGGCCCCGTCACCGCCGAGCTGCTCGCCGCGGGGTTCAGGGACGTCGTCCAGGTCGACGGCGGGTTCCCGGCGTGGAAGGCCGCCGGGCTCGCCACCGAGGAACCCGCGCAGGCCGGATGAGAACCACCACGGACGACCCCGTCTCGGCGGGCGTGCCCACGCTGACCGTCCGGTCGGCACGCCCCGACGAGCTCGACGCGGTCGGAGAGCTGACGGTGAGCGGGTTCTCGGTGGGCCCGTACCCGCCCGACGCCGGACGGGCGGCGCTCCTGCGTGACGCGGCAGGCCGGGCGCGGACCGCCGACGTCCGCGTCGCCGTCGAGGCCGACGGTGAGGGCGGGAACTGCTGGGCACCGCGACCCTGGCTGCCGGAGGCACCGAGCACGCCCGCTTCGCCGAACCCGACGAACTGGAGTTCCGCCTGCTGGCCGTCGCCCCCGCCGCCCGCCGCCGCGGGCTGGGCGCGCTGCTGCTCGAGGACGCCGTCGCGCAAGCGCGGGCCCGGGGGTTCGCCCGCGTGGTGCTGGACACCGGTGCCCGCAACGAGACCGCCCAACGGCTCTACCACCGGTCGGGTTTCACCCGCCTGCCCGAACGCGAGCACCGCCTGGGCCGCGGGGGTTCCCGGCTCGCCGTCTTCGGCCGGGACGTGGAGCCCGCTCCGGGGCTGCTGGTGCGGTTGGTCCGTCCCGAGGAGTTCGAGGCCGTCTGCCGGCTGGGCCTGGACGCCTACGCCGCCGACGGCGATCTCCCCGACGACGACGCCGGGCAGATCGCCGACGCCGCGACGCGGGCCCGCGAGGCGGAGCTGTGGGTGGCCGTCGACGCCGTCTCCGGCGAACTGCTCGGCACCATGACGCTCCCGCGTCCCGGGCGAGTCCTGAGCTCCCTGACGCTCGACGGCGAGCTCGACCTGCAGCTGCTGGCGACCGCGGTCCCCGCCCGTGGTCGCGGCGTCGGGACAGCGCTGGCCCGGCACGCCGTCGACGTGGCACGTCGGCGCGGACTGCAGCGGGTCGTCCTGAACTCCGGGCCGAGGACGACTGCGGCGCACTCCCTCTGCGCCACCCTCGGGTTCGCGCGACTGCCCGGACGGGAAACCCGCGTCGTCGCCGGTGGCACCCTGCTCGCCCTCGGTGTCGACGTCGTCCCAGTCCTCCACGGGCGCAACGCATCCCCGCGGACGACTCACTGATCTCCGGGCGTCCCGGACCCCCCGCCGCCCCGTCGCGCCGACGGGACGTCGTGGGGTGCTTGGAGAAACCCGACCCCGTGGGCTACCGTTGCACTGTCCATCCAGAGCGACCGAGAGACCTGGCTCGTCGACGTCGCAGCAACCCCCCGAACCATCGGGCGAGGGTGCTTCCGCCAGGACCGATGGGAGTCGCGAGATGAGTTCCTGCACCGCACCCGGGAGCCTGCTGGTCCGCCGGCGCCACGTCGACCTGGGTCGGCTGAGCTCGGCGGTCTGCGCGGGGGTCTGACCCCCGTCCGTCGCGGCCCCGCCCGCGGACGTCCCCTGCGCCGTTGCCGGCGCGGACCTCCGGAGCACCCCTGTGTCACGTCCCACCTCCTCCCTGCCCCGCACCCGTTCACTGGGAATCGTCGGCGCAGGGCCTCGAACTCTCGTCCTCCTGCAGCGTCTCGGTGCCCAGCACACCGCGACCGGTGACGGGTCCGTCCTCGACGTGCACGTGGTGGACCCGTACGACTCCGGCGCCGGCCGGGTGTGGCGCGAGGCCCAGGACCCGTTGCTGTGGATGAACTCGCGGGCCGCGGACATCAGCGTCCTGCCCGACGAGTCCGTCACCGGCCTCGCCGAACCCGTGCTGCGCGGGCCGTCGCTGGCCGGCTGGGTCCAGGAGAACCGCGCCGCCCTCGTGGTGGACGCGGACGCCACCGGCGACGACCTCCTGCGCGAAGAACTGCTGCGCCACGAGCCCGGGTCCTTCACCTCGCGTCGCCTCGCCAGCGGGTACTTCGCCGACGCGTGGGCCCGCACGCTCGCGCAGCTGCCCGCCGGGGTGCGGGTCCACCGGCACGCCCGGACCGTCCTGGACCTGACGGACGACCCCCTCGACGGCCGGCAGGTGCTGCACCTGGCCGGGCAGGAGGAGACCCTGAGGGTCGACGCGGTGCTGCTCGTGCAGGGGCACCTCGACGTCCGGCCCGGCCCCCGCGAACGACGCATCGCGACGTTCGCCCGCGCCCACGGCCTGGCCTACGTCCGCCCGGGCTACACCAGCGAGCAGGACCTCGACGTGCTGCGGCCGGGGTCGGACGTGGTCGTGGTCGGCATGGGTCTGGCCTTCGTCGACCTCGTGGTACGCCTCACCGAGGGCCGCGGCGGGCGGTTCACCGAAGGCCCGGACGGGTCGCTGGACTACCACCCCAGCGGGCGGGAACCCCGGCTGCACGCCGGCTCGCGACGCGGGGTGCCGTACCGCTCGAAGATCGGCTACGAGACCCCGCGGGACCTCGGACTGCCGCGCTACTACTCGTCGCAGACCGTCTCGGACCTGCACGGCGACGCCCCGCTCGACCTGCGGGCGGACCTCTGGCCGCTCATCGCCAAGGAACTGGCCGGGGCCCACTACCGCGAACTGTTCCGCAGCCACCCGGACCGCACCACGCTGGCGGCCACCGAGTTCGACGCCCGGTTCTCCCGCGCGGCCTGGGGTTCGGCCGAGGTCGACGACCTCGTCGAACGCGCCGTCCCCGACCCCGCCGACCGCTTCGACCCCGCCGAGCTGGACCGCCCCCTGGACGGGTGGTGGGGAACCTCGGGCGAGGAGGTCCACGAGCGCGTCCTGCAGCACCTCGAGGACGACCGGACCCGGCGGGCCGACGCGCGCCACTCCCCCGACGCCGCGGCCGTGGCGGCCCTGCTGTCCGCCTACGTCGTCACCGCCGGCCTGCACGCGGCCGGGCGGCTCAACGCCCGGTCCGCGGCCCTCGACGTCGACGGCTGGTGGCACGGCTTCTTCAGCTACGTCGCCAGTGGGCCGCCGCCGCACCGGTTGCGGCAGCTGGCCGCCCTCGCCCGCGCCGGTCTGCTGCGCTTCCTCGGGGCCGGGCTGAACGTCGTCGCCGATCCCGAGACGGGCTCGTTCACCGCGACGTCCGACAGCGGCCCCCACGAGGTGCGGGCGCAGGGGCTCGTCGAGGCTCGGCTGCCCGTCCCGGACCTGGAGTGGACCTCCGACGTGCTGCTGACGCGGTTGCGCGAACGGGGCGACGTCCGGGCCCACCAGGTCCTCGACGGCGAGACACGGCTGTCGAACGGCCGGCTCGTCGTGGACGCCCGGGCCCGGCTGGTCCGCGACGACGGCGCTCCGCACCCGCGGCGCTTCGCCACGGGGGCCTGGGTCTCGGGCGAGGGCGCCGCCGCGGCGTTCGCCCGGCCGGGCACGAACGCCGAGCTCTTCCGGCGCGGCGACCGGCTCGCCGCGGACCTGCTGCGGGCAGGGGCTCGCGCGGTGCACCAGGACCTGTCGGCCCGCAACACCACCCCGTCCGAACTCCCAGGAGACCGTCGATGAGCGAGACGACTCGCACCGGCACCGCCCCCAGCGCCCCGTTGGGGACCGAGAAACCCGTGGAGGCCGTCAAGGTCCTGCCCGCGCGCCACCCGTGGCGGTGGGTCGCGACCGCGGCCGTCGCGGTCGTCGCCGCGATGGCCGGCAACGCCCTCGTGACGAACCCCGCCTGGGAGTGGCCCACCGTCGGGCAGTTCCTGTTCTCCGCCACGATCCTGCAGTCCCTGTGGCTGACGGTGCAGCTGACGATCGTCGGCACCGCCATCGGTCTCGTGCTGGGCACCGTGCTCGCCCTCCTGCGGATGTCGAAGAACCCCCTGCTGCAGGGTGTGAGCTTCGCCTACATCAGCGTCTTCCGGTCGGTCCCGCTGATCCTGCAGCTCCTGTTCTGGTTCAACCTCGCGATCCTGTACAAGACCATCGGCTTCGGCGTCCCCTTCGGCCCGCAGTTCTGGACCTTCTCGACCCAGAACCTCATCGCCCCGCTGACCGCCGCGTTCCTCGGCCTGGGCCTGCACCAGGCCGCCTACTTCGCCGAGATCGTGCGCTCGGGGTTCCTGGCGATCGACCCGGGCCAGCGCGAAGCGGCGGCCGCGCTCGGGATCCCGCAGTTCCGGCAGTTCTGGCGCATCCAGCTGCCGCAGGCCCTGCGCATCATCGTGCCCACCACCGGGAACGAGGTCATCGGCCTGCTGAAGGGGACCTCGGTCGTCTACATCATGGCCTTGCCCGAGCTGTTCTACCAAGTGCAGGTCGTCTACAACCGCACCGGCCGGGTCATCCCGCTGCTGCTCGTGGCCGCGATCTGGTACTTCGTCCTCACCACCGTGCTGTCGGTCGTGCAGTGGTTCGTCGAGCGCCACTACGGCCGCGGCAGCGACCGCCACCAGGCGGAACTCCCGCTGCTGAAGCTCGCCCGCACCGTGCTGGCCGCCCGCGCCCGTCGCCCGGAGGTCTCCCGATGAGCACGCCGACCCTGAACCGTCCGGCGTCCGGAGTCGTCGTCCGGCTCGAGGGCGTCCACAAGCGCTTCGGCGCGCTCGAGGTTCTGCGCGGCGTCGACCTGGCGGTGGCCGCCGGCACCGTCACCGTGGTGCTCGGCGCCTCGGGTTCGGGCAAGTCCACGCTGCTGCGCACCATCAACCACCTCGAGAAGGTCGACGCCGGCGTCGTCGAGGTCAACGGCGAGCTCATCGGCTACAAGCGGGCGGGGAACCACCTGCGCGAACTGCACGAGCGCGAGGTCCTGCGCCAGCGCTCGGAGATCGGGTTCGTCTTCCAGCACTTCAACCTGTTCCCGCACCTGACCGTGCTGGAGAACGTCGTCGAGGCCCCCGTCTCGGCTCAGCGGCGCAAGCGGTCCGAGGCCGAGGCGGAGGCGCAGGCCCTCCTCGAACGCGTGGGCCTGGCCGACAAGTCCGACGAGTACCCGCGCCGCCTGTCCGGCGGCCAGCAGCAGCGCGTGGCCATCGCCCGCGCGCTCGCCCTCAAACCCTCCCTGGTCCTGTTCGACGAACCCACGTCGGCGCTGGACCCCGAACTCGTCGGCGAGGTGCTGGACGTCATCCGCGACCTCGCCGCGTCCGGCGCGACCATGGTGGTCGTCACCCACGAGATCGGCTTCGCCCGGGAGGTCGCCGACCGCGTGCTGTTCATGCACGAGGGCGTCGTCCTCGAGGAAGGGACCCCCACCGAGGTCTTCGACCACCCGCGGCACGAGCGCACCCGCTCGTTCCTCGCGAAGGTCCTCTGAACCACCCAGCCCACCCCGGTCCGGCGCGAACGCCGGACCGCCCTGTCGACCTGCCCCGAGGCAGGTCTCGAACCCCGAGGAGAACCCCGTGATCAGCCGTCGAACCTGGCTCCTGTCGCTGGCCGCGACCCCGCTCGTCCTGGCCGCCTGCGGCGGCGGGACCGACCCGGCGACCGCTCCCGCAGCCGCCTCCGGCGACTCCGGTGGCACGTCGGTCGACACCAGCCCGACCCAGAAGGGCCGCATCACCGTCGAGGCCGTGCCGGAGATCGCCGCCAAGGTCCCCCAAGCGATCAAGGACCGTGGGACCCTCGTCATCGGCACCACCGGCAACGGCGCCCCGCCCCTGAGCTTCAAGGCCGACGACGACAAGACCGTCATCGGGATCGAACCCGACATCGCCCTCCTCGTCGCCGGCGTCCTGGGCCTGAAGCCCGACATCCAGGCCACCAGCTGGGAGAACCTCTTCCTGTCGATGGACTCGGGCCAGTACGACGTCGGGTTCTCCAACATCACCGTCACCGAGGAACGCAAGGAGAAGTACGACTTCGCCTCCTACCGCGTCGACACCCTCGCCTGGGAGGTCGCGAAGGACTCCGAGATCACGTCGATCAAGGAGCCCGAGGACATCGCGGGCCTGACCGTCTCGGTCGGTTCGGGCACCAACCAGGAGAAGGTCCTGCTGGACTGGAACGAGCAGCTCAAGGCCGCCGGCCAGAAGGAGGCCAAGATCCAGTACTACCAGCAGGCCTCCGACACTTACCTGGCGCTGAAGTCGGGCCGCATCGTCGCGAACTTCGGCCCCAACCCGACCGCTGCGTACCACGCGCTCGTCTCGGGGGACACGAAGATCGTCGGCACCGTCCCCGGCGGTGGCACCATCGTCGCGGACATCGCGGCCACGACGAAGAAGGACAACGGGCTCGTCCAGGCGCTCGCCGACGCGATCAACCACCTCATCTCCAGCGGCGCCTACGGCAAGACCCTCGAGCGCTGGAACCTGTCCAACGAGGCGGTCCCGACGTCCGAGATCAACCCGCCCGGGCTGCCCAAGACCGACTGAACCGCACCTCGGGCGCAACGGCCCGTCCACCCCTCGGGGTGGGCGGGCCGTTCCGCGTGCTCGGGCGGTCAGAGCCGCCGGAAGGGGAAGTTCGGCAACCGCAACGCCGCCCTCCCGCAGGCCGACGAGGAGACCCTCAGGGCGTCGGCCACGAGGGCACGACGGCACGACGCGAGCGCGGGCACGCCCTCACGGGAGGACACCGGGGGTGCGGAACTGCTCGAGCCGGGCACGACGGACCCAGCCGACGACGCGACCGGCCACCAGGACCCACGCCGCGGGAGCCGGACCCAACGCCTCCCACGCCTCGTCGACGTCCTGGCCCACCCCGACCTGCGGCAACGGTGGGTCGGCCACCTCGCGCAGCGCGGTCGCGGCGACCTCGGGGTCGTCACGGACCAGCCTGCGGAGACCGGCCAAGGTCGTGGCACCCAGGACGTCGCCGAGCACGTGAGGACGTCGAGCTCCCTGACGGGACTGCACGACCGCCAGGGGGGTGCGGCCCAGCGCCCCCTCGGCAACGGCCTGCTCGATCGCCGCGCCCACGGGGAGGTCGGCGCGCAGCGCGATCGGTCCCGGAGCCTCCAGCGCCCTCTCGGGGAGCAGGGCCCTCACCGGCCGCTCCACCCCCTCCTCCGGGAGGCCGCGGCGGCGCAGCCCCTCGTCGGGGGTCGTGGGCAGGTGCGACCGACGGGAGTCGGGCAGCAGGCTGGGCGAGGTGCTCACGGAAGGGCCTTCCGGTGGTGGATCGAGAGTGGACGACGTGGGCGAGCCACTGCGGACACGCCACGGGTGGCGCTACGACGAGGAGGCCCCCACCACCCCTGGCCGGGGGTCCAGCTCCTTCACGAACGCGAGCGGACCGATCGTCTCGGGATCGACGTCGAGGTCGAACTGGGGGACGTACCCGGAGGTCAGGTAGAGGTGCTTGGCCTCGGGTTGCCGCGGCCCCGTCGTCAGGTACAGCGCCTCGTAGCCGCCGGCCACCGCCCGCCGTTCCAGCTCGGCCAGCACCCGTCGTGCCAGGCCCCGACGGCGGTGCGCGGGGTGCGTCCAGATGCGCTTGAGCTCCGCGGTCCGCTCGTCGTAGCGGCGGTAGGCGCCGCCGGCGACCGCGGTCCCGTCCTCCAGGAGCAGCAGCAGCACCCCGTGCGGAGCGGCGAACTCCTGCGCCGGGTACCGCTCCAACTCCTGCCGGACCTCCTCCACCGACCCGCCGTAGCGGGTGCCGTACTCGTGGGCGAGGTCGTCGAACAGCGGCTTCGCCAACGGGTCGGCGGTGCCGACCGCGCGGACGACGAGCTCGGCGGGTTCGGCCGTCACTCCACCACCTCCAGCGCCCGGCGACCCGGGATGGCCTCGAGCAGTTCCACGGTGTACTCGTGCTGCGGGTGCGCGAAGACGTCCCGCGCGGGAGCGAACTCCACGAGTTCCCCGCGACGCATCACCCCCACCGTGTCGCTGATCTGCCGGATCACGGCCAGGTCGTGGGAGATGAACAGGTAGCTCAGCCCGTGGTCGGCCTGCAGCTGCACGAGCAGCTCCAGGATCTGCGCCTGCACCGACACGTCGAGGGCCGAGACCGGTTCGTCGCAGACGACGAGCTCCGGTTCCAGCGCCAGCGCGCGGGCGATGGCGACCCGCTGGCGCTGACCGCCGGAGAGCTCGGCGGGCCGTCGTTCGAGGGCGTCAGCGGGCAACCGCACCTGGTCCAGCAACGACGCGGCCTTCTTCCGGCGCGAGGCCCGATCGCCGATCCCGAAGGCGCGCAACGGTTCGGCGATGGTCTCCCCGACGGCGATGCGCGGGTCGAGGGAGGCGTAGGGGTTCTGGTAGACGAGCTGCGCCCGGCGGCGCAGGTCGCGCCAGGCGGCTCCCCTGAGGCCGGTCGTCTCGACACCGTCGACCAGCACCTGTCCGGAGGTGGGTCGCTCCAGCCCGAGGACCAGGCGGGCCGTCGTCGTCTTGCCCGACCCCGATTCCCCCACCAGACCCACCGTCTCCCCGCGGCCGACGTCGAAGCTCACGTCCGACACGGCGGTCTGGACGTTGCCCCGACCGGGCAGCGGGAACTCCTTGACCAGGGACCGCACCTGCACGAGCGGTCCGGGCGACCGGGGCGCCGGCGGCGCCGTCCGCTCGCGCGGGACGGCCCGGATGCGCGCGCTGTGCAGGCTCGGCGCGGCCGCGAGCAACGACTGCGTGTACGCGTGCTCCGGTGCCGTCAGCACCTGCCGGGCGGTGCCGACCTCGACGACCTCGCCCTGCGACATGACGACGACCCGGGAGGCGCGGTCGGCGGCCACCGCGAGGTCGTGCGTGATGAACAGCACCGCCGTCCCCGTGTCCCGGGTCAGGGACTCCAGGTGGTCCAGCACCTGCCGCTGCACCGTGACGTCGAGCGCGCTCGTCGGTTCGTCGGCCACGAGCAACCGGGGTCCGGCGGCCAGCCCGATGGCGAGCAGGACCCGCTGCCGCATGCCTCCCGACAGTTCCGTCGGGTACTGCTCGGCGCGCACGGCCGCGTCCGGCAGCCCGGCGGCGGTGAGGAGTTCGACCGCCCGCCGCCGGGCGGCGGCACCCTTGGCCAGACCGTGGATGCGCACCACCTCCGCGACCTGCTCCCCGATCCGCTGGACGGGATTCAGCGACAACGTCGGGTCCTGCGGGACCAGGCCGATCCGGGCCCCGCGCACCGAGCGCCACGCCCTCTCGCCGAGGCCGACGAGCTCGTCGCCCTCGAACAGCACCGACCCCGAGTCCACCCTGCCCGCCCCCGACAGGAGCCCCACGACGGCGTGCGCGGTCGTGCTCTTGCCGGACCCGGACTCCCCGACGACGGCGACGACCTCACCGGGGTGGACGTCGAACGACACCCCGTGGACGACCTCTCGGAACCCGTAGGAGATCCTCAGGTCCCGCACGCTCAACAACGCGTCGCTCACGCCGTGCCCCTCTCCAGTGCCCGGGCGATCCGGTTGGCGGAGAGCACGACCGCCGCCACCACGACTCCCGGCAACGTCGTCAGCCACCACGAGGTCGCGAGGTAGTCCCGCCCGCCCGCGACGAGCGAACCCCACTCGGGCGCCGGCGGTGGTGCGCCGAAGCCGAGGAAGCTCAGCGCGGAGACCGCGAGGACGGCGACCCCGAACTCCAGTGCCGACAGGGACAACACGGGCCCGGCCGCGTTCGGGAGGACGTGCCGGAACAGCACGCCCGTCGTCCGGACCCCGCTGGCCCGAGCGGCCTCGACGTAGACCGCCGAGCTGACCTTCAGCACCTCCGAGCGCATGACGCGGGCGAAGTTCGCGACCGTCCCGATCCCGACGGCGATCGCGACCTTGACCGTCCCGAAGCCCAGCGCCGTGATGAGCGCCATCGACAGCAGCAGGGCGGGGATGGACAGCAGGACGTCCATGGTGCGCATGAGGACGTCGTCGACGACGCCGCGCACGAAACCGGAGACCAGCCCGGTGAGGGTTCCGACGACGAGGCCGATCAGGACGGCGAGGACGGTGGCCTGGAGCGTGAGCCGGGCCCCGTGGACCACCCGGGAGAACAGGTCGCGGCCCAGGTGGTCGGTGCCGAACAGGTGCGCCGCGGACGGACCCTGGAGGCGGTCCGCGGGCACCCCGTCGACGGGGCTCTGCGAGGTGAACAGCGTCGGGAACGCCGCCCAGGCCAGGACCATCAGGACCACCGCACCAGCGAGCAGCAGGTCCGGGCGCCTGGCCCACGTCGGCAGCCCGCGACGCGGTTGCGCGGGTCCCCTCGCCGCCTCCCGGTAGCGCTCCCCGATGTCGAGGACGTCGAGGACGTCCTCGGGCGCCCCCCTGCTCACTCCGGTGCTCACGACGCGCTCCCCACGAGGGTCCTGGTGACGGCTCGCGGGCGACGCGGCACCCCGACGACCCGGATGCGCGGGTCGACGACGGGGTACAGCAGGTCCACGACGAGGTTGGTGGCGACGAAGACCGCGGCCGCCAGCAGGACGAGCCCCTGCACGAGGGGGATGTCCTGACCGTTGACGGCGGTGACGGTCAGCCGCCCGATGCCGACGCGGGAGAAGACGGTCTCCACCACCACGGCACCGGCCAGCAGGTTTCCCACGATGACCCCCACGATGGTCAGTGCCGGGATCGTGGCGTTGCGGAACGCGTGCCGCAGGTGGACCCGGGCCCGGGACGCGCCCTTGGCGCGGGCCGTCTCGACGTACGGTTCGGCCAGGGCGGTGCGTAGGCCCCGGGCCAGCACCTGCGCGATCGACGCCGAGACCGGCACGGCGAGGGTCACCGACGGCAGGACGAGCGTCGCGAACCCCTGGTTGCCCAGCGCGGGGAACACGGGGATCCGGAACGAGAAGACCTGGACGAGCAGCAGGCCGACCCAGAACGTCGGCAGCGACACACCCAGCGGGGGCAGTGCCAGCAGCAACGTCCGCACCCAGGACCGCCGGACCCACGTGGACAGGAACGCGATCCCGACCCCGAGGACGAGCGCGACGGCGAGAGCGGACGCCGCGAGGACCGCCGTCTGCGGCAGCGCGTCCCCGATGAGGGACGTGACCGGTGCCCCGTTCTGGATCGACCGCCCGAAGTCCAGGTGCAGCGTCCTCCACAGCGCGTGGACGTACTGCACGGGCAGCGGTTCGTCGAGGCCGTACTCGTGCCGCAGGGCCGCGACCTGCGCCGGATCGACGGTGGACTGCTCCCCGCCCTGCCCCCCGGCGAGCATGATCTCCACCGGGTCGCTGGGCAGCAGGTACAGGACGACGAACGTCACGGTGTACGCCGCCCACAGGACGACGACCGCCTGCCCGAGCCGGCGGGTGACGTACCCCGTCACGACCCGGCCCCTTCCCGCGTCACGGTGCTCACGCCTGCTTCCAGGCGTCGTGGAACCACAGCCGCGACGAGCCCTCGAACTGCAGGTCGCGCACGTCGTCGTTCGCGGCGATGACGGTCGACAGCTCGATGAGCGGGATCGAGTGCGCCTCCTCGACGAGGAGCTGCGAGGCCTGCGCCACGAGCTGGGCCCGCGCCGCGGGGTCCGTCGTCGCGGCCTGCTGCGTGAGCAGGTCGTCGACCTGGCTGTGCGCCCGGTGGTTCACGTTGCGGGTCTCGGTCGAGAAGATCGTCCGCAGCACGTCCGGGTCGGACCGGGTCAGGTTGTAGAACAGGACGTCGTAGTCGCCGGAGTTCTGCAGGGCCGTGGTCTCGGCGGTGGTGCCCTGCTTGAGCTGCAGGTCGATGCCGACTGCGCGTTCCTGCTGCTGGACGAGCTCCAGCACGGCGGTCGTGGGCTGCCAGAACGTCACGGTGACGGTGAGCTCCTTGCCGTCCTTGGCCCGGATCCCGTCCGCGCCCTTGACCCAGCCGGCCTCGTCGAGCAACCGGTTGGCCCCCGCCACGTCGAGCGCGAGGTCGGCGGAGTCGTCGGGGGCCGAGGGGGTGGAGGCCGACAAGGCCGACGTCACGGCGACGTCACCGGGGTTGAGGATGCTGGCGAGGGTCGTGCGGTCGACGGCTTTCGAGAACGCCTGCCGGACCCTCTCGTCGGAGAAGACCGGGCGCGACTCGTTGGGGAAGAAGTTGTACGGGATGCCCGGGTTCGCGCGACGCTGGGTCCAGAACCCGTTGCCGTCGAACTGCGGCAGGTCCTGCGATGCGATGCCGGTCGTCGCGTCGATCTGCTGCGACTGCAGCGATCCCGTGCGCACGCTGGCCTCGGGGACGACCTCGTAGGTGATGGTGTCGAGGTAGGCCTCCCCCTGGTGCTTGGCCCCGGTCGGCGCCCAGTCGTACCCGGCCCGCCTCTCCAGCACGGTCTTCGAACCGTTGGCGTAGCTGCCGACGGTGAACGGGCCGGACCCGACGAGCGTCGTTCCTTCGCACCGGGTCGCCGGGTCCGCCGAGGTCGTCGGCACCGACAGCAGGCCGAGGCTCATCGTGGAGGTGGCCTGGAGGAACTGCGCGCTGGGCTGGGCGAACGTCACGACCGCTGTTCGCACGTCCGGCGCCTGCGTCCCCGTGTAGCCCTGCAGGTAGGTCGAGCCGAGGGACGCCTTGGCCCCCAGGGCGACGATCCCGTCGAGGTTGGCCTTCACCGCGGCCGCGTCGACGGGGCTGCCGTCGGAGAACGTCGCCCCGTCCCGCAGGTGGAAGGTGAAGGTCCTCGCGTCGGGACTGACCTCCCAGCTCTGCGCCAGCCAGGGCTGGATCCTCCCGTCGAGGTCCTGCACCGTGAGGGAGTCCACGAGCTGGCGCCCGATGTTCAGGGCGTCGTTGTTGCCGACCTGCTGGGGATCGATGCACCCGGAGTCGACGGAGATCGCGAACTTCAGGTTCCCCCCGCGGACGGGGGTGCCACCCTCGGCGTCCCCGGCCCGGCTGGTCCCGCCGCTGCACGCGGTGAGGGCGGTCAGCACGACGAGGCCGGCGGCGGACAGAGTTCTGGGAAGAGTCGTTCTGGGTAGGGACGTACTGCTGCGCAAGAGGTCTCCTGAGGAGTGGGTGGGGCGCACCGGCACGACGGCGGGTGCGGGACCGGCGAGGGCCGGCCGGGGAACTGCGGAGGAGATCGGTCAGCGACAGCTGGTGGCGCCCGTGCGGCAGAGGTCCACGACGCGCCTGAGGATGGCGACGTGCGACGTCCGTTCCACGAGAACCCCTCCATCGTTCCTGGCGGAAGCACCCGCGCCCGTGTCCGGGGGGTTGCTGCGGCGTCGCGGAGCCAGGTCTCTCAGCCGCTCTGGATGGTTGCACCAGGAACTCTACGGGGAACCGTGCCGGAACTCAACCGAGCGCGCGGCAACGGGTCCGGGAACGACGGAACCCCTCCGCCCGGATGGACGGAGGGGTTCGGTCGGACGGTGCGGATCAGCCCGCGACGGGGCTCGCCACCGGCAGTTCGGACCGCACGGTGCGCGCCGCCTCGACGAGGTTCCGGAGCGACTCCGTCGTCTCGGCGTACCCGCGCGTCTTGAGCCCGCAGTCGGGGTTCACCCAGACCTGGCGCGCGGGGACGGACGCGACGGCCGCCCGCAGCAGGCCGACGACCTCCTCGACGGAGGGGACCCGCGGGGAGTGGATGTCGTAGACGCCGGGACCGATGCCGCGGGCGAAACCCGCCCGGGCGATGTCCTCGAGCACCTCCATCCGCGATCGTGCCGCCTCGATGCTCGTGACGTCCGCGTCGAGGCCGTCGATGGCGTCGATGACCTCGCCGAACTCCGAGTAGCACAGGTGGGTGTGCACCTGCGTGGTGTCGACCGCCCCCGCGGTGGCGAGCCGGAAGGAGGCGACGGACCAGTCCAGGTACGCGGGCTGGTCGGCCGCGGCCAGGGGCAGCAGTTCACGCAGCGCGGGTTCGTCGACCTGGACGATCCCGATGCCGGCCGCCTCGAGGTCGGCGACCTCGTCGCGCAGCGCCAGGGCGACCTGCTTCGCGGTGTCCCCCAGCGGCTGGTCGTCCCGGACGAACGACCAGGCCAGGATCGTCACCGGACCGGTCAGCATCCCCTTGACGGGTTTGGCCGTGCGCCCGGCGGTGTACGTGCTCCACGGCACCGTGATGGGCGCAGGACGGGTCACGTCGCCCCACAGGATCGGCGGTCGCACCCCGCGCGAACCGTACGACTGCACCCAGCCGTGCTCGGTGACGGCGAACCCGTCGAGCTGCTCGGCGAAGTACTGGACCATGTCGTTGCGCTCGGGTTCGCCGTGCACGACGACGTCGAGCCCCAGCTCCTCCTGCAGCTGCACCACGCGGTCGATCTCGGCGCGCAGGAACTCCTCGTAGGCCTCCTGACCGAGTTCGCCGCGGCTCCAGGCCGCCCGCGCCCGCCGGATCTCCGGCGTCTGCGGGAACGAGCCGATGGTGGTCGTCGGCAGCAGGGGCAGCCCGAGCGCCACCTCCTGCGCCGCACGGCGGACGGCGTAGTCGCTGCGGCGGAACGCCTCCGGGGTCAGCCTCGCGAGTCGTTCCCGCACGTCGGGCCGCACGACTCCGGGCGCGCCGAGCCGGTCGGCGCGGGCCGCGGCCGACGCCGCCAGCCCCTGCGCGACTCCTGCGGCCGCGGGGTCGGCGAGCGCCCGGCCCAGCAGCACCACCTCGGCGACCTTCTGGTCGGCGAACGCCAGCCAGCTGCGCAGTCGTTCCGGCAGCGCCGTCTCGCGGTCCACGTCGTGCGGCACGTGCAGGAGCGAGGTCGACGTCCCCGCGACGACGTGGGCGGGCCCGTCCTGCAGGGAACGCAGTGTCGCCAGCGCGTGCTCGAGGTCACCGCGCCAGACGTTGTGCCCGTCGACGACGCCCGCGACGACGGTCTTGCCGGCCAGCGCGGAACCGTCCGCGGGCACGGAGCCCTTGACGAGGTCGAGCGCGATCCCCTCCACCGCGCTCAACGCCCCCAGGAACCCGTGCGCGTCCCCGTAGGGCGTGGCGACCAGCAGCCGCGGACGGGACGGGACCGCCGCGAGCCGCTCGTAGGTGGCGCGGACCAGCTCGTCGAGCCCGTCGACACCGGCCGTGGCGGAGTCGCTCACCAGCCCCGGTTCGTCGAGCTGGACCCAGGTCGCCCCCGCCGCGGCGTAGGCGGCGAGCAGCTGCTCGTAGGCACCCAGCAGGTCCTCGAGCCGCGACAGCGGGGAGAACCCGGCCGGGCTGTCGTCGGACGCCTTGGCCAGCAGCAGGAACGTGACCGGACCGACGAGGACGGGACGCGTGAGGAACCCGTCCGCGAGGGCCTCGGCGAACTCCCGGACGCCGCGGTCGTCGGCGAACCGGAACGCGGTGCCCGGGCCGATCTCGGGGACGAGGTAGTGGTAGTTCGTGTCGAACCACTTCGTCATCTCCAGCGGGGCCAGCGCGCCGCGCCCCCGGGCGATCGTCGAGTAGGCCTGCAGGTCCACCCGTCCGTCGGCCGCGACGAGGTCGGCGAACCGTTCCGGAACAGCACCCACGGCGACGGCCGTGTCGAGGACCTGGTCGTAGGCGGAGAACGAGGACGGGATGGAGGCGTCGTGGGCGGGCAGGCCCAGCGCGTTCAGCCGCCGGACCGTCGCCGCCCGCACGGCCGCCAGGGCCGTCTCCGTCGCGGCGAGGTCGGCACGCCCGGCCCACAGGGCCTCCAGCGCCCTCTTCGTCTCGCGGTCGGGGCCGATGCGGGGGTAGCCGAGGACGGTCGCGGTCCACGCCGGCTGGTCGGTGGTCGGGTGCTGGCTCATCGGAGGGCTCCTCCTACCGCGCGGACGCGGCGTTCGGCGGGACGGGTCGTGGTCGTGTGGTCGCGCAGGTGGTCGCGCAGGTCGTCGAGCAGGTCGAGGACGGGCTCGACCGCGTTGAAGGTGTAGAGGTGCAGGCCGGGTGCGCCGACGGCGAGCAGGTCGCGGGCGAGCCCGGAGGTGAACGCCGTGGCCGCTCGGCGACGGACGCGTTCGTCGCCGGAGTCCAGGGCCGCGAGCAGTTCCCGCGGTGCGGGGACACCGGTCAGCTCGCCGATCCGTTCGAGCCGGCGCAGTTCGTGGGTCACCGCCAGCCCGGGCAGCAGGGGCATCGTGATCCCCGCGGCCCGGGCCCGGGAGAGGAACGTCCCGTACTCCCGGGCGGACCAGCCGACCTGGCAGACGGCGAACTGCGCGCCGGCGTCCTGCTTGGCGCGCAGGACCGCGAGTTCGTGCTCGTCGCGGTCCCGCGGGAAGGCCGCGACGGCGAGGCTGAGCGGGGGGACGTCGACGGGGAGACGCCCACCCCGCAGCGCGAGGCGCCGCCGGTCGGCGACCTGGAGGAGTTCGACGAGGTCGCGGGCCGTCGCGACGCCGTCGGGGTGGGGGGTGAACTCCCCCGCCCCGCACGGCGGGTCCCCGCGCAGGGCGAGGACGTTCCGGACGCCGGCGTCGAAGAACTCGCACGCCAGGTCGACGACCTCGCGGCGGGAGGAACCCACGCACGTCAGGTGCGCCATGGCGGGCACCGCCGTGGAACTCAGGACGTGGGCCAGCAGGTCACGGCTCGGACCCCGGGTGGCACCGGCCGCCCCGAAGGTCACCGAGACGAAGTCCGGTCCGGTGGCCAGGAGGTCGGACAGTCTGCGCCACAGCGCATCCCGCCCGTCCGCCGTCCTCGGCGGGAAGAGTTCGAAACTGAGCGTCGGCCGCCCCGCCGCACCGGCGACGAGGGGGGCGAGCGTCATCGCGCCGGTCCCGCACAGGGTCGCGGGGTCGGTTCGACATCGGTGTTGCGCATCACGGGCTCCATCGGCCTGGCGTTAGCACCCTCGCCCGGGCTCGGGGGGTTGCTGCGGCGTCGTCGAGCCAGGACTCTCGGCCGCTCTGGATGGTGTGCTCCGACCATAGAGGCACTTCGCTCGGCTCCACAAGTGGTCCGGGAACGACCACCCGGGCGGCGCAGGACGGGCTCAAGGAAGGCCGCCGACACACCGATGTTGATCGTTCGGGATCCTCGTGGCAGGCTCCTGCACAGGTCATGAGCGCCAGCGACAAGCCCCGGCTCGCTGGCCGGCAACCCTCCTCCGCGGTGGGGTGCCCCGGGTGACGACCTGGCCGGTTCCGTGGTGGAGCCGGCAAGCGCGGACCTCGCCGGGCGACCCGGTTCTCCCGGCAGGGTCCCCCTCTCCCAGGAGTTCCTGCGTGAGCACCAGCACCCTCTCCCCCTTCCGACCCTCCTGTCGCCGCCCCGGTCCGGTCGACCCGCTGCTCCCCGTCGTCGGCGCCGACACCCCGGTCCCCCTCGCCACCGGCGGCACCTCGACCTACGTGAACCTCGACAACGCGGCGAGCGCCCCGGCGTTGCGCGCCGTCGCCGACCGGGTCGCCCAGGTGCTGCCGCACTACGCGAGCGTGCACCGCGGCGCCGGGTACCTGTCCCGCGTCTCGACCGCCCTCTTCGAGCAGGCCCGCGCCGAGGTCGGCCGGTTCGTGGGCGCCCGCCCCGACGACGTCGTCGTCCTCACGAGGAGCACCACCGACGCCCTCGACCTGCTGGCCAAGGCCGTCCCCGCGGGGACCCGGGTGCTGGTCGCCGACGTCGAGCACCACGCCAACCTGCTGTCCTGGCAGCGGTCGGCGCGGACCACGGTCGTGCGCGGCGGGGCCGACGCGGAGGAGACGGCGGACCTGCTGGCGGCCGAACTCGCGACCGGCCGCTACGGGCTGCTGGCCGTCACGGGGGCCTCCAACGTCACGGGGGAGGTCCTGCCGCTGCGGCGGCTGGCGCGGGCGGCCCGCGACGCCGGAGCCCGCACCGCGGTGGACGGCGCGCAGCTCGTGCCGCACCGGCGGGTGGACCTGGCGCGCGACGGGATCGACTACCTGGCCCTGTCCGGCCACAAGCTGTACGCGCCCTTCGGCAGCGGGGCCCTCGTCGGTCGCCGGGACTGGCTGGACGCGGCCGACCCCTACCTGGCCGGCGGGGGCGCGACGCTGGACGTGAGCGCGGACGGGGTGGCGTGGGCGGACGGCCCCGACCGGCACGAGGCGGGTTCACCCAACGTGGTCGGCGCGGTCGCCCTCGCCCAGGCGTGCAGGACGCTGGCGGCGCTCCCCGTCGGGGCCCTGGAGACCCACGAGGCGCAGCTGCGCGCCCGGCTCGTGGACGGGCTGACCGCCCTGCCCGGGGTCGAGGTCGTGCGACCGCACCCCCGCGACGCCGTCGCTGTCGTGACCTTCACCGTCCCGGGTCACCCCGCCTCGCAGGTCGCCGCGTACCTGTCCGCCGAGCACGGCACGGGGGTTCGGGACGGCCGGTTCTGCGCACACCGCTTCGCCGACGCCCTGGGGCTGGGCGCGGGAGGTCTGCGCGTCTCGACCGGGGTGGGCACGTCGTCCGCCGACGTCGACCGCCTGCTGCGGGCCCTGCGGCAGTACCTGACGACCGGTCCGGAGCTCACCTACGGGGTCGTCGACGGCCACTGGGGGCCGGTGTCGGACGCCCGACCGGCACCCGAGACGTTCCTCGCCCCCCTGACCGCCACCCGCCGGTGACCCCGGGGCGCACGCCGCTCAGGCCAGCGGCTCGCTGCTGGGCCGCGGCCCTTCGCCGGTGCGGGGAGCCTCGTGGGCGAGCAGAGCGTGCAGCTCGGACTCGAACTCCGTCCAGGTCAGTTCGCCGGGGCCTGGTTCGAGGTGGCGGCCGGCGTCGTGGCCGCCCTCCTGCGCGTGGGCGAGGTCCGCTGGCGACCACGGGAACCCCCACTGGCCGTGGCCGGCCAGGGCGAGCCCCTGCACCACGACCGACCCCAGACTGGTTGCGGCAGCGCACCATCGCGCCCACTGTCGTCGCAGCACCTCTCGCACCTCCACTCTCGGGGGCCTCACTGTCGCACACGACCGGCGTCGCCGGGAGGCCCTTGCCCGACCCGCTGCGCGAGACGCGCAGCACACTCCCCGACACCACTCCGGAGACCCCGTGACCACTCCCCTGCACGTGTTCCTCGACGTCGACGGCGGCGGCTGGCACCCCGCCGCCTGGCGCCGCTCCCGCAGCACCCCCGACGAGGTCCACTCCCCCTCCCGGCTGCGGGGGTTCGCCGTCACCGCCCAGGCCCAGGGGCTGACGGGACTGACGTTCGAGGACCCGCCCGCGACCGACCCGCGCAACCCGGTGGGGCACCTGGACGCCGTCCAGCGCGCAGCCTTCCTGGCCGGCACGACGGACGCGATCGGCCTGCTCCCCGTGGCGGCGACGACGTACTCCGAGCCCTTCCACGTCGCCGCCCAGATCGCCTCGCTCGACCACTCCAGCGCGGGCCGTGCCGGCTGGATCGCGACGACGTCCCCGCCGGCCGTCGCGCGGGGTGTGGACCTGCCCGTCGCCGCGGACCCCGCGACCGAACTCGCGGACGTCGTGGACACCGTCCGGGCCCTCTGGGACTCCTGGGAGGACGACGCCGTGATCCGGGACGTCGCCACCGGGCGGTACGTCGACCGCGACCGCCTCCACCACGTCGACGTCGACACGGGCCGCTGGTCGGTCAAGGGCCCGCTGACCGTTCCGCGGTCCCCGCAGGGCCACGCCGTCGTCGTGGTGCACGAGGACGACCTCGGGAACCGGCCCGACGTCCCCGACGTGGTGCTCACGGGGAACCCCGGGGCGCGACGGTCCCCAGGCTCTCCCCTCGTCGTCCTCGACGTCGAGTTCGCCCTGGACACCACCGCGCACCCGGCCGCCGACCGGTTGGCGGCCCTGGACGCCTCCGCCCCCGCGCCGGACGCCGGGAATTCCCGGGTCCGGTGGGCCGGGTCGGGCGAGGCCTTCGCCCGGTACCTCACCGACCTGAGCCGCACCGTCGACGGGGTCCGGTTGCACGCGGCGGTCCTCGACGAGGACCTGCCGGCACTCGTGCGCACGACGCTCCCGGCCCTGCGCCTGGCCCGGCTCCTGCGGGCCCCGCTGCCGGGGACGACGCTGCGCACCACCCTGGGACTGCCCCGTCCCGCCAACCGGTTCGCCCCTCAGCCCACTCCCGTCGGAGGAGCCGCCCTGTGACCACCGCCGACCCGCGCACCACCGACCTGCGCTTCCCCGACGCCGTCGTCCACTTCGGGGTGTTCTTCCAGGGCGTGAACCACAGCACCATCTGGTCCGACCCCCGCAGCGGTTCTCAGATGGCGCACTCGACGTTCGTGCAGCTCGTCCGCACCGCCGAGCGGGGGCTGTTCGACGCGTTCTTCCTCGGGGAGGGTCTGCGTCTGCGCGAACAGCGGGGGAAGGTCCACGACCTCGACGTCGTCGGCCGCCCCGACGCGCTCACCGAACTCGCGACCCTGGCTGGTCTGACGACGCACATCGGCCTCGTCGCGACGCAGAACACGACGTACAACGACCCCGCGGACCTGGCCCGCCGGCTCGCCTCGCTCGACGTCCTGTCCGGGGGCCGCGCCGCGTGGAACGTGGTCACCACCGACAACGCCTGGACGGGGGCGAACTTCCGGCGCGGCGGGTACCTCGACCACGCCGACCGCTACGAACGCGCCGAGCGGTTCGTCCGGACCGCCCAGCGCGTGTGGGACAGCTGGGACGGCGAACGGTTCAACCCCGTCCGGGTGCAGGACGGGTTCTTCGACGTGGAGTTCACCCCGACCGTCCGACGCAGCCCCCAGGAGCACCCCGTGCTCTTCCAGGCGGGTGACTCCCCCGCCGGCCGCGACTTCGCGGCGAGGACGGCGGACGTCGTGTTCTCCCGGCACGGCACGGACCACGCCGATGCCCTCGCCTTCGCCGACGACGTCCGCCGGCGGACCCTGGCCGCGGGGCGGCCCGACGGTGACGTCCTCGTCCTGCCCGGGACGCAGATCGTGGTGGCCGACACCGCTACGGAGGTCGAGGAGAAGGCGCGGTGGGTCCTGGAGCAGCAGGTGACCCCGGCCACGGCCCTGTCCCTCGTCGGGCAGGTGTGGGGCGAGGACCTCTCGCACCTCGACCCCGACGGCCCGCTGCCGGCGCACGACCCCGTCATCACGGACATCGACGGCACACGGGGCGCCCACCGGGCGGGGGCCGACGCCCGGGCCCTGGCGCAGCAGTGGCGCGCGGTCGCGGAGGAGAACAAGTTCTCGTTGCGCGACCTGGTGCTGCACCACTCCTCCGAGCGGGGTTTCGCGGGCACGGCGTCGCAGCTGGCGGACGAGCTCACGCACTGGGTCCGCACGGGCGCCTGCGACGGGTTCAACGTCACGCCGTACCTCGTCCCCGGCGGGCTCGACGAGATCGTCGACCAGCTCGTCCCGGCGCTGCAGGACCGCGGCGCCTACCCGACGGAGTACGTCGGGACGACGCTGCGCGAGCACCTGAGACTGCGGGCTCCCCTCACCCGGCGGTGACCCCCGCCGCCGGACGGTGCAGCGCCTCGGCCCGCAGCAGGGAGCCGAGGTGGCGGGCGATGGCCCCGGGGGCCGACTCCGGGGCCACGGCCTCGACGGCGGGGTTGTAGTTCGTGTTGGTGTTGACGTCGTAGACGACGGTGCGGCCGTCGACGGTCTCGGCGAACTCCACCCCCGCGATCTCCAGCCCCGCCGAGCGCAGCATCCGCGCGCACCGCTGCACGACGGGCGTGTCCGCGGTGACCTCCGGTCGCAGGGCGAAGGGTTCGGCCGCCACCCCGGGCACGGCGCACGCGTCGGCGGGGCACAGCTCGAAGCTGCCCGCCGACGTGTCGACCCGGACCGCGTAGACGAACCGGCCACCGACGAACTCCGCGCGCGTGATGAACGGCTCGGCGGTCCGCAGGAACTCCTGCAGCAGCGTGACGCCGTCCACCGGTTCCTCGAACTCCGGGGAGGCGATGTACGCGTCGAACTCCTCGTGGGAGTCGAACCGCCGCACCCCCAACCCCTTGCCGCCCTGGTTGTGCTTCGTGATGAACGGCACGGGCAGCTCGCGCGCCCGCTCCGCGAGTCCGTCGCGGCCGAAGACGGCCAGCGTCCGCGGGACGTCGATCCCGCTGCGGCGCAGCAGGGCGTGCTGCCGGACCTTGCTCACCTCGAGTTCGACGACGGCCGAGCCGCCGACCACGCGCCGCCCCCAGCCTTCGAGCCAGGCGACGACGGAGCGCGTGAACTCCTTCGCGTGCGCGTGCCCCCGCGTGTGCGACGAGGCGCTCAGGCGGGACCAGTACACGCCCGGGGCCGGTTCGGCATCGAGGTCGATCGAGCCGTCCGTCAGCAGCACCTCCAGGAACGGCACGCCCTCGGCGCGGAACGCGGCCTCGAAGGGGGCGAACCAGTCGGGGTTGTCGTGCAGGACGTGCACCCGGGGTTCGCCGCCGGCCTCGAGCGACCAGCTCGTGCGGGTGCGGGTCTGCGTGGTCATCGGGTCCTCCGGTCGGTCGGGCTCGCTCGGCCCCAGCCTCGCACCTCCTCCCGTCGGCGCCACGCCGACCGCTGCGCCGACCGCAGGGCCCGCCGTCAGACCAGCGCCAGCACCGCCGCGCTGAGCGACACCGCGGTCACCACCCCGCCGAGCACGAGTCCCCGCCGCGTCGAGGCGACCGCACGGCTGCGGCGCAGCGGGTCCTCGACGAGGACCGTGGTGAGGAACGCGAGACCGCCGGCGAGGAGCTCGACGACGAGGAGGAAGGGCCAGCGGTCGACGGCCGGGAACAGCGCCACCGCGAAGAACGTCGCGGGGACGTGCCAGAGGTACCAGGTGTAGGAGATGCGCCCGCAGAACCGGACGGGCCGCCAGACGAGGAGCCGGCCCGGACCGGCGGCCGGGTCGCTCGTCCCGCCGGCGATGAGCAGCGCCGCGGCGAGCGTCGGCACGAGCGCGGCCCAGCCCGGGTAGGCAACGTACCCCACCCACACGGCGGCGGAGGCGAGGACACCCGCTGCGGCCCAACGGATCCCGGACGTGAGCCCGGGGTGAGCCGCGGTGAGCTCGGCGATGCGGGGGGCGAGCAGGGCCAGGGCGGCACCGAGGCCGAACTGCCACATGCGGGTGCCCGTGCCCAGGTAGGCGAGCAGTTCGTTCCCGGGCGTCACCAGCACGCTCGCGGCGTAGGACACCGCGCTGAGCACCCCCAGCGCGAGCAGCGGCCGGCGCCGGGCGAGCAGCAGGAGGACGGGCCAGACGAGGTAGAACTGCTCCTCCACCGCCAGCGACCAGTAGTGCGTCAGCGGGACGTGCAGGTCCCCCGCGGCCAGCAGCCACCAGTTCGCCCCCTGCAGGGCCGCCGCGGCGGCGGCCCGACCGGTGTCCGCGAGGAGGGCGGGGGCCAGCAGCGCCGTCCCGGCGACGGTGAGGACGAGCACGACCCCGGCGCTGGGCAGGATCCGGCGGGCGCGGCGGGCGTAGAAGGCTGGCAGGTCGACCCGGCCGGTCGTCGACACCTCCCGCACGAGCAGTCCCGTGATGAGGAACCCGGAGATGACGAAGAACACGTCGACACCGATGTTCCCGCCGCGGACGAAAGGGACGCCGGCGTGGAAGAGCAGGACCAGACCGAGGGCGACGGCGCGCAGACCCTCGACGTCGCGCCGGAAGGCCGGCCGCGGCGCGGGCGCGGTGCGGAGGCGGGCGGTGAGGTCGGGGACCCGGGTGTCTGCCACGCGGGCAGCCTGCCCGGGGGCCGCTTAAACCCCGCTGAGAGCTGCTCCGTCCGGGTGACGCTCGCGCCCTGCTACACCGACCGCCCCACGAGGTGCCCGATGCCGTACGTCACGGCCATCGCGACGGCACCGCCGAGCACGGTGCGGATCGTCGCCCGCCGGTGACCCGCCCCGCCGAAGTGGGCGCTGAGCGCGCCCGTGAGGGCCAGCGCCAGGACGACCGCCAGGAAGCAGGCGACGACGCGCACGCTCGTCGGCAGCAGCACGATCGTCAGCAGCGGGACGAGCGCCCCCACCGTGAACGACGCGGCGGACGCCCACGCGGCCTGCCACGGGCTGACGACCTCGTCGGGGTCGATGCCCAGTTCGGCGTCGGCGTGGGCCCGCAGCGCGTCGCCGGCCGTGAGCTCGGCCGCGACCTGCCGGGCGAGGGGTTCGGACAAGCCCTTGTCGACGTAGATGCGGGCCAGCTCCTCGAGCTCCTGCTCGGGCATCTCCGCCAGTTCCCGGCGCTCGGTCTCCAGCAGGGCCCGCTGGGTGTCGCGCTGGGTCGAGACGGACACGTACTCCCCCGCAGCCATGGACAGCGCGCCCGCGACGAGGCCCGCGACCCCGGCCGTCAGCAGGACGGGACGTTCGGTCGTGGCCCCCGCCACCCCGACGACCAGACCGGCGACGGACACGATGCCGTCGTTGGCGCCGAGCACGGCGGCCCGCAGCCAGTTCAGCCGGGAGCTCACCTCCCCCTGGTGCAGCGCCGGTTCCCCCGGGTGCGACACGGCCACGACCGCTCCTCTCCTCCCGGGTGACCCGGGCAGGTGTGCCTGTCCTCAGTACGTCTGTTGTCCCGCAACGCGTTCCGCGCCGGACCACTGTCGCACCGCCGCCCCGCGCGTGCACGCGGCGGGGCTCACCGCGGGGTGTGGGCGTCGAGGAAGCGGTACACCTCGGTGTCGTCCACGCCGGGGTACGTGCCGGGCGGCAGCGCGGCGAGCAGGTGGGAGTGCGCCCGCGCCGACGGGCGGGCGTGCGCCGCCCACCGGTCGGCCAGCTCGGCCGGCGGGACCCGGCAGCACGTCGGGTCCGGGCACCGCGACTGCGACCTCTCGGTCGTCTCCCGGCCGCGGAACCACTTCACGTGCGCGAAGGGCACGCCGACGCTGACGCTGAACCGCCCGGGCGGCGCACCGGGGTCGGGGTCCCCCGCCGGGTCGACCGAGGAGGTGCACCAGTACGTCCCGCTCGGGGTGTCGGTGTACTGGTGGTACGGGACGCCGGCCGGGCGGTCGAAGACCGTCCGCGCCGTCCAGTGCCGGCACACCGGTTGCCCCTCGATCGCACCGGTCGCGTCCACCGGGAACAGCACCCCGTCGTTCTCGTACGCCTTCGAGACCGTGCCGGACTCGTGGACGCGCATGAAGTGCACGGGCAACCCGAGGTCGTGGGTCGCGACGTTCGTGAACCGGTGCGCGGCCGTCTCGTAGGAGACGTTGAAGGCGTCCCGCACGTCCTCGACGGCGATGTCGCGCGCCGCCTTCGCCGCCTGCAACTGCCGGACGACCTCACGCCGCGGCACGAGCAGGGCGGCCGCGAAGCAGTTCACCTCGACGCGCTGACGGAGGAACTCGGGGTACCCGGCCGGTTCCCCGTGACCGAGCACGAGGTGCCCCAGGGCCTGCAGGGCGACCCCCCGACGGCGGGGGCCGCCGGCGACGCGGTCCTGCGCGCGCAGGTAGATGACGCGGTGCCGGGTGTCGGTGACCGACCGGGAGGAGTGCGGCAGGTCGTCGACCGCGACGAACCGGTAGCCCAGGTGCGCGGCGAGGGCGTCGACGTGCCGCTCCGACAACGGCCCGCCCGCGTACCCCACGGCGTCGAGCAACCCCGCGGCCGCGTCCTCCACCTCCCCGAAGAAGTTCCCCTGGGCGCGCATCGTCCGCCGCAGCGCGACGTTGGCCTCCCGCGCCTGCTCGGGGGTGGCCGCCCGCTCGTGCGCGCGCCGGACGAGTTCGTCGTGCAACCCGACGAGGGCTTCGAGGAGTTCGAGCTGCGCGCGCTTGCCCGGCCGGACGGCGGGCAGGCCCAACGAGGCGTAGAGCGGCGAGCGCTGGGCGTGCTCCAGCCGGATCTCCAGGGCCGCCCGGCGGCTCGGGGGTTCCGGGGCGAGCAGCTCGGCGAGGGGAACCCCGAGCTCGCGGGCCAGTGCCGTCAGCAGGGACAGCTTCGGTTCGCGGCGGCCGTTCTCCAGCAGTGACAACCGCGACGCCGAACTGCCGACCGCGCCGGCGAGGTCGTCGAGCGTCCGTCCCCGTGCCGTGCGCAGGTGCCGGACCCGCCGGCCCAGGGTGACGAGGTCACCGACCCCGTCGACACCGCCGGGTGTGCCATCGTCCATCCCTGCACGTTAGGGCAAGAAGTGCGGTTCTTGACAGGGGCGAACCCCTTCCGGGGGCGGAACAACGCGACAAGCTCTCTGCACGGCCCCCACCGACGGGGGTCCTGCGACGGAGGAGACCCCCGTGACCAGCACCGACACCACCCCTTCCACCACCACGAGCCCCCTCACCCTCGACCCCGCCGACGCCCTGCGCAGGGAGTGGGCGACCTCCCCGCGGTGGGCCGGGGTGCGCCGCGACTTCACGGCCGAGGACGTCGTCCGCCTGCGGGGCCGGGTCACCGAGGAGCACACCCTGGCCCGGCTCGGTGCCGACCGGCTCTGGGACCTGCTGCACACCCGGCCGTTCGTCCCCGCCCTCGGGGCGCTGACGGGGAACCAGGCCGTCCAGATGGTCCGCGCCGGACTGGAGGCGGTCTACCTGTCCGGGTGGCAGGTCGCGGCCGACGCCAACCTCTCCGGGCAGACGTACCCGGACCAGAGCCTGTACCCGGTGAACTCCGTCCCCGCGGTCGTCCGTCGCATCAACAACGCCCTGCTGCGAACCGACGGCATCGAGTGGGCCGAGAACCCCCGCGGGGAAGGACCGAGCCCGTGGCTCGCGCCGGTCGTGGCCGACGCCGAGGCGGGTTTCGGCGGACCCCTCAACGCCTTCGAGCTCATGAAGTCGATGATCGCCGCCGGGGCCGCCGGGGTGCACTGGGAGGACCAGCTCGCGAGCGAGAAGAAGTGCGGCCACCTGGGCGGGAAGGTCCTCGTCCCGACGGCCCAGCACGTCCGCACGCTCAACGCGGCGCGGCTCGCGGCCGACGTCTGCGGCGTCCCCACGCTCGTCGTCGCCCGCACCGACGCCCTCGCCGCGGACCTGCTGACGAGCGACGTCGACGACCGGGACCGACCGTTCGTGACCGGTGAGCGCACGGGCGAGGGGTTCTTCCGCGTCCGCAGCGGACCCGAGGCGGCCATCACCCGTGGTCGCTCCTACGCGCCGTACGCCGACCTGCTGTGGGTCGAGACGGGCCGGCCCGACCTCGGGTTCGCCCGGGAGTTCGCCCAGGAGGTCCACCGCGAGCACCCCGGCAAGCTCCTCGCCTACAACTGCTCGCCGTCGTTCAACTGGCGTGCGGCACTGGACGACCACCAGATCGCGACGTTCCAGCAGGAGCTGGGCGAACTGGGGTACGCGTTCCAGTTCATCACCCTCGCCGGGTTCCACGCCCTGAACCACTCGATGTTCGAACTCGCCCGCGGCTACGCCCAGGGCGGCATGACGGCGTACGCCGAACTGCAGACCCGGGAGTTCGCGTCCGTCGAGCACGGCTACACCGCCGTCCGGCACCAGGCGGAGGTCGGCACGGGGTACTTCGACCACGTCACCCGGGCCCTGTCCCCCGACGCCGCGACGACGGCCATGGCCGGGTCAACCGAGCACGAACAGTTCTGACCGGCCGTCCACGACTCGAAGAGGAGGAGTTCCCGTGACCGTCCTGACCCCGCGCGGCACCGTCGAGGTGCTCGCCCCGTCCCCCGCCCGCGGCGCCGAACTGCTGACCCCCGACGCCCTCGGTTTCGTCGCCCTGCTGCACGACACGTTCGCCGGTCGCCGGGCCGAACTGCTGAGCGCCCGGCGCACCCGCACCGCCCGGCTGCTGTCCGGGGAGGAACGGCTCGGGTTCTCCCCGCACACGGCCCGGATCCGCGAGGACGCGGGCTGGCGGGTTCCGCCCCCACCCCCGGGCCTGACCCGCCGGCACGTCGAGATCACCGGACCGCCGACGCGGACGATGACCGTCAACGCCCTGAACTCCGGGGCGGACGTGTGGATGGCGGACTTCGAGGACGCGACGTCCCCGACGTGGGCGAACGTCGTGGAGGGACACCGGAACCTGCGCGACGCCCTGGACCGCCGCATCGACTTCACGACGCCGGAGGGCAAGGAGTACCGCCTCGGTGAGCACCTGCCGACGATCGTCGTCCGTCCCCGCGGGTGGCACCTGGTGGAGAAGCACGTCCGGGTCCGCGGCGCGGCGGTCGCGGGCGCGTTCGTCGACGCGGGCCTGCACCTGTTCCTCAACGCCCGGCGGCTGCTCGAGCGCGGCCACGGCCCGTACTTCTACCTGCCCAAGCTCGAGTCCGCGGCCGAGGCCGCGCTGTGGCACGACGTCTTCGTCGTCGCCGAGGAGGCGCTCGACCTGCCGCGCGGGTCGATCCGGGCCACCGTGCTCGTCGAGACGCTCCCCCTGGTCTTCGAGATGGACGAGGTGCTGCACGCCCTCGGGGAACACGCCGCGGGTCTCAACGCCGGCCGGTGGGACTACCTGTTCAGCGCCCTGAAGAACCTCCGAGAGGACCCCGCCGCCGTCCTGCCGGACCGGGCGTCGGTGACGATGACCGTCCCCTTCATGCGCGCCTACACCGACCTGCTCGTGCGGACCTGCCACCGGCGCGGCGCCATGGCGATCGGGGGGATGGCCGCGGCCGTCCCTTCGCGGACCGATCCCGAGGCGACCCGGCGCGCCCGGGACGCCGTCGCCGCGGACAAGACGCGCGAGGCCCACGACGGGTTCGACGGGTCCTGGGTCGCGCAACCCGCCCTGGTCCCCGTCGCCCGCGCGGCCTTCGACGCCGTCCTGCACGGCGCCGACGACCAGCGCGACCGGCTGCGCGAGGACGTCGCTGTCGGCGCCGAGGACCTGCTCGACCTCGCCTCCGCGGGCGGCCGCGTCACCGAGACCGGCCTGCGGGCGAACCTGCGGGTCAGCCTGCTGTACCTGCGGGCGTGGCTCGGCGGGTCGGGGGCGGTGGCCGTCGACGGTTCCATGGAGGACGCCGCGACGGTCGAGATCTCCCGCACGCAGGTCTGGACCTGGTTGCGGCACAGCGTGTCCCTCGACGACGGCCGTGCCGTCGACCGACGCCTGGTGCAACGCACGCTCGACGAGGAGTTCGGCCGCGCGCTCGCCGAGCTCGACGGCGTGCCCGGCGCGGCGGGTCGGTTGCAGGACGCGCGCCGGATCGTCGAGGACGCGACGTTCGGCACCGAGTTCCCGGCGTTCGTGACGACGGAGGCGTACGCCCGTCACCTCGTGGTCCTGGCAGCACCTCCCCGCGCGGTGCGGCTGCCCGACCCCGAACCCGCCCTCACCTGAGCGCCTCCCCCTGCCGGGGACGGGGCGGGAAGGTGGGGGTCGCGGTGGGCGTTGCAGACGCCATGGGCACCCCCGCCGACGACCTGGTCGTCACCCACGACGAGACCGCGCACCGCTGGGAGGGCCGGCTCGACGGCCGGGTCGTCGCCCTCGCCGACTACGTCCCGCAGGGCGCCCCCACCGGTGACGCGGCCGTCGCGTCGATCGCCATGGTGCACACCGAGGTCGACCCGGAGCACGAGCACCAGGGCCTGGCGACGAAGGTCGTCGACACGGCCCTGCGGGACGCCCGCGCGCGGGGGTGGCGCGTCGTCCCGGCCTGCACGTTCGTGCGGTTGCACGTGCGTCGGCACGCCGAGGAGTACGCCGACGTCCTCTGAGGCTGCCCACGGGGCGTCCCCCGACAGGGCACGATGTCCCCGTGGCCAGCACTGAACCCCGACGTCGCGCCCGGAGGTCCCGTCCCGACGGGCCGGTGACCCTCGACGACGTCGCCCGCGAGGCGGGGGTCTCCCTGGCCACGGCGTCCCGGGTCCTCAACGGCAGCACCAGGGTCGTCGGGGAGGCGCTGCGCGAACGGGTCCACGACGCCGCGGCCCGGTTGGACTACAGCGCCAACGCGCAGGCGCAGGCCATGGCCCGCGGACGGTCCGACGTCGTCGGCCTCGTCGTCCACGACATCGCCGACCCCTACTTCTCCTCGCTGGCCGCGGGTGTCATGAACGCCGCCGAGTCGGCCGGGGCCATCGTCACGCTGTCGGTCACCCGAGGCGACGCCGACCGCGAGGTCGCCCACGTCGCGGCCCTGCGGCGCCAGCGGGTCCGGGCCGTCATCCTCGCGGGGTCGCGCTGGACCGACGCCGAACGCACCGACGCCCTGCGCACCGAACTGGACGCCTTCCGCAGCGGCGGCGGTCAGGTCGCGGCGGCGACGCAGGACGTCCTGGGCGTCGACACCGTCCTGGTCGACAACGAGGGCGGGGCGCGGCGGCTGGCCGAGGCCGTCGCGGACCTCGGGTACCGGGAGTTCTGGCTGCTGGAGGGCCCGGGGAACCTCGTCACGGCCCGCGACCGGACCGCCGGGTTCCTCGCCGGTCTCGCGGCGCGCGGCCTGGAACCGGCCGAGCGCGTCGCCGGGCCGTTCACGCGCGACGGCGCGTACGACGGGGTCGCGGCCCTGCTGGAGCGCCGGGGTCACCGCCGCCGGCGCGCCGAACCGCCGCCCGCGCTCCTGGCCGCCAACGACGTCATGGCCGTGGGGGCCATCGCCGCGGCGCGCGACGCGGGGCTCGACGTCCCCCGCGACCTGGCCGTGGCCGGGTTCGACGACATCCCGACGCTGCGCGACATCGCCCCGGCGCTGACGACGGTCCGGTTGCCGCTCACGGACATCGGCCACCGCCTGTTCGACCTCGTCGACTCCGCCGAGGGCGGTCCGGCGCGCTTCGAGCACGTCGTGGGCGACGTGCTGCTGCGGGCGAGCACGCCCGCCCTGTCCTGACCGGAGGGTTCCCGCGCGAGGGCGACCTTGCTAGGGTCGCCTGGTAAGCGCTATCCGCGGGTCGACGACCGCCCCGCCCACCTCGCGGGAGCGGCCGAGCCCACCGTCCGAGGAGCCCCTCGTGCCCACCTCCCCCCAGGACCCGCAGCGGGCCCCCCGCACCGCGGTCGTCGTCGGCACCGGCGCGATCGCCCACTCCCACGTGCGGGCCCTGCGCGCGCTCGGCGACCGCGTCGAGGTGGTGGCCGCGGTGGACGTCGACGCCGACCGCGCCGCCGCCTTCGCCGCCGAGTGGTCGGTGCCCCGCACCGCCGCGACGCTCACCGAGGTGCTGGCCGACGGACCGGTGGACCTCGTCCACGTGTGCACGCCGCCGGCCGCCCACGTCGACCTGTCGCAGGAGGCCCTCGCGGTCGGCGCCACCGTCGTCGTCGAGAAGCCCGTCGCGCTGTCGCTCGCCGAGACCGACCGCCTGCTCGCGGCCGAGCGCGCGTCGACCGGATCCGTCGCCGTCGTCTCCCAGCACCGGTTCGGCTCGGGCGTGCAGCGGCTGCGCTCGCTCGTCGAGGACGGCTCGCTCGGCCGGCCGCTCGTCACGACGTGCCTCACCCAGTGGTACCGCGCCGACGCCTACTTCCAGGTGCCGTGGCGCGGGACCTTCGCCCTCGAGGGCGGCGGCACGACGATGGGCCACGGCATCCACCAGCTGGACGTCCTGCTCGCCGTCCTCGGCCCGTGGGAGGAGGTCAGCGCCATGGCCGCCCACGGCTCCCGGCCGACCGAGACGGAGGAGGTGTCCGTCGCCACCGTGCGGTTCGCCGACGGCAGCCTCGCGAGCGTCGTGAACTCGGCCGTGTCGGTGCGCGAGACGACGGTCATGCGCTTCGACCTGCAGTTCGCCACGGTGGAACTGACGCACCTCTACGGCTACCGCGACGACGACTTCCGCGTCACCGCGGCCCCCGGTCACGAAGAGGCGGTCGAGGCGGCCTGGGCCCGCGAACCCCGCGGGGTCCCCTCCAGCCACCAGGCCCAGTTCAGGGCCGTCCTCGACGCCCTCGACACCGGCGGGACCCCGCCCGTCCCGCTCGCCGCGGCCCGGGAGACGCTGGAACTCGTCGCGGCCGTCTACGCGTCCGCGTTCACGGGGAAACCCGTGCGGCGCGGGGAGATCGACGCCTCGAACCCGTTCTGGGCGGCCATGGACGGGACGGGCGCCGTCTGGCACTGACCCGCCGCGGGCGCAGTTTCAGTGGTGCGGGGTCAGTTCAGCCAGTCGAGCGGTGAGGACGTCAGCGGCCGCCAGTCGACCTGCCCCCCGCCCAGGACCACGAGCAGCGCGGCGAAGGCGATGAGCAGCAGGACGCCGATCGCGATCCCCGTCTCGCGTTCCCCGCGCAGCGCGCTGCGGATCGCGGTCCGGGTCCCGCGCTGCAGGGACCGGCCCCCCGGGCCGTGCCAGGCGACGAGCGTTCCCGCGAGGCCGGCCGCGCCGAGGTTCCACGGGCTCTGGTACCCGCCGAGGGAACCGTGCGTGAACGTGCCGAGGATGAACACGACGCTCACCCCGACGAGCAGCGGGATGAGCGCGGCGAAGGCCGTCGACACAGCGGCGCGCAGGGCGTGCCACGGAGTGGCGGCGCCCACCGCGAGCGCGTCGGTCGAGCGGGGTCCGGCCTCCCACCGACGGCGGAACAGCCCCGCGGCGGCGCGGTCGACGGTCCGGGCGACGGTGCCGCCGAGGAGCGCCAGCACGACCCCGGCCGCGGGGGCGACGGCGAACACGCCGACGAGGGCCACCAGACCGGCGAGGATCGTCCAGGACCGTTGCGGGCGCGCGGGTTCGCCGTTGGTGCCGAGCCGCGGCGCCTGGCCCGCCGGCTGCCCCCCGACGTGTCCGACGGGCGCGTGGGCCTGGGTCGGAACGGGGGCCTGGCCCCAGCTCGGACCGGGGCCGGGGGCCTGCGGGATCCACCCGGGCGGCGCCTGCTGCACGGGCGGTCGCCGGTCGGCCGGACCCGCCTGCGGGAAGGCAGCCGTCGCAGGCGCCGGCCGCACGGGCGGCAGCACGCTCGTCGCCTCGGCCGGGGACTCGGACCGCGGGTCGACCGGTCGGGCTGACTGCGGCCCCGTCGGCAGCGACTCGTCGGCGATGAGCGAGGCGAACCGGGAACGCGCCACCGGGTCGACGGGAGCGGAGGGGACCGCCGTGGTCCGGGCGCCGGGGTCGGAGTGCGCCAGCGGACCGGTCGTCGCGCCGTCGAGCGCCCGCAACAGGGCGTCGGGGTGCGGGCGGTGCGCGGGGTTCACCGCGAGCGCCGCCAGGACGGGACCGCGCAGGTCCACCGGGACCTCGGACAGGTCCACGTCGGCGCGCCGGACGCGGTCGAGGACGACCTCCATGGGGCCCGTGCCGAACGGCGGCCTGCCGCTGGCGGCGAACGCGACGGTCGCGGCCCAGCCCCACCAGTCGGTGGCCGGCGAGACGAGCCCGCCGGCGACGACCTCCGGGGAGAGGTAGCCGGGGGTCCCCATGACGAGACCGGTCGAGGTCAGCCGGACGTCGTCGGCGACGTGCGCGATGCCGAAGTCGATGACGACGGGCAGGCCGTCGAGCACGAGGACGTTGCTGGGCTTGAGGTCGCGGTGCACGACCCCCGCGGCGTGGATGGCGTGCAGCGCCTCGGCGAGCCCGTGGCCCAGGTCGCGCAACCGGCTGCCGCGCAAGGGTCCCCGTGTCTGCACGACGTGCTCGAGCGAGGGACCGGGGACGTAGCGCGTGACGAGGTGCGGCCACTGGCCGTCGACGTCGGCGGCGATGACCTCCGCCACGCGCGGGGAGCGGACGCGTTCCAGCGTCGACACCTCGCGGGCCAGGCGCTGCCGCGCCTGCGGGTCGGCGGCGATGTGCGGTTTGAGGACCTTCAGCGCCACGGCGCGGTGCTCGTCGTCGAGGCCGAGGTAGACGATGCCCATGCCGCCCTGGCCGATCTCACGGTCCAGGCGGTAGCGGCCGAGCTTGTCGCCGGGTGAGGGCGCGTAGACGTGCGGTGACCAGCTCTGGGCGGGGGTCCGCTCGACGCGCAGGTCGTCCACGCCCCGGGGGGACTGCGGACCGTGGGGGCCGTCCGGCCCGCCCGCGGGCACGGCACGGGTCCGCGCGTCGCCCGAGGAGTGCGGGTAGGGGGTGACCACGACCCCACGGTACGGCAGCGCGTCCTCCCTGCCCCGTCACGCACGGCCTCTTCACACGCTCCGGACGACTCCTCAGCCCAGCTTCAGGCTCGCGCGTCCGGCGCCGTCGGCGATCACGAGGGGTGGGGCGGGCGGGCACTGAGTAGGGTCGGCCGTGCGATCGGAGCGAGGTCGCGCAGCGATCGACCGAGGAGGACCCCCCGATGGCCGGCGACTACGACCTGGTGGTGGTGGCCAACCGGCTCCCCGTGGACCGCGTGGAGGAACCCGACGGGACGACGTCCTGGCGGCGCAGCCCCGGCGGTCTCGTCACGGCCCTCGAACCGGTCATGCAGCGCGAGGACGGCGCCTGGGTCGGCTGGGCCGGCACGCCCGGTGACCCACCGGACCCCTTCGACGCCGAGGGCGTGCGGTGCGTGCCCATCGGGTTGTCGGCCGAGGAGGTCGAGGACTACTACGAGGGGTTCTCCAACGGCACGCTGTGGCCGCTCTACCACGACGTCATCGTGGCGCCCGGCTACCACCGCAGCTGGTGGGAGGCCTACGTCCGCGTCAACGAGCGGTTCGCCGCGGCCGCGGCCGAGCAGGCCTCCGAGGGCGCGACGGTGTGGGTGCAGGACTACCAGCTGCAACTCGTCCCGCGGATGCTGCGACGGCGCCGGCCCGACCTGTCGATCGGGTTCTTCAACCACATCCCGTTCCCGCCGTTCGAGATCTTCGCGCAGCTGCCGTGGCGCAAGGCCATCATCGACGGCCTCCTGGGCGCCGACCTCGTGGGTTTCCAGCGGCTGGCGGACGCGCAGAACTTCACGCGGGCGTGCCGCCGGGCCTCGAACCTGCCGGCCCGCTCCGGGCGCATCCGGCTGGACGACGAGGACGGCCGGGAGGTGCGCGCGGCGTCGTTCCCGATCTCGATCGACTTCGCGGCCCTCGACGACCTGGCCCAGCGGGAGAGCGTCCGGGCGCGCGCGGCGGAGATCCGCCGCGACCTCGGCAACCCCGAGCACGTGCTGCTCGGGGTGGACCGGCTCGACTACACCAAGGGGATCCTGCACCGCCTCAAGGCGTTCGAGGAACTCCTCGACGACGGCAAGGTGCAGGTCGAGGAGGCCTCGCTCATCCAGGTCGCCACCCCGTCGCGCGAACGCGTCGAGCAGTACATCCAGCTGCGGCAGGACGTCGAGGTCACCGTCGGCCGCATCAACGGCACGCACGGGACCATCGGGAACACCGCGGTGCACTACCTGCACCACTCCTACGGCAAGGAGGAGATGGCGGCCCTGTTCCTCGCGGCGGACGTCATGCTCGTCACGGCCCTGCGCGACGGGATGAACCTCGTCGCCAAGGAGTACGTGGCCGCGCGCCACGACGAACGCGGTGTCCTGGTGCTCTCGGAGTTCACCGGGGCGGCCGACGAACTCGGCCAGGCGCTCATGGTGAACCCGCACGACATCGACGGCCTCAAGGACACGATCGTCCGCGCGCTGCGGATGTCGCCGCGTGAGGCGGGGCGCCGGATGCGTGCGCTGCGGCGGCGCGTCGGCGACCACGACGTGCAGCGGTGGGCGGCCTCGTTCCTGCAGGCCCTCGCCGAGCACCACACGACGCCGGCGTCGACGTCCGTGGCGCACGCGGCCGACGCGGACGGGGCCGCCTCGTGAGCGGGCCGGACGTGCCCGGACCTCTCGACGGGGACCTCGACGCGGCGCTCGCGCGGTTCACGGGCCGCGGTCGGGTGCTCGTGGCGCTCGACTTCGACGGGGTCCTGTCGCCGATCGTCGACGAACCCTCCGCCGCCCGGCCGCTGCCCGCCGCCGCCGAGGCGCTGGAACGGCTCGTCGCGTCGACGGACGTGGCCCTGGTCTCCGGTCGCGACCTCGACGACCTGCGCGCGTGCGCCGCTCCCCCGGCCGCCGTCGTGCTCGTCGGCGGGCACGGCACCCAGAGCTCGCTCGAGGGCGCCGCGGGTGGGCAGAGCCTCAGCGAGGCGGAGTCCGCGCTGCTGGAACGGCTCGGGACCGAGCTCGACGCCCTCGTCGAGGGCGTGGGCGGCGCGCACGTGGAACGCAAACCCATGTCGGCCGTGCTGCACACCCGGCGCGCCTCCCGCCCCGACGCCGAGCGGCTGACGCAGGCCGCCCTCGCCGGGCCGGCGACGTGGGAGGGCGTGCACGCGTTGCGCGGCAAGGAGGTCGTCGAGCTCGGGGCCGTGGAGCTGGGCAAGGGGGCCGGGTTGCTGCGGCTGCGCGACCGTCTCACCGCGGACGGTCCGGCCGTCGAGGCCGTCCTGTTCGCCGGCGACGACGTGACCGACGAGGACGCCTTCGCCGCCCTCGACCCCGCCGCCGGGGACGTCACGGTGAAGGTCGGCGACGGCGAGACGGGCGCCGCGTTCCGCGTCGAGGGCCCCGCGGACGTCGCCGCCCTCCTGCACCGCCTCGCCGACCTCCGCACCCCCCACCGCTAGGCGGAAAACACTCTTTCCGCCCTCTGGGATCGTTCCCGGAGGGCGGGAAGAGTGTTTTCCGCTCCAGGTGGGGGCGCGGGGTCAGCGCTGCAGGGTCGTGCGCAGCCAGGCCTCGACGTTCGCGACGTGGAGCAGCGCGGCGGCGTGCGCGCGTTCGCGGTCACCGTCGCGGACGGCCTCGTAGATCGCGGCGTGCTCGGCGATGGTGCGTTGCCGGGAGTCGGCGACCGTGAGCGCGCGCCACACGCGGGCCCGCACCGTCGCCCCGGAGATCCCCCGCAGGATGGCGGCCAGGGCCATGTTGCCGCTCGCGGCGGCGACGGCGGCGTGGAACTGCTCGTCGTGGGCGACGAGCCCCTCCTCGTCCTCGGCCTCCTCCATGCAGCGCAGGTGGTGGGCGACGGCTCCGAGCCCGGACGCGTCGGCCCGGGCCGCGGCGAGCGCCGTGGCCTGGGGTTCGACGAGCCGGCGGCACTCCATGATCGCGAGGAGGTGCTCGTCGGCCATGAGGTCGACGGCGTCGGCGATGCCGGTGAACAACCGGTCCGGCGTCAGGCTCGTGACGTAGGTGCCGTCCCCGCGCCGGACCTCCAGCACGCCGGCGGTGGCCAGGGCCCGGACGGCCTCGCGCAGACCGGACCGGGAGACACCGAGCTGCTCGGACAGCGCGGCCTCGGCGGGCAGTCGCTGACCGGGGCGCAGGTCGCCACGGATGATGAGTTCACGGACGCGCTCGATGGCGGCCTCCGTCAGCGGAGCAGCCACTCCCACCTCCAGCCCTCACCGGCACGCAGCCGGGTCGTGTGACGGACGGGCGCGTCGGCAGCCGGTCCGCGCTCATTGTGCACGGATCCCACCAGACCTAGACATCTGATGTCTGGGCGGATAGTTTCGACCTCACCCGCCCGACCCGTCCCCGCAGGAGCACCCGGCCGACCGACCGCCCCCACCGCCGCGGTGCCCCTCGAGCGGGTCCGCACCACCCGTCGCGCTCCCACCGCAGCGCGCGCGACCTCCCGTCGGCCCCGGGTCGCGGACACTCCCCACCGGAGTTCCCGGCTCGGCGACCGCCAGGGAGTCGTCAGATGCCTGGAGGAACCCTTGTCCACCGCCGCCGTCTTCACGAGCCTCGACGTCCACGACGTCCGGTTCCCCACCTCCGAGCACCTCGACGGCTCGGACGCCATGAACCCCGAACCGGACTACTCCGCGGCGTACGCCGTCCTGCGCACCGACGCCGGCGACGGGCACGAGGGGCACGCGCTCGCCTTCACCACGGGCCGCGGCAACGACCTGCAGACCGCGGCGATCCACGCCCTGGCCCCGTTCGTGGTCGGCCGCCGCGTGGACGACGTCCTGGGCGACCTCGGGGCGTTCTCCAAGGAGATGGTCCACGAACCGCAGCTGCGGTGGCTGGGCCCGGAGAAGGGCGTCGTGCAGATGGCCGTCGGCGCGGTCCTCAACGCCGCGTGGGACCTGCGCGCCAAGCGGGCCGAGCAACCCCTGTGGCGGCTCCTGGCCCACCTCGAGCCCGAGGAGGTCGTCTCCCTCGTCGACTTCCGGTGGCTGACCGACGCGATGACGCAGAAGCAGGCGCTCGAGCTGCTGCGCCGCGCCGTCCCCGGCCGCGCCGAGCGCGAGGCGGAACTCCTGCGCCTGGGGTACCCCGCCTACACGACGACCCCCGGCTGGCTGGGCTACTCCGACGACAAGCTCGCGCGCCTGGCCGAGCAGGCCGTCGCCGACGGCTTCACCCAGATCAAGCTCAAGGTCGGCGCGAACGTCGAGGACGACGTGCGCCGGATGCGCGTCGCGCGCGCAGCGGTCGGTGAGGACATCCGCATCGCCGTCGACGCCAACCAGCGCTGGGACGTGGGCGACGCCATCACGTGGATGCGCGCCCTCGCCCCGTTCGACCCGTACTGGATCGAGGAACCCACGAGCCCCGACGACGTCCTGGGTCACGCGACCGTCCGCCGTGCGCTGCACCCCATCAAGGTCGCGACGGGTGAGCACGTCGCGAACCGGGTCGTGTTCAAGCAGCTCCTGCAGGCCGGGGCCGTCGACGTCGTGCAGATCGACGCGGCCCGCGTCGCGGGGGTCAACGAGAACCTCGCCATCCTCCTGCTCGCCGCCCACCACGGGGTTCCCGTCTGCCCGCACGCCGGCGGTGTCGGGTTGTGCGAGATGGTGCAGCACCTGTCGATGGCCGACTACGTCAGCATCTCCGGGACCTGGACCGACCGGGTCGTCGAACACGTCGACCACCTCCACGAGCACTTCGTGACCCCCGTGCAGCTGGAGAACGGCCGGTACCGCGCACCTCTCGCCCCGGGCGGGGGCGGGGAGATGCTGGCCCCCTCCATCGCCGAGCACACGTTCCCCGACGGACCCGTGTGGGTCGCGCGCCGCGCGCCCGAGGCCGTCGCCACCGGAGGGATCCTCGCGTGAGCACCACCACCCACCTCGCCGCCCGCTACCACCGCGCGGGGGACGTCCACGCCGACCAGGTGGAACGCCGCGCACCCGGCGCCGGCGAGGTCGAGATCGCGCCGCTCTTCACCGGGATCTGCGGCACCGACCTGCACATCGCGGCCGGCCACATGGACGCCCGGGTGAGCACCCCCGCCGTCATCGGGCACGAGACCGTGGGCACGGTGAGCGCGCTCGGGGCGGGAGTGTCGGGCTGGTCCGTCGGCGACCTCGTCACCGTCGTCCCGCTGCGTCCGGACGACACGTGCGCCACGTGCCGCAACGGGTTCTCCCACGTGTGCGACCACCTCGACTTCCTCGGCATCGACTCCCCCGGGGCCCTCGCCGAGCACTGGGTCGTGCCCGAGCACACGCTCGTCCGGGTCCCGGACGGCACCGACCCGCAGGACGCGGCCCTGCTCGAACCCACGTCCGTCGCCGTGCACGACGTGCGACGTTCCCGGTTGCAGGCCGGCGAGTTCGCCGCGGTCGTCGGCGGTGGACCGGTCGGGTTGCTCATCGCGCTCGTCGCCCGCCGCACCGGCGCGGAGGTCGTCCTGTCCGAACCCGACGCCACGCGACGCGCCCTCGCCGCCGCGCTCGGCCTCGACGTCGTCGATCCCCTGACGCAGGACCTGTCCGCACTCACCCGCGAGCGGACGGGCGGGGCCGGTGCGGCCGTCGCCTTCGAGGTGTCCGGGTCCGCCCCGGGCCTGACCTCCGCGATCGGCGCGCTCGCGGTGCGCGGCCGGCTGTGCCTCGTCGGCATCCACGCCGCCCCGCGCGAGATCGACCTGCACCCGTTCTTCTGGCGCGAACTGGAACTCCTCGGTGCGCGGTTGTACGAACGCGGTGACGTGGAGGAGGCCGTCCGGCTCGTGGCCGCCGGCGACCTGCCCGTCGCCTCACTGGTCTCGCACGTCCTGCCCCTGTCGCGGGTCGACGAGGCGTTCGCGGCGCTGGCCGAGGGCGGCGCCGTCAAGGTGCTCGTCGACTGCCGTGCCGCGGAGGTCGAGGCGTGAGTTCGCCGTTCGACCTCACGGGCCGGCTCGCCGTCGTCACCGGTGCCAGCCGTGGCATCGGGCGTGCCTGCGCGGTGGCACTCGCCGCCGCGGGCGCCGACGTCATCGGCGTTGCGACGAACCCCCCGGAGGGCGACGTCGCCGACGAGGTGCGCGCGAGCGGCCGGACGTACGAGGCGCTCGGCTGCGACTTCGCCGACGCGGGTGCCGTCGCCGACCTCGGGGACCACCTCGCCGGCCGCGGCGTGGACGTGCTGGTGAACAACGCCGGGACGATCCGCCGCACCCCGGCCGCGGACCACCCGCAGGCCGACTTCGACCACGTGTTGCAGGTGAACCTCACGAGCCAGTTCACGCTGACGCAGCGCGTCGGGGCGTCGATGCTCGAGCGCGGGCACGGCAAGGTCGTCTTCACGGCGTCGCTGCTGAGCTTCCAGGGGGGTGTGAACGTCCCCGGCTACACGGCCTCCAAGCACGCGATCGCGGGTCTCACCCGGGCGCTCGCCAACGAGTGGGCCCCCCGCGGGGTGAACGTCAACGCCGTCGCCCCCGGGTACGTCGTGACCGACAACACCGCGGCCCTGCGCGCCGACCCCGACCGCTCCCGCGCTCTGCTGGAACGGATCCCGGCCGGCCGCTGGGCGACACCGGAGGACATCGCCGGCCCCGTGGTGTTCCTGGCCAGCCCCGCCGCCGACTACGTCCACGGGGTCGTCCTCGCCGCCGACGGGGGGTGGCTCGCCCGCTGACCCGCGAGACGCGGGGCATGCCGGCGCGACCGGTACGTCCCGACCCCTCCGCAGAGCGTGGACGGGTCGGAACGTACCGGTCGCGAGCACGGGACGTCAGTGCGCCGGTGTCGCCTCCAGCAGGTACTCCACCCCCGCGGCCGCCGCCCACACGAGTTCGCCGGCGCCCTTCGCGACGAGTTCACCCTCCGCCGTGGTCACGGTGACGTCCGCCCCCTGCACGCGGACGGCGAGTTCCCCGTCACGTCCCGCCAGGACGCGTCCGCCGGTCAGCACGCCGTCCGCCCACCGCAGGTCGACGACGTGCCCACCGCGCGCCCGCAACCCGCGCACCGATCCCGTGACCCAGGCCGGGGGCAGGGCGGGGAGCAGGTCGAGCGCCCCGTCGTGCCCCTGCAGCAGGGTTTCAGCGATGCCGGCGACGGCACCGAAGTTCCCGTCGATCTGGAAGATCGCGTTCCCCGGCCAGCCGTTGTGCGGGTGCAGGTCGAGGAGCGAGTCCGACATGAGGTCCTCGACGAGCACCCGCAGGTGCTCCTGCGCCGCGGCGCCGTCCCCGAACCGGGCCGACAACCCCACGACCCACGACCGGCTCCACCCGGTGTGACCGCCACCGTGGCTCAACCGGCCCTCCAGCGACCGGCGGGCGGCGGCGAGCTCCTCGGGCGTCCGGCGACGCGTCGTGCTCGTCCCGGGGAACACCCCGTACAGGTGCGACACGTGCCGGTGGCCCGGTTCGGCCGACTCCAGACCCGGTCCCCACTCCTGCAGCACCCCGTCGACGACGGCCGGCTCGGCGAGCCGGCCCAGCACCCCGCGCACCTCCGCGGCGAGGTCGTCGTCCGGCAGTCCCGCCCGGGCGAGGAGGTCGAGGTAGTGGGTGCACACCTCACGCGTGAGTTCCCGGTCCATCGTCGCCCCGGCCGTCACGGCGGCCTGCGAGCCGTCGGGCAGCAGGAACGAGTTCTCCGGCGACGTCGACGGGCTCGGGACGAGCCGTCCGTCCGCGTCCTCCACGAGCAGGTCGAGCGAGGCGGCGGCCGCGGCCCGGTGCACGGGCAGGGCCACCTCCGCCAGGAAACCGTCGGCGGCGGAACCGAAGTCGACGTGGTCGTAGGTGTGCGCGGCCAGCCACGGCAGCGCCGAGGGCCAGTTCGACCAGAACGTCCGTCCCCGCACCGCCCGGGAGAACCGCCACACGTCGGTGTTGTGGTGGACGATCGCGCCGCGCGCGCCGTAGTCGAGCCGCGCCGTCTCCCGGCCCGCCTCGGCGAGGTCGCGGGCGAGGTCGAACAGCGGGGTGTGCAGCTCGGCCACCCCGGTCGTCTCGGCCGCCCAGTAGTTCATGGTGACGTTGATGTTCGTCGTGTAGTTGCTGCTCCAGCCGGGCCGGACGTCCGTGTTCCAGATCCCCTGCAGGTTCGCCGCCTGCGTCCCGGGCCGGGAGGAGGCGACGAGCAGGTACCGCCCCAGGTCGAAGACCCGTTGCGCGACGGCGACGTCCTCCTCGTGACCCGGTGCGGCCGTGACGTCGAGGTCGACGCGGTCGAACCAGCGCCGGTGCTCGGCCGTCGTCCGCTCCCGCAGGTCGGCGGTGCTCTCGCCGGCGGCGGCGAGCACCTGCTCCCGCGCCTGCCGCAGGAGCTCCTCGAGGTCGGCCGACGGACGCCGGTCCCACCCCCGGAACCCGGTCACGACGGTGGCGGTCAACCGCGCCGAGTCTCCCGTCCCGTCCCGGTCCCCGTGCACGAGCGCGGCGACGGCGAACCCGCCGCCGCGCGCGACGGTCCCGTCGGCGTCGGGTTCGTCGTCCGCGTACCGGACCGGGTCGTCGTCCGGCACGTAGTTCGGGACGACGGTGGCCGGGACGCGACCGGCCGCCAGCACCAGGGTGCCGGCCTCGACCTCCTCGACGCGCTGCACCGGCAGCGGGTGCGGGCTGGTGAACTCGACGGCGGGCAGGTCCCCGCCCTCCCGGCCCGTGGTCGCGACGAGGACGCTGGAGCCCGGCGCGACGAAGGTCTCCACCCGGTGCTCCGTCCCCGCACGCCGGTACCGCGTCGAGGCCACCGCCGACCCCAGGTCGAGGTCACGCGCGTACTCCCCCGGCTCCCCCGCGGACGCGTCGAAGGCCCAGGACAGCCGGCCGACGGGTTGGTAGGACTCGGTGTAGCCGTCGGCGTGCAGCTGCAGGGCGAGCTCGTCGGCGCGGTGGTGGTCCCCCGCGGCGACCGCGGCCCGCAGGCCCGGCAGGACGTGTGCGGCGCCCGCGTCGGTGCGGGGTGCGAGCGGACCTCCCGACCACAGGGTGTCGGCGTTGAGGTCGAACGTCTCGGTCCCGGCACCACCGGCGACGGTGACGCCCAACCGCCCGTCCCCCAGCAGGAACGCATCGGCGAACCGGGCCGCCGGTCGGTCGCAGCGCAAGACGTGCCGGGGGGCGGGCTGGTGGGTCATGTCTCTCCGGGGCTGGTGGGTGGTGGGACGGCGCGCCTCACTTGGAGGCGTCGTACGCCTTCTGCTGGATCTCGAGGTACCGCGGCAGGCCCGTCGACTGCAACTCCTCGACGTAGGACGCCCACGCGCCGTCGTCGTCCACGTCGCGGCTGCCGGTGATGAACTCGGCGCTGGCCTGCGCCACGAGGTTCTCGATGTTGGTCGTCAGCTCGGCGACCTCCGCGGACTCCTCCTGCGGCACCCACACCGACCAGTACGGGAAGACCTGGTCCTGCGGGACGTACGGCTCGTACAGCTTGCTGGCCGCGAAGAGCATGCGCTCGTAGCCGTCCGCGGGCTGGACCTGGGCGTTGCGGAACTCGGCGTTCTCGTTGTATTGCGCCAGTGCGCCCCAGCCGTCGTTGGCCGGCTTCACGTTGGGGTCCGTCTCGGGGATGCGGGCGATGGGAGTGAGGGTCTCGTCGAGCGCGGTCTCGCCGGGCTCGGGCTTGAACCAGTCCTTGCCCTCGATGCCGAACTCGGCCCGCAGGTGCTGGTCCTGGGGGAACATGTGGTCGAGCACCTTGATCGCGGCGACCTGCTCCTCCTCGCTGGCCTTGTTGGTCAGCGCGAACGTGGCGCCGGGCATGCTGGGCAGGTTGTAGGACGCGTACTGGACCCCCTTCGGGCCCTTCAGCGGCGCCAGCGCCTGGTAGGCCTCGTCACGGCCGTCGTCCTGGTAGGTGGTCACGAAGATCCCGGAGTGCAGGGCGGTCGCGGCGCCGATGAGCGGAGCCTCCGCGTTGTCACCCTTGGCGATCAAGGCGTCGCGGTTCTGGGTGAAGGCGCCGGGGTCGATCAACCCCGCGGCGTACATCGTGTTCATGAACGCCAGCGCGTCGCGGTAGGCGTCCTGCTGCGCCTGCAGCGTCACCTTGCCGCCCTCCAGCGTGAGGGTCGACGGGTAGGTCGCACTGCCCTGCGGGTCGTAGAGGAACGCGTTGGCGAAGTACGGCAGCAGGAGGTCGTCGACGCTGGAGGTCAGCGGGATCTCGTCGGCCTTGCCGTTGCCGTTCGGGTCCTTCGTCTTGAAGGCCATCATGACGTCGAAGAACTCGTCGGTCGTCGTGGGCATCTGCAGGTTCAGCTTCTGCAGCCACTCGGTGTTGATCCAGAGCTTGGACTGGTACGAGCAGTGGAAGCAGTCGTTCCACTGCGGCATGCCGTAGATCTTGCCGTCGGGGGCGGTCGCCAGGGCCTTGAACTCCGGGGAGTCCGCGAACGCCTGCTTGATGTTCGGCGCGTGCTGGTCGATGAGGTCGTTCAGCGGTTGCAGGACGCCCTGCTGGCCGTAGCGCAGCAGGTCCTGCTGGGAGAACTGGTCCACCCACGGGATCATGAGGAAGACCTCGGGGTAGTCCCCGCCGGCGAGCTGGATGCGGCGCGCCTCGGCGGCCGTCGTCCCGTCGTACGTCGTGGTCTGCCAGTCGAACGTGTACCCGGAGAGCTCCTCCATCTCCTTCGAGAAGGAGTTCGTCTTCAGGTCGACGTCGGGACCCTGGGCGGCGAAGATCGAGAGGTTGTCCGCGTCGCCCGGGTCGTCGCCACCGGAGCAGGCGGTGGTGGCGAACAGCGTGACGGCGGCGAGGCCGACGGCGAGCGTGCGGGCACGGGAGCGGAACCGGCTGGGACTGGACATGGGGATCCCTTCGAGGGGCGGCGACGACGGCGTCACCGGAGCGGACGGGAGGGTCGAGCGGGAGTTCAGCCCTTGACGGCGCCGACGAGGATGCCCTTGGTGAAGTAGCGGGCCACGAACGGGTAGACGAGCAGCAGCGGCACCGTGGCGATGACGATGAGCGAGTACTTGAGCAGGTTCGCCAGCTGCTGGCGCTCCATCATCGCGGCGGCGTCGGTGCTGCCCCCGGACGTGTTGAGCACGAGGATGTTGCGCAGGACGATCTGCAGCGGCGCCAGGTCGGGGTCGCGCAGGTACAGCAGGGCGTCGAAGTAGGAGTTCCACTGGGCGATGCCGTACATGAGCGCGATGACGGCGATGAGGGGTTTGGCCAGCGGCAGGACGACGGTGAAGAGGATCCGCAGGTCGCTCGCCCCGTCGATGGCGGCCGCCTCGTGCAGCTCCTCGGGGATGGAGGAGCGCAGGAACGCGATCGCGATGATGACCTGCCACACCCCGATGGCCTGGGGCAGCAGCAGCGCGCCGCGGGTGTCGAGCAGCCCGAGCGCCTGCACGACGAGGTAGGTGGGGATGATCCCGCCGGCGAAGAGCATCGTGAAGACGACGAACTTCGTGATGACGGTGCGACCCCACAGCCCCGGCCGCGACAACGGGTACGCGATCATGATCGTGAGGGTCACGCTGATCGCGGCACCGGCCACCGTGTAGAAGACCGAGTTGGCGAAGCCCTTGAGGATCGCCGAGTTGGACAGCGCCACCTCGTAGCCGCGCAGGGTCGGCTCGACGGGCCACAGGAACACCCGGCCCGCCGAGACGGCGGCGGGTGAGCTGAAGGAGCTCGCGACGATGTAGACGAGCGGCACGAGCACGATGACGAGCGCCGTCACCAGCAGGACGTAGACGCCCACCATGAAGACCTTGTCGACGCCCGGGTCCTTCACCTGCCGGGCGCGAGGCACCTGCTGCGGTCCCCGGGTCCGCCGCCGCGGTTCCGTCGTCGTCCCGTTCACCACAGACCACTCCCCGTGACTCGTTTGGCGACCCGGTTCACCGTGAGGAGCAGCACCAGGTTGATGACGGAGTTGAACAGGCCGATGGCGCTGGCCAGGCTGAAGTCGGCGTTGATGAGCCCGACCTTGTACGTGTAGGTCGCGATGACCTCCGACTGCGACAGGTTGAGCGGGTTCTGCAGGAGGAACGCCTTCTCGAACCCGAGCGACATGACGTTGCCGACACCGAGGATGAGGATGATGACCGCCGTCGGCGCGATGCCCGGCAGGTCGACGTTGACGATCTTCTGCAGCCGGTTCGCGCCGTCGACGCGGGCCGCCTCGTAGAGCGTCGGGTCGATGCCCGCGAGCGCCGCGAGGTAGATGACGGCGGAGTAGCCCGCCGTCTGCCACACGTCGGTCCAGACGTAGATGTGCCGGAAGGCGTTGGGGTCGCCGAGGATGTTGGGGTCGTCCGCGCCGAAGAAGCCGAAGACGTCCGAGACCAGGCCGATCCGCGGCGACAGGATGAGGATCGTCATCGAGACGATGATCACCGTGGAGATGAAGAACGGCGCGTAGGTGACGAGCTGCACGGTCTTGGCGAAGAACCGCAACCGCACCTCGTTGATCGCCAGCGCGAGGACGATCGGGATCGGGAAGCCAGCCAGCACGGCGTAGACGGACAGCAGGAACGTGTTGGAGACGATGCGCTCGAAGACGGGGTTGTCGAAGAAGCGCTGGAAGTTCGCCAGGCCGACCCAGTCGCTGCCCCAGATGCCGTCGACCACGTTGTACTGCTTGAACGCGATGACGGCGTTGACCATGGGGATGTACTTGAAGACGACGAACCACAGCAGCGGGACCGCCAGCATGAGGTACAGCTGCCAGTGCCGTCGCAGGCTGCGGCGGGCCGCCGACGGCCCCCGCACGCTGGTGCCGGCTGCGTCCGCGACCTTCCCGGGCCGCAACGGGGTCAGCGCCACGAGCGCGACCGATTCATCAGACCACTGAGTTCGGCCGCGGCGTGCTGTGCATCGACACAACGCTCGCCGCCGCCGAAGTTCGCGTGCGTGAGCACGGCGCCTCCTCGTCGAGTACGTCAGGGCGGGATTGGCTGTGACCGTATTCGTCAGATGTTTGGAGTGTCAAGGCACAGCGGCACCCAGTCCCGTGCACAGAGACCTCACCGCCCCCACGCAGAACGGCCGCCCGCGGGTGCGGGCGGCCGTTCCAGGGAGCGGGGAGGGTCAGCGGGCGGTGGTCGCGGCACGCTCCCGCTGCCGCCGCACGTAGGCGCGCGCCCACGGGTCGGCGAAGCGGGCCAGCACGGGTCCGAGGACGGCCATGACGAGCACGTACGCCGCGGCGAGCGCGGCCAGCCGGGCGTCGACACCGGCCGCCGTCGCCAGCCCCGCGATGACGATGGAGAACTCCCCACGGGGGATGAGCGCGGCGCCGGCGCGGATGCGGCCCGGCACGGCGATGCCGGCGCGGCGCGCGGCCACCCACCCCGTCACGAGCTTGGTCACGACGCCGACGACGACGAGCAGCAGCGCCGGCAGCAGCACCGGGGGCAGCGAGGTGGGGTCGGTCGACAACCCGAAGGAGACGAAGAAGACGGCGGCGAAGAGGTCGCGCAGCGGTTCGAGCCGGTGGTGCGCCTCCGGCGCGAGGTCCTCCGAGAGGCTGATGCCGAGGAGGAAGGCCCCCACGGCGGCCGAGACGTGCAGCTGCTCGGCGACCCCGGCGACGAGCAACGCGAGGCCCAGCACGCGCAGCAGCGTCACCTCACCCGAGCCGCCCGAGACGAACTTCGAGATGACCGACCCCCAGCGCAGCGCCACGACGAGCGCCACCGCGAGGCAGGCCAGGGCGATGAGCACCGAGCCCGTCGCCTCCCAGACCCCCGAGGCCGCGAGCACCGCGGTGAGGATCGGCAGGTAGACGGCCATCCCCAGGTCCTCCAGGACGAGGATGCCGAGGATCGCGGGCGTCTCCCGGTTCCCCAGGCGGCCCAGGTCGGCCAGGACCTTCGCGACGATCCCCGAGGAGCTGACGGCCGTGATGCCGAACATGGCCAGCGCGCCGACGGGCCCGAACCCCAGCAGCAGCCCGAAGGCCGCACCGGGCAACCCGTTCAGCAGCAGGTCGAGCAGTCCGACCGGCGCCTGCCGCCGCAGGTTGCCCAGCAGGTCGCCCGCGGAGTACTCCAGCCCCAGCATGAGCAGGAGCATGACGACGCCGATCTCGGAGGCGGCGTCGAGGAACCCCTCCGGGGCGTTGAGCGGGACGACCCCACCGGCGCCGAAGGCCAGGCCCGCCAGGAGGTACAGGGGCACGGGGGAGATCCCCAGCCGGCCGGCGAGGCGACCGACGAGACCGAGCCCGAAGATGACCGCACCGAGCTCGATGAGCAGAGCAGCGGTGTGCACCTGTTCCAGACCCGTTCCCCTCCCTGCGCTCCGACCGGCTGTCCCGCCCCGGCCTCAGCCGTTGTGCAGGAGCTCCGCGGTCGCGCGGACCCCTTCCTGGGTGCCCACGACCACGATCTTGTCACCGGAGGAGAACCGCTGGGACGGCGCGGGCGACGGGACGACCTCGCCGTTGCGCACGAGGGCCACGACCGAGGCGCCCGTGCGGCTGCGGATCGCGGCGTCGCCGAGCGTCTTGCCGACGTAGGGCGAGGAGTCCTCGAGGTAGATGCCCTCGGTGGCCAGCCCCTCGATCTGCTCGCGCAGCCGCGCCAGGCGCTCGATGACGCGGGGCTGGCCCAGCAGCTCGGCGAGCACCTCGGCCTCGTCGCCGTCGAGGTCGACGACGGCGTGGCAGGCGTCGGGGTCGTCCTGGGAGTACACGAGCAGCTCGCGCTCACCGCCGCGGGTCGAGATCACGCCGATGCGACGGCCCCGCGCGGTGGTGAAGTCGTGCCGCAGCCCGACGCCGGGCAGCTTGGTCTCTTCCAGGTCCACGGTCCTCAGTGTCCTCCAGGCTCGAGGGAGCCGACGACCAGGGCGGCGGCTGTCCCCCGGACGCCGCAACCGTGCGACGTCCTGCCCTCGTCAACACCGCCGGGGGGCAGACCCATCCCGGGCAAGCCCTTGCCCCGCCGGGTTCCGTCGTGCATGATCTGCGGACCCGCGGTGCAGCGATGCACACCGCCGTGCACGGACGCCCTCAGCGCCCGTGGTCGACGACACGGGCGCACCACAGGACAACTGAAGACACACCCATTCCACAACGGATCGTCCGGCACGTACCTGCCGGTGGAAGGACAGCGACGATGGCTACGGTCACGTTCGACAAGGCGACGCGCATCTACCCCGGCGGCGACAAGCCCGCGGTGGACGCCCTGGACCTGCACGTGGAGGACGGCGAGTTCCTCGTCCTCGTCGGCCCCTCGGGCTGCGGCAAGTCCACCTCCCTGCGCATGCTCGCCGGTCTCGAGGACGTCAACGGTGGACGCATCCTCATCGGTGACCGCGACGTCACGACGGTCCCGCCGAAGGACCGCGACATCGCGATGGTGTTCCAGAACTACGCGCTCTACCCGCACATGACCGTCGCCGACAACATGGGCTTCGCGCTCAAGATCGCCGGCACCCCGAAGGACGAGATCAAGCGCCGCGTGCAGGAGGCGGCGAAGATCCTCGACCTCGAGGCGTACCTGACCCGCAAGCCGAAGGCGCTCTCCGGTGGTCAGCGTCAGCGTGTCGCCATGGGCCGCGCCATCGTCCGCCAGCCGCAGGTCTTCCTCATGGACGAGCCGCTGTCGAACCTCGACGCCAAGCTCCGCGTCCAGACCCGCACGCAGATCGCGTCCCTGCAGCGCCGCCTGGCCGTCACGACCGTCTACGTCACCCACGACCAGGTCGAGGCCATGACGATGGGCGACCGCGTCGCGGTCCTCAAGGACGGTCTGCTGCAGCAGGTCGACACCCCCCGCCGCATGTACGACCACCCGAACAACGTCTTCGTCGCCGGCTTCATCGGCTCCCCCGCCATGAACCTGCTGACGCTGGAGTCGACCGACGGTGGCCTGAAGTTCGGCGACACCGTGCACCCCGTGGAGCGCTCGCTCCTCGCCGGCACGGGCAACAAGGTCACCCTGGGCGTCCGCCCCGAGGACCTCGAGCTGTCCACCTCGGGTCTGCCCGTCCAGGTCGAGGTCGTCGAGGAGCTCGGCGCCGACGCCTACATCTACGGTTCGCTCGCGCAGCCCGGTGGCGAGTCCCACCAGGTCATCGCGCGCGTCGACGGCCGCCGTCCTCCGGAGAAGGGTGCGACGGTCCACTTCACCCCGAAGCAGGGCCACGTCCACCTGTTCGACGTGACGAGCGGCGAGCGCATCGGCGGCTGACGCCCCCACGCACGACCCGGTAGGCACGCAGGGCCGTCACTCCGCTCCGGAGTGGCGGCCCTGCGTGCTGACGGGACCGAGGGGCTGGGCCTAGGGGATGGGCCGGGCGGGACGGGGACTGAGAGGATGGTCGGGTGAGCACCTCGACGGCGGCGTCGCTGCAGATCACCGCTGCCCGCCCCTACCCCCAACTGCTGGACCTGCCGTGGGACGTCCCGCTGGAGGAGTGGCCGCAGGAGCACCTCGCCGCGCTGCCCCGGGGGATCTCCCGGCACATCGTGCGGTTCGTCAAGCTCGGCAACCGGGTGCTGGCGGTCAAGGAGACCAACGCGCCCATCGCGCACCGCGAGTACCGGATGCTGCGGCTGCTGAACCGGCTCGAGGTGCCCTCGGTCGCCCCCGTCGCCGTCATCACCGGCCGGGTGGACCGCAACGGGGAGCCGCTCAACGCGGTGCTCATCACCCGGCACCTGCAGTACTCCCTGCCCTACCGGGCGCTCTACAGCCAGACGTTGCGACCGGACACGGCCAAGCGGGCCGTGGACGCCCTCGCCGTGCTGCTCGTGAAGCTGCACCTGACGGGCTTCTACTGGGGCGACGTGTCGCTGTCCAACACCCTGTTCCGGCGCGACGCGGGGGCCTTCGCGGCGTACCTCGTCGACGCCGAGACCGGTGAGCTCTACGACGAGCTGTCCCCCGGCCAGCGCGCGTACGACGTCGACCTGGCCCGGACGAACATCGCGGGCGAACTCATGGACGTCGTCGCCTCCGAGGCCCTCGAGGCCGACATGGACGAGGTCCTGGCCATCGCCGACCGCATCGTCTCCCGGTACCACGTGCTGTGGGCCGAGCTCACCGAACCCGAGTCGTTCGAGCGCGGCGACCGCTGGCGCGTCGAGGCCCGCATCCGCCGCCTCAACGACCTGGGGTTCGACGTCGGGGAACTGTCGATCACGACCGACATCGACGGCACGACGGTCCGCATCGAACCCAAGGTCGTCGACGCCGGCCACCACTCCCGTCGCCTCCTGCGGCTCACGGGGCTGGACGCCGAGGAGAACCAGGCCCGGCGCCTGCTCAACGACCTCGACTCCTACACGGCCGCGAACGGCCGCCAGGGCGAGGACGAGGAGATCGTCGCGCACGACTGGGTCGCCGACGTCTTCGAACCCGTGCAGCGCGCGGTCCCCCGCGAGATGCGGGGGAAGGTCGAGGCTGCTGAACTGTTCCACGAGGTGCTCGAGCACCGCTGGTACCTGTCCGAACGGGCGTCGCGCGACGTGGGCCTCGAGGAGGCCGTGAACTCCTACGTCGTCGGCGTCCTGCCGAACAAGCCCGACGAACGGGCGGTGCTCGGCGTCGACACCCAGCAGATCCCGGTCGTCGACCCGGACCTGTACTGAATCCGCACTGAACTCCGCCCCACCCCTGGAGGACACCGTTGTCTGCTGAGAAACCCCGCGTCGTGCTGACGGGGGCCGCCGGCAAGCTCGGCCGCATCGTGCTGCGCGACCTGCTCGACCACGGCTTCTCCGTCCTCGCGCTGGACCAGACGCCCCCGCCGGGGCTGACGGACGCCGACGACGCCCAGTTCGTCCGCATCGACCTCACCGACCACGGCCAGGTGACCGAGGCGGTCACGGGCCGCATCGAGGAGCGCGGCGGTCCCTTCGACGGCGTCGTCCACCTCGCGGCGATCCCGGCCCCGGGCCTGGCGCCGAACGGCGCGACGTTCCGCAACAACTCCGCCGCGTCGTGGAACGTCTTCGACGCGGCCCGCGCCGCCGGGATCCGCAACGTCGTGTGGGCCTCCAGCGAGACCGTCCTGGGGCTGCCGTTCGACGCCGCTCCCCCGCCCTACGCGCCGCTGGACGAGGAGTACCGGGTCCGTCCGGAGTCGACGTACTCCCTCGTGAAGTCGCTCGAGGAGGAGATGGCCCACCACTTCTGCCGGTGGGAGCCGGAGCTGACGATGACGGGGCTGCGCTTCTCCAACGTCATGCACGTCGAGGACTACGCGCGGTTCCCGTCCTTCGACGCCGACCCGCTGCTGCGCAAGTGGAACCTGTGGGGGTACATCGACGCGCGCGACGGCGCCCAGGCCGTGCGCAAGGCGCTGCAGCGCAAGGGCCCGGGCGTCGAGGTCTGCATCGTCGCGAACGCCGACACGGTGATGACGCGCTCCTCGGCGGACCTCATGGCCGAGGTCTACCCCGGTGTCGAGGTCCGCAAGGAACTCGCCGAGCACGAGACGCTGCTGTCGATCGACAAGGCCCGCCGGCTGCTCGGGTACGAACCCGAGCACTCCTGGCGCGACCACGTCTGACGCACCGCACGCGAGAGGGCCCCGGGGAACGCTCCCCGGGGCCCTCTCGGTTGTCAGACCTGCCGCGCCAGCGCGGTCGCGGCGAACTTCGCGTCGGGGTCGAGGACGTCGAGCAGCTTGACCATGACGGCGTCGAGACGACCGAGGTCCTCGGGGTCGAGGGGGTCCATCACGAGCTGGCGCACGCGCTCGACGTGACCGGGCGCGGAGGCGACCACCTTGTCCCAGCCGGCGTCGGTGAGGATCGCGACCTGACCGCGGCCGTCGCAGGGGCTCTTCTCCCGTCGCACCCAGCCGTCCTTCTCCAGCCGCGACACCACGTGGGAGATGCGCGAGGGGCTGGCGTTGGAGCGCGCGCCGAGTTCGCTCATGCGCAGGCTGCGGGTGGGTTCCTCCGAGAGCATCGCCAGCGTCAGGTAGGCCGTCTTCGTGAGGTCGGCGTCCCGCTGCAGCTGCGCGTCGAGGGCAGCCGGGAGCAGTTCCATGAGCGCGCTGAGCCGCAGCCAGACCCGGCGTTCGTCGGAGGTGAGCCAGCGGGGGTTCTGCTCGGTCATCCTCCCAGGGTACCAGATAGTTTCACTTTGAAATACCTGAACCCGGAACGACCGCGGGGTTCCATCCTGCCACGACACCCGTCGCGTCGACCACCTCGGCGGCCGTGCGTTCCACCCGCTCCAGGGCCTGCGGCGCCAACGGGCGGCCGGACAGCCGCGCGGCCAGCAGCGCCGCCCCCCGGGACGGTTCGAAGCGGGGGGTGCGCACGTCGTAGCCGCCCAGCGCCGACAACCGCCGGGCGAAACCCTCCGCCACCTCCGGGACGGCGAGGACCCCGCCGGACCGGGAGACGGGGACGACCGCGTCGTCGGCGAACCCCGTGCGCGTCCGGGCCGCGACGACGAGGGCCACCAGTTCTGCGGCGGCCTCCTCGAGCACGCCCGCCGCGACGGCGTCCCCGCGCCGGGCGGCCTCGACCAGCGGCCGCGACAGGGCCGCGACCTCGCGCCGGGAACGGCGCCAGCGGTTGAGGACGACGTCGACGACCTCGAGGTCGGTGCGCAGGGACAGGTGCTCGCGGAGCACGTCGAGCAGCGGACCCGGCGCCCGGCGGCCGTCGCTCATCCGCGAGAACTCCTGCAGGGCCCGCAGCCCGAGCCAGTGCCCGGACCCCTCGTCGCCGAACCCCTCGCCCCAGCCACCCACGCGGGCGGTTCGCGTCCCGTTGCGGCCGTAAGCGATGGAGCCCGTTCCGCTGACGACCCCGATCCCGTCGGCGCCGCCGAGGGACCCGGCCCACCCCGCGACGACGTCGTTGTCCACGGCGTAGCGGTCGTGCCCCAGCAGGTCGGCGGGGAGGGCGTCGAGGACGGGGACGTCCGAGGCCACCTCGCCGTAGGCCGGCAGCCCGAAGAACGCGAACTCCACCGCCGCGGGGGCCGTGCCCGCCTCGGCGCACACGCGCGCCACGGCCGCGGCGAGCACGTCCCGCGTCACGTCCGTCGTGCCGTCGCCCTCGAGGTGGTAGCAGCTGGGGGCGAGGAGTTCGGCGAGCACCTCCCCCTGCTCCGTCAGGACGCAGAGCGCCGTCTTGGTGCCACCGCCGTCGACGCCGAGGAACACGGCGGGCTGCGTGGGACCCCCGGCGGCGTTCACGGCTGCCACGGGTGGACGGTGACCCCCTGCACGACCCTGTTCACCTCCCCGTCGGGGAACGGGTCGTCGGGGGTGCCGGGACCGGCGAGGGCGAACCGCAGTGCGAGGAGCTGGGCGGTGACCGCGGCGGGCAGGGCCCGCAGGTCGTCCGGCACGCCGTCGGGGAGCCCCGGGTCGACGACGAGCACGTCCCGCTCGCCCAGCGCGGCCCGCAGCTCGGCGACGATGTCGTCGTCGTAGCGCTGCGTGTACGGGTCCCCGGAGCGGAAGACGACCGCGAGGGTCCCGGGCCGCAGGAAGGACTTCGGGCCGTGGCGGAACCCCAGGGACGTGTCGTGCAGCCCGACGACCGCACCGGCCGTGAGTTCGAGGAGCTTCAGCGAGGCCTCCCGGGCCAGGCCTTCCAGCGGACCGCTGCCCAGCAGGACGACGCGGTCGTGACCGCGGGCCGCGACGGCGGCGAGGTCGTCGGCCGTGCGCAGGGCCGCCTCGGCCGCCTCGGCGAGGGCCGGCACCGGCACGCTCGCCGCCGGGGCGAGGAGGAGGCGCGCCGCGAGCAGCATCGACGTGAAGCTCGACGTCATGGCGAACCCGCGGTCGTTCGTCGCGGGCGGCAGGGTCACGACGTGCGAGCGCGCGCGCCCGGTGTGGGCGGTGGCGAGGCGGCCCCCGGCGTTGCAGGTGACGACGAGGTGGTGGACCTCGGCCACCGCGGCGTCCGCGACCTGCGTCGCGGCGACGCTCTCGGGGCTGTCCCCGGACCGGGCGAAGGACACGAGCAGCGTGGGGCGGTCGGTGAGGAGGGCTCCGCGCGGGTCCGCGACGAGGTCGGTCGTCGCGAGCGCCTCGACCGGGCGCCCGAGCAGCCGGGTGAGGGCGGGGGCCAGGACCAGCCCCACGAACGCCGACGTGCCGGCCCCGGTGAGCACGACGCGGACGTCGTCCCGGGCGAGCAGCGGCGCGAGCCACGCCCGCGCGGCGTCGTCGGCCGCCACGAGGTCGGCGACCTCCCGCCAGAGCGCGGGCTGCTGGGCGACCTCCGTCGCCGTGTGGACGGCGCCGCGGGCGCGCAGGCCGTCGAGCTCACCGTCGGGGAAGCGGGGGGTCACGTCGGCTCCTGGGGCGTCGGACGGGTCCGTCGAGCGCGGTGGACCGGTCCCTGTGAGCGATTCTGCGCGATCGACACCCGGAACGATAGGAGTCGCTCACGAGCGGGGTCAACGGCGCCCCCTCAGGAGCGGAGGAACTCCGCCAGCTCCTCGAGGTCCGCGACGACGACGGCGCCGGCCCGCGACTCCTCGGGCAGGTCCTCGAGCAGCGTCGCGTCGGGCACGGCGAGCGCCCCCGCGGTCGTCGCGAGCGTGGCCCCGGTGGCGCGGGCCAGGTCCAGCAGGAAGCGCCGGACCCCGTCGTCGCCGTCGAGGTCGACCATGAGCGCGTCGAGCGGGTCGCCGTAGCCGTACAGGTCGGCCGACCCGTCCGGTGTCTCCACGCGCACGAAGAGGTGCTCGGGGTCGCGGTCGGCCGCGAGCGGTTCGACCACGGCGCGGGCGGCGGACAGGTCCAGCGGGACCTCCGCGCCGCCCGCGAACCGGGTCAGGAAGACGTCCAGGCTCACCGGTGGCGCGAGACCTCGTAGAGCGCGATGCCGGCTGCGACCCCGGCGTTGAGGGACTCCACGGCCGCGGCCATCGGGATGCTGACGACCTGGTCGCACTTCTCCCGGACCAGCCGAGACAACCCCGCACCCTCGGCGCCCACGACGACGACGAGCGGTCCGTCGGCCAGCCGCAGGTCGGGCAGGTCGACGTCGCCGTCGGCGTCGAGGCCGACGACGAACAGCCCCGCCTTCTGGTACTCCTCGATCGCGCGCACGAGGTTGGTCGCGCGGGCCACGGGGACCCGGGCCGCGGCACCGGCCGAGGTCTTCCACGCCGAGGCCGTCATGCCCGCCGCGCGCCGCTCGGGCACGACGACGCCGTTCCCGCCGAAGGCCGCGACGGAGCGGACGACGGCCCCGAGGTTGCGGGGGTCGGTCACCCCGTCGAGCGCGACGACCAGGGCCGGGCGGCCGGAGTCGGACGCGGCGTCGAGCAGGTCCATCGGGTGCTTGTAGGCGTACGGCGGGACGGTCGCCGCGACGCCCTGGTGGACGGCGTTCTCGGTGAACCGGTCGAGGTCCTGCCGGGACGCCTCCAGCAGCGGGATCCCCCGGTTGCCGGCCGCCGCGAGGATCTCCCGGACGCGGTCGTCGGTCTCGATGCGCGAGGCGACGTAGATGCCCGTGATGGGCAGTTCCGCGCGCAGCGCCTCGACGATCGAGTTCCGGCCCGCGATCCACTCGGTCTCACCGGTCGACTTGCGGCGCACGGGGGGACGGCCACCCGGCCGGGCGTTCGTCGTGACCGCGCGGTGGGCGGCCTTCTTCGCCGCCTTGGCCGCGGGGTGGTACGGGCGCTCGCTCGCCTTCGGCGTCGGGCCCTTGCCCTCCAGGGACCGGCGGTTCTTGCCACCGCTGCCCCCCGTGGGGCCCTTCTTGCCCTTGCTGACCGCGCCGCGACGCTGGCTGTTGCCTGCCACTACTGCTCACCTTCCAGAACCCACCGTGCACCGGTGGGGGTGTCCTCGATCACGATGCCCGCGTTCTTGAGGGAGTCGCGCACCGCGTCGGCGGTCGCGAAGTCCCGGGCGGCGCGGGCGGCCGCCCTCTCGTCCAGCCGTGAGCGCACGAGGACGTCCAGCGCCTCCCGCGCCCCGTCCGCGCCGCCGGACTGCTCCACCCACGGGTGGGCGAACGGGTCCAGGCCGAGCACGTCGAGCCCGGCCCGCACGTGCTCCAGCGCCGTCCGCAGCGCCGCGTCGTCCCCGGCCGTCAGGGCCGAGTTCCCCGCCCGCACGGTGTCGTGCAGGACGGCGAGCGCGGCCGGTGTGGCCAGGTCGTCGTCCATCGCCGCGGCGAAGGCGGGCGCCACCCGGCCCGACTCCCCCGGCGTCCCGAGGCGCTCGGCCGCCCGCCGGACGAAACCCTCCAGGCGCGAGTAGGCGGCCTCGGACTCCTGCAGCGACGTCTCCGACCACTCCAGGTGCGTGCGGTAGTGCCCGGAGACGAGGTAGTAGCGCAGGACGACGGCGCGGTGGCTGCGCAGCAGGTGCGGGATCCCCAGGACGTTGCCGAGCGACTTGCTCATCTTCTCGCCGGACATCGTCACGAAGTAGTTGTGCAGCCAGAAGTTCGCGAAGTCGTCCCCCGCCGCCCGCGACTGGGCCTGCTCGTTCTCGTGGTGCGGGAACCGCAGGTCCAGGCCGCCGCCGTGGATGTCGAACCGCGGGCCGAGGTAGCGGCCGGCCATCGCCGAGCACTCCAGGTGCCAGCCCGGGCGGCCGCGTCCCCACGGGGTGTCCCAGGACGCCGTCGCCGGCTCGCCGGGTTTGGCGCCCTTCCAGAGGGCGAAGTCGCGGGGGTCGCGCTTGCCGCGCGGGTCGGCGTCGGTGGCCGGTTCCATGTCGTCGAGGCGCTGGTGGGTCAGCTCGCCGTAGGCGGGCCAGGACCGCACGTCGAAGTAGACGTCGCCCGACCCGTCCTCGGCGGCGTACGCGTGGCCCCGCTGCACGAGCCGCCCGATGAGCTCGACCATCTCCGGGACGTGGCCGGTGGCGCGCGGTTCGACCGTCGCCGGCAGCACGCCGAGGGCGTCGTAGGCGGCGGAGAACTCGCGTTCGTAGCGGTAGGCGTGCGCCCACCACTCGTCCCCGGCCTCGGCGGCCTTGGCGAGGATCTTGTCGTCGATGTCGGTGACGTTGCGGACGGTCGTGACGCGCAGGCCCGAGCGTTCGAGCCAGCGGCGCAGGACGTCGAAGACGACCTGAGCGCGGACGTGACCGAGGTGGGGCGACCCCTGCGGCGTGGCGCCGCAGACGTAGATGCCGACCTGCCCGGGGACGAGCGGCGCGAACTCGCGCACCGCGCCGGCGGCGCTGTCGTGCAGGTGGAGGGTCACGGGCTCCAGGCTACCGGCGGCCGGCGGTCCCCCGGGCGTCCTCGTCCGCCGGTGATCTCGACCCGTGTCCGAGGGCATCGCTAGGGTCGCGACCATGGCCTGGACCGTTCCCGCAGTCATCTCCCGCACCAAGGGCGCCCCCGTCGAGACCGTCGACATCCTCGTCCCCGAACCCGTCGCCGGGGAGGTCGTCGTCGACGTCGCCGCCTGCGGCGTCTGCCACACCGACCTGCACTACCGCGAGGGCGGCATCAACGACGACTACCCCTTCCTCCTGGGCCACGAGGCCGCCGGCACCGTCTCCGCCGTCGGGGACGGCGTCACGAACCTCGCCGTGGGCGACCCCGTCGTCCTGAACTGGCGCGCCGTGTGCGGGCAGTGCCGGGCCTGCAAGCGGGGCCGGCCGCAGTACTGCTTCGCGACCCACAACGCCACGCAGTCCATGACGCTGACCGACGGCACCCCGCTGTCCCCGGCGCTGGGCATCGGCGCCTTCACCCCCAAGACGCTCGTCGCCGCGGGCCAGGCGACGAAGGTCGACACCTCCGTCCTCGGCGACAGCTGGGACCCGGCGGTCGCCGGGCTCCTGGGCTGCGGGGTCATGGCGGGCATCGGCGCCGCGGTGAACACCGCCCCGGTCCAGCGCGGCGACACCGTCGCCGTCATCGGCTGCGGCGGCGTCGGGTGCGCGGCCGTGGCCGGGGCCGTGCTGGCCGGGGCCCGCCGCGTCATCGCGATCGACCTCGACGACAAGAAGCTCGCCTGGGCCACGCAGCTCGGGGCCACCCACACCGTCAACTCCCGCGGTCTGGACGAGGCCGGGGTCGTCGCGGCCATCGCCGAGCTGACCGACTCCTTCGGCGCCGACGTCGTCATCGACGCCGTGGGGCGGCCCGAGACGTGGCGGCAGGCGTTCTACGGCCGCGACCTGGCCGGCACCGTCGTCCTGGTCGGCGTCCCCACGCCGGAGATGACGCTGGAGGTGCCGCTGCTGGACGTCTTCGGCCGCGGTGGGGCCCTGAAGTCCTCCTGGTACGGGGACTGCCTGCCCGAGCGGGACTTCCCGCAGCTGCTGGAACTGCACGCCGCGGGCCGGTTGCCGCTGGACGCGTTCGTGTCCGAGCGGATCGGTCTGGAGGACGTCGAGGAGGCGTTCGCCACCATGAAGAGCGGCGACGTGCTGCGTTCGGTGGTGGTCTTCTGAGCGCCCGGGTCGAGCACCTCGTCACGTCCGGGACCTTCTCCCTGGACGGGCAGACGTTCGACGTCGACAACAACGTCTGGCTCCTCGGCGACGACGAGCAGGTCGTCGTCCTGGACGCCCCGCACGACGTCGAGGCGATCGCCGCGGCGATCGGTGACCGGCGGCTGCTGGCCGTCGTGTGCACGCACGCCCACGACGACCACGTCCGACAGGCACCCGCACTGGCCCAGCGGTTCTCCACGCCCGAGCACCAGGTGCCGGTGCTGCTGCACCCGGCCGACCGGCCCGTGTGGGAGCTGACGCACCCCGACGTTCCGACGACGGACCTGGCCCACGGCCAGGTCGTCTCGGTCGCCGGGACCGACCTGCACGTGCTGCACACCCCCGGGCACACGCCCGGCGCGGTGAGCCTGTACGCCCCGGACCTGGCGACCGTCTTCACCGGCGACACCCTGTTCGCCGGTGGCCCGGGCGCGACGGGCCGGTCGTTCTCGGACTTCGCCACGATCGTGGAGTCGATCCGGACGGTGCTGCTGGAACTGCCCGCCGACACCCGCGCGCACACCGGGCACGGCGACGACACGACGATCGGTGACGAGGCCCCGCACCTGCAGGAGTGGATCGACCGGGGGCACTGAGGCCGGGCGTCAGCCGGCCGCGCGGTGGATCGCGAGGTCGGTCCGCCCGGGGGCGAGGTCGGGCCGCAGGGCGCGGGCCGGGTAGTCCCCGTCGCGCAGCCGCCGGAACGGCCGCGCGGGTTCGTCCGCGATCCCGTCCAACCGCCGGCGCAACCGGTCGACCTCGTGCTGCACGCCGTCCGCGTCCAGGCCGTCCGCGTCGTGGACGACGTGCAGCCCGAGGGTCTCGATCCCCACGTACCAGAGCGTCCCGTGGGTGAGGGGGAACAGCAGGCTCTCCAGGTCCCCGCTGATCCCGCGCGGGCCGATCGAGCGGGCGTCCTCCCCCGCCGTCACCACGAGCAGTGCCCGCCGGCCCGTGAGCCCGCCGTCGCCGTAGCGCAGCGGCAGGCCCGTCGACGGGTCGACGTCCCCGAGAGCGAACCCGGCCGTGAACACCCGGTCGAACCAGCCCTTGAGGACGGCGGGCGGGCCGTACCACCACAGCGGGAACTGCAGGACGAGCAGCTCGGCGGCCGCGAGCTTGGCCTGTTCCGCGCGCACGTCGGCGGGCAGCTGCCCCCGGGCGTGGGCCTCGCCCAGCTGCTCGGCGAGGGTGCCCGGCGTCCCGGCGAGGTCACCGAGGTCGCGCTCGCGCAGGACGGGGTCGAAGTCCTGGGCGTACAGGTCCGACCTCAGCACGTCCCCGCGGGACGACAGGGCCTGGACCCCGGCGGCGGTCAGCCGGCCGTTGAGCGAGGCGGTGCGGGGGTGGGCGTTGACCCACAGGGCGGTGGTCACGGGGTCTCCTCCGGGGTCGTGCGGGCGTGGGGCCGGGTGACGGCGAGCAGGACCCGGGAGAGGGTCCGGCGGGCGTCGTCCTCCTCCGTCGTCCCGTCCAGGACGGCGCGCACGAGCGCGTCCCCGGCCCCCACGACGGCCCGGACGGCGGCCGCGTCGAGGGTGCCGAACGGGGCGAGCGCCGCACGGCACGCCGCCAGGTAGTCCTCCTCGGCCTCCCGTCGGACCGCCGTCAGCGCACTGGACCCGGCGAGGGCCGCGACGACGTCGGACAGCTCGCGCCCTTCGGCGAGGCAGCAGTCCACGTAGGCCCCGGCCACGAGCGCCGCGACGGCGTCCAGCTGCGGGCGGGCGCGGGTCAGGGCGGTGGCCAACGCCGCGTGCTGCCGGGCCTCGAAGGCGCGGTACAGCTCGGCCAGGACGCCGGCACGGTCACCGAAGTGGTCGTAGACGAGGGGTTTGGTGACGCCGGCGCGCTCGGCGACGCGGCCGAGGGTGAAGTCGTCGGTGCCGGCTTCACGGATGAGCGTCCGCGCCGTCGCCACGAGCTGCTCGTGCCGCTCGGCGCGGCTGAGCCGTGGTCGCGTCGTCATGGGTCCCTCCCGCTTACCACCAGTAACTTACTGATGGTAAGCACACGCCGGCGGAACCTGCAAGGAGTTCCCTGTGCGCCGCCGAGTGCCGAGGAGGGTGCCACCTGAGAGCATCCGGGGGTGAGTGATCAGCAGGACGCCCCACCCCCCGCCCCCGCGCCCACCCCTCGCGAACCCGCGACGGGAGTCGTCGCGCGCGGTGTGACGGAGGCCTCGCGGTGGTCGTTGCGCCTGCTCGTGCTGGGTCTAGGCGTTGCCGCGGCCATCTGGCTGCTCGGCAAGAGCTGGTCGCTCCTGCTGCCGCTGCTGCTGGCGATCCTGCTGAGCGCGATCCTCTGGCCGCTCGCGCACGTCCTGCGGGCGGTGCTGCCGCGGGCCCTGGCGGCGCTCGTCGCGATCCTGCTCCTCGTCGCAGTGGTCGTCGGCATCTTCGCCGCCCTCATCCCGAACGTCGCCAACCAGTCCGGTGAGGTCGCCGACTCCGCCGTCGAGGGCCTGGCGCAGGTGCAGCAGTGGGTGACCGGCCCACCGTTGGACCTCGGCGACGACCAGATCGGCAACCTCGTCAACCAGGGCATCGCCGAACTGCAGACGAACGCCCAGTCCATCGCCCTCAGCGTCGTGGGCGGGGTCGGGACGGTCGGCGCGACCATCGGCTCCGGGGTCGTGACGTTCCTGCTCGTGCTGGTCCTGACGTTCTTCTGCCTGTCCGACGGGGACCGGCTGCTGCCGTGGTCGCGGCGCTGGCTCAGCGCCGAGGCGCACCGGCACACCACGGCGCTCGGCTCCCGGGTCTGGGCCGCCGTGCGCGGCTACATCCTGTCCCAGGCCGCGGTGGCGCTCGTCGACGCCGTCTTCATCGGCGTCGGGATGGCCATCGTGGGCGTGCCGTTCGCCCTCCCGTTGGCCGTGGCGATCTTCTTCGCCGCCTTCATCCCCATCGTCGGGGCCGTCGTGACCGGGGTCCTGGCGGTCCTCGTGGCGCTCGTGACGCTGGGCTGGGTCCAGGCGCTCGTCGTGCTGGGGATCGTCCTGCTCGTCCAGCAGCTCGAGGGCAACGTCCTGCAGCCGCTGCTCGTCGGCAAGTCCCTCGCCCTGCACCCGGCCGTCGTCATCGGGTCGGTGACGATCGGCGGCACGCTGTTCGGCATCACGGGTGCGTTCCTCGCGGTGCCCGTCACCGCGATCATCACCGTGATCCTGCGCTACGTGCACCACGAGCTCGTCCCGGACGAACCGGAGAACCCGCAGGCGGAGGCCTCGAACAAGCGCAAGCGCCGGGTCCGCCACCCCGAGGAGGAGCCCCAGCCCGCGGGCGACTGACGTCAGGCCGGGCCCAGCGCCTCCAGCAGAGCGAGCAGGTCGGCGTCGGCCCCCCGCGGCGCGAGGACGCACAGCCCGACGGGCAGCTCCCCGACCCGTCCCCACGGCAGCCCGAGGGCCGGGACACCGCACTGCGAGGCCAGCGTCGTGAGCTGCAGCGTGCCCGCGCGGGCGGCCTCGAAGCCGTCCGGTCCGGCCTCGCGCAGCAGGGCCGGGGTGCTCGTGCTCGGCAGGCACAGCCAGCCCTGCGCCAGGACGACGTCGAGCCACGCCCGGGTGCTCGCGATCACCTCGCGCGCGGCCGCCACGGCCGGGGCGTCGACGGCCTCCCCCGCGCGGAAGCGGGCCGCCACCGAGGGCGAGACCGCGTCGGGGTGGGCCTGCAGGAACGGTCCGTGGTGGGACCAGGCCTGCGCGGCCTGGACCGTGCGGAACGCCGCCGTCCACCGCGCCGGGGCGTCGGCGGGCACGTCGACGTCCACGACGGGCAGTCCCGTCGCCACCGACAGGGCCGTCAGCGCCGCCTCGACCGCGAGCGCCGTCTCGGGGGACGCCAGCTCGGAGAGGGTCCGGCTGCGCAGCAGCGCCTCCGGCCGCCCCACCGGGGTCCCCGGGTCGGCGCCGAGCAGGACGTGACCGGCCCGCCGGAGCGTGGCCCCGTCGCGGGCGAGCAGCCCGACGGAGTCGAAGTCCTCCGCCAACGGCATCACCCCCTCGCTCGGGACCGCGCCGTGGGTGGGCCGCCAGGCGTACAGCCCGCAGTAGGACCCGGGGACGCGCAGCGACCCGGCGGTGTCGGTGCCCAGGCCCAGGTCGGCGGTCCCGGCCGCGACGGCCGCGGCCGACCCCGAGCTCGACCCGCCCGGGACGCGTCCGGGGGCGCGGGCGTTGACGGGCGTCCCGCTGTGCTCGTTGACCCCCATGAGGGAGAAGGCGAACTCGTCGGTCTGGGCGATGCCCGCGACGTCGGCGCCCGCGTCCAGCAGGCGCTGCAGCGCCGGCGCGTGGGCCTCCTCGAGCGGCGCCTGAGCGAGCCAGGCGGGCACTCCCCCACCGACGCGCTGGCCGGCGACGGCGACGAGGTCCTTCACCGCGACGCGCAGGCCGTGCAGCGGTCCCGACCCCGCCCCGGCGACGAGGGGTTCCCCGCGCAGCCGCCAGGTCGCGGGATCCGCCGCCGCCGAGGGGTCGGGGCCGGCGACGGGCCCGCCGGAGACGTGCGCCGCGCGCACCCGCCAGCCCTCCTCGTCGCGGTGCCACCACTGCGTCTGCAGTCCGGCCCCGGCGACGCGGTCGGTCTCGGCGACGACGTACGCGTCGCCCGGCCCGATCCACCGCACGTGCACGCGCCGCAGCCAGCGCTGCGGCGCACCGCCACGCGCGGCCCGGTAGGCGGCGATGTGGTCGGCTCCGACGAGCGCGGTGGCGCCGTCGGCGCGCAGGGTCGCGTGGCCGGGGGCGAAGAGGGCGTCGAGCTCGGCGAGGTCGTCGGCCATGAGGGCCCGCTCGTAGCGACCGAACGCCGTGAGCAGCCCCTCCTCCTCACCCGCGAGGGGCAGGTCCTGCGGCACGTCGGAACTCCCTTCCCGGCTCAGACCAGGACTCCCGTCAGGACGGCGAAGTCCGCGGCGTCGAACTCCGCGGCCGGCCCGGTCGTGATGAGGTCGGAGAACCCGCCGTCGTTGGCCATGACCGTCAGCGTGTAGAGGCGCTCGGTCGTGGAGGTGTTCACGATGTGGTGCACCGAGCCCTCGGGCAGCACGATGACGTTGCCGGGCACCAGCTCGGCGACGTGCTCGTCGGAGTAGGCGGTCGCGCTGCCCTGCAGGACGACGAAGGTCTCCGTCGACTCCTCGTGGCTGTTGTCCGGCTGGGACCCACCCGGTTCCCAGACCTCGAAGACGACGGTCGTGCCGGAGCCGTCCGCGGGGCCGGCGAGGACGGCGAGCTTCACCGTCCGGTTCTCGCCGATGAAGTGGGGCGTGATGGACGCGAGGTCCTTGACGATCGGGGCGGTGGACACGGGGAGCCTCCTGCTGGACGGGTGGTGGGGGGTGCGGGGGTCCGGTCAGGACGCGGCGAGCGCCGCGCGCAGCTGCGCGGACGTCGTCGTGAACCCGAAGACCTGGCGGACGTTGTAGAGGGTGGCGTCGGTGCAGAACTGCGGGGAGGTCGTGGCGCAGAGGTCCTCGACGAGGACGACGTCGTAGCCGAGACCGGCGGCGTCGGTGAGGGTCGCGAGCACGCACTGGTCGGTGTTCACCCCCGCGAACAGGAGCGTGTCGACGCGCATCCGGCGCAGCACGGAGTCCAGCGGCGTGTCGGGGAACCCGCTCATGCGGTACTTGGAGACGACGACGTCCTCGGGCGCGGGGACGAGCCCGTCGACGAGCCGGGCCGACCAGCTGCCCTCGGTGAGGACGGCCGACCCGTTCGGCAGCGCGTCACCGATGCCGGTGGACTCCCCGTCGGGGTCGTAGACGTGCCGGACGCCGGGCGGCAGGTTGGCGCGGTCGGGGCGGTTGCCCCAGTTGAGCCAGACCACGCCCGCACCGGCCGCGCGCAGCGGCGGCAACGTCTCCAGCAGCGGTGCGACCGGGGCGCCGGCACCCGAGACGTCGACGCCGATCGAGGCGAGCCAGCCGTCGGGGTGGCAGAAGTCGTTCTGCAGGTCCACGACGACGACCGCCGTGCGGGTCAGGTCGAGGGTCAGGTCCTGCGGCAGGGCACCGACGGTCACCGCGCGGGGCGGGACGTCCGGACGCCGCAGGTCGACGTGCCCGGGCCGCAGGGTCCAGCGGTCCCTGACCTCCCGCCGGTCGGTACCGGTGACGGTGGGCGTGGTGGTCACGAGGCCTCCTCGTCGTCGACCCCGGCGGCGGGCGCCGGGTCCTCGGTCAGCTGGGCCGCCGTCAGCCACTGGTCGATGTGGTCCTCGATGAGGCGGCGGGCGCGCGCGGCGTCCCCGTCGCAGATGGCGGCGACGATCTGCACGTGCTCGCGCCAGGTGTCGTTGCGGTCGCCGTGCAGCAGCGAGCGGTTGCTCCAGCTCGTGCGGGCCAACAGCGGCTGGTGCACCGCGAAGAGCGTCGCACTGCCGCTGGCGAGCACGACCGCCTTGTGGATCTCGGCGTTGACGTCGCGCAACGTCGCGCCGTCGTCGGCCGCGAGGGCCCGTTGGCCGCGGTGGACGAGCGACTGCAGCGCGGCCCGCGACTCCTCGCTGAGCGACTGGGCCGCCCGTTCGGCGGCCATGCCCTCCACCAGCCGCCGCAACGGCGCGATCTCGCTCATCTCCTCGCGCGACAGGCGCGTGACGATGCGGGCCCTGGACGCGGTAGTCGTGACGAGGCCCTCGCTCTCGAGGACCTTCAGCGCCTCCCGGACGGGGATGCGCGAGACCGCGTAGACCTGCGACAGCCGTTCCTCGACGAGGCGCTCGCCCGGGGCGTAGGTCCCGCCGACGATGTCCGCGCGGAGCTGGTCGGTGACGAGCGCGGCCAGACTGCGCTTCTTGGTGGGTGCGGGCACGTCACACCGTACCGGGGAACTCGAAGCCGACGATCTCCAGCAGAGCCTGCGCGAGTCGCGACTCCCACGCCTCGCGGACGCGGTGGCCGACCTCCGCCGAGGCGTGCACCGGGTCGCCGATGACGCCGTTGGCGGACAGGTCGTCCGTCACCCAGGCCGTCGGGACGACGCCCTCGAGGGAGAGGTGCCGCTTGTCCCGGTAGAGGTCGGCGACGGCCCGGCCACCCTCGACCGCGCGGTCCAGCCGGACGAGCGAGGGTTCCAGCGCCAGGAGCAGGGAGGTCTCGACGTGCCCACCGTGGACGGAGAACTCGGCGTCGGGCAGGTCGAGGTCGGCCGGTAGCCCGAGCCGTCCGGTGGTGACCGGGAACACCTGCAACCCGGTCTCGACGCGGACGTCGCGGGCGACGGTGTCGAGCGTGGAGGGGTTCCCGCCGTGACCGTTGACGAAGACGAGCCGGCGGAACCCCGACGCGGCGACGGAACGGCCGACGTCCTCGCACACCGACAGGAGGGTGCGCGTGGAGAGGGACACGGTTCCGGCGCGGCCGAGGTGCTCGGTGGACTTGCCGTAGTGCAGCGTCGGCAGCACCCAGACGGGGGCGTCGTCGGGCAACCGCGCCACCGCCCCGCGAGCGATGCGCTCGGCCACGAGGGCGTCGGTGACGACGGGCAGGTGCGGACCGTGCTGCTCGACGGCGCCGATCGGCTGGACGACCACACCCCGGTCCTTGGGCAGGGCGGCCACGTCCACCGTCGTCAGGTGGTGCAGGAGGCGTTCGACGGTCACGGGGGTCCTTCCGGGGAGGGCACGTCTCGGGTCGGGTCAGGGGGCGGGGGGCAGGCTCGCCGGCGCGGGGACGGTCGGGAGCAGGTCGGTCGTGAACACCTGCGCGGCGTCGACGTCGCCCTGCAACCCGCCGAGGTCGTCCATGGCCTGGACGAGGTCGCTCCAGCGCTGCGACGTCATGGCGCCCAGGCCCGTGGTGGCGCCGTCCCCAGCGACGAGGAACTCGCGCTGCCGGTCCCACGCGAACCACAGCGCGTCCTCGTCGAGCTCGGTGTTCTCCCGGCGGATCGCCGCGTTGGCGCGTTCGGCGACGGCGGTGTCCGACAGGTACCCGCTCCACCCCGTCAACCCCGCCTGCAGGAACGCGCGAACGTCCTCGCGGCGGTCCTGCAGGGTGTCCTCACGGACGAAGACGACGTCGTTGTAGGGGTCGTACCCGGTGTCCGCGTAGCTGAAGAACGTGACGGGGACGCCGGCCTGCTGAGCGGTGAACGCCTCGTTCGTGGGCCACCCCTGCTGCACGAGCGCGGGGTCGTGGAGGAACTCGGCGATCGACCCGGAGTACACCCGGGTCTTCAGCGTCACGCCCTTCACGCGTTCCACCCAGGCGTGACCGAGGGCACCGGTCTGGACGACCCAGGTGCGGTCGAGGAGGTCGTCGATCGACGTGGCGCCCTGGTCGGCGTGGACCATCACGCCCACGGGGTTGCGCTGGTAGAGCGCTGCGACGGCGACGACGGGGATCCCCTGCGAGCGGGAGCGCACGACGTCCTCGGCGGAGGCGATGCCCACGTCGGCGCGACCGGCGGCGACCAGCTGCACGCCGGAGACCTGCGGACCACCGGGCTGGAGCGTGACGTCGAGGCCGGCATCGGTGAACCGGCCTTCCTCCTGTGCGGCGAACCAACCGCCGCTCTCGGGAGTGGGGTACCACCCGAGCACCACGGACAGGGGTGTGCGCCCCGACGCGGCGGCGGACCCGGCGCGGGACGTGCCCCCGGAACAGGCCGCGAGGGCGGTCGCCGACGCGCCGAGGAGCGCGCCGGTCAGCAACTGACGACGGGTGGTCATGGGGAGAGTTGTATCCAGAGCGTGTTTCACACTCACTTCCTTCGTGTTTCGGATCCGTGAACCACGCCCCGATCCTGCTGCCCTACCGTGTTTCTCAAGATTTCACACCAATGAAACACGCTATGTATACGGTGGTCCCCATCCACCGGGACTCCCTCCCGGAACCACCACCCACCGCGCCACGAGAGGCAGGTCCACCGTGTCCGGTTCCACCACCACCGCAGCGGCCGGCAGCGCGTCCACCCGCTCCTCGGCGGGCACCGCCGACCTGGTCGTCTTCGACGGGGTCACGAAGACCTACGGCAACGGGTTCACGGCCCTCGCACCGGTGGACCTCACCATCGGCGCCGGCGAGGTGCTGAGCGTCGTGGGCCCGTCCGGCTGCGGCAAGACCACGCTCCTGCGGATGGCGGCGGGCCTGTCCAGCGCCACGACGGGCACCGTCCACCGCGCGACCGAGCGCACGTCCTACGTGTTCCAGGACCCCACCCTGCTGGCCTGGCGCAGCGTGCAGGCCAACACCGAACTCGTCGCCCGCATCCGCGGTGTGCCCCGCGCCGAACGCCGCCGCGCAGCCACCGAAGCCCTGGACCTCGTGGGCCTGTCGCACGTGGCGGGGTCCCTGCCGCGGGAACTGTCCGGCGGGATGAAGATGCGCGTCTCGCTGGCCCGCGCCCTGGCCAGCGACCCCGAGCTGATGCTCATGGACGAACCCTTCGCGGCCCTGGACGAGTTCACCCGAGACCGGCTCAGCGACGAACTGCTGCGCCTGTGGCGCGAGCGCGGGTTCGGCGTCATGTTCATCACCCACTCGATCCGCGAGGCCGTGAAGATCGGCCACCGCGTGGTCGTCATGGCCAAGGGTCCTGGCCGGGTCGCCACCGTCGTCGACTCCCCGAGCCCGCCGTCGGCGGACCCCGCCGCCCGGCGCGACGAGGCCGCCCTCGACGCGTTGGCCCGCGAGATCGCCGCCACCCTCGCCACCGCGTGAACCGCTGGACCCCGTGAACCCCGTGAACCCCCCGACCGCCCGCGAGGAGCAGACGTGAGCACGACGACGCAGCACCAGGACCCGGTGACCCCCTCGACCCCGGGTTCCGCCGGTCCCGCCCCCGGGGGCACACCGCAGGTGACCCGGCGCCCGCGCCGCGACCTGCGCCGGAAGTTGCTGCCGCCCTTCGTCGCCCTCGTGCTCGTCCTCGGGCTGTGGCAGGGTCTGGTGAGCGGGTTCGGCCTCCCGACCTACCTGCTGCCCGGACCGGGTGCGGTCATCGGGGCCGTGGGCGAGGCCGTGCCCGCGCTCGTGGAACCCGCGCTCGTCACGATGCAGGAGGCCTACCTCGGGTTCGCGCTCGCTGCCGCCGTCGGGTTCCTCGTCGCCCTCGTCATGGCCCGCTGGAACGTCGCCGAACGCGGCCTGTACCCGTACATGGTGCTGCTGCAGACGATCCCGATCATCGCGGTGGCACCGCTGCTCGTCGTCTGGCTCGGCGCGGGGACAGCGACGAACACGGTCGTCGCCGCCATGATCGCGGTGTTCCCCGTCGCCGCGAACACCCTGACGGGGCTGAAGTCCACCGATCGCAACCTCGTCCAGCTCTACTCCATGGCCGGCGCCGGCAAGACCTTCGAGATGTTCTCCCTCCGGGTCCCGTACGCGCTGCCGTTCGTCTTCACCGGTCTGCGCATCGCGGCCGGTTCCTCGGTCATCGGCGCGATCGTCGGGGAGTTCGTCGCCGGCATCGGCGGCGGCCGCGGTGGTCTCGGGTACGTCATCACCACCGACGCGACCCAGCTCCTGATGCCCCAGCTGTTCTGCGCCGTCCTCGCCGCCTCCCTCGTCTCCCTCGTCCTGTTCGGGCTCATGACGCTGGCCGAACGCCTCCTCCTGCAGCGCTGGCACGACTCCGCGTTGCCGAACGACGAGTGATGCGCCTCCCCCCACCTCCCCCACGACCCTCGGAGCCCCTCGTGCGCACCCCCACCCAGCCTCGCCACCACCTGTCCCGCCGCGGCTTCTCCCTGGCCGCCCTCGGCCTCGGCACCTCGGGGTTCCTCGCCGCCTGCGGCGGTCAGGAGTCCACCGCGGGCGCCGCCGCCGGCGGCGGGTCCGCCACCGGCGCCCTCACCGTCCAGATGTCCTGGTACCCGAACGCGCAGAGCGGCGGCTGGTACGCGGCCGCGAACCAGGAGCTGTTCTCCGACGCCGGTCTCGACGTCACCCTCGCCCCCGGCGGCGCCAACATCTCGGGACTGACGCTCCTCACCTCGAACCAGGTGCAGATCGCGTCGATGACGGCCGAGAGCTACCTCGACGCCCGCGACCAGGGCATCCCGCTGATGGCCGTCGGGGCGGACTGGGACGTCTCCCCCACGGGCGTCATGACGAAGAAGAGCCTGCGCGCGACGGGGTGGAAGGACCTCGGCGGGAAGACGTGGGCCGTCACCCAGACCTCGATCGGCCAGGACTGGGTCAAGGAGTCGCAGGGCATCGAGTTCACCACCCAGCAGTACTCGGGCTCGATCGCGCCGTTCCTGCAGTCCGACGACCTCGTGCAGCAGGCCTTCCCCACCAACGAGGTCTACACCGCCAGCACCGAGGGCGTCCCCGTGGACTTCTTCCCCTACCTGGACGCCGGCTACCGCCCGTACGGGAACCTCCTCGTCGCCACCACGCAGTTCCTCGACGAGAAGGGCGACCTCGTCAAGGCCGTCCTCGGCGCGGCCGCCGAGGGCTGGGCCCGCTACGTCTCCGACGTCGCCGTCGCGACCGCCACGAACGCCGACCTGAAGAAGTCGAACGAGCAGCTCGCCGAGGACCAGAACTGGTACGCGTGGGACACCCAGCGCCAGTACGTGCTCGGTGAGCGCACCACGATGTCCTCGATGACCGACGACCGCTGGACCGAGTTCGCGGGGCAGCTCCAGGAGCTGGGCCGCATCGAGAAGGACTTCGCCGCGAAGGACCTGCACACCGCCGAGTTCCTGCCGGACGTCGCCGTCCCCACGACCCTGCCGCCGGCCCCCGCGGGCTCCTACACCGGCCAGGCCTGATCCGCATCGATCCGGAGGACCCACCATGCGCATCGACACCAACCTGCTCGGGGCCGTCGCCATGCCGGACGCCGGCCTGCACGGACCCGCGACCACGCAGCGCCGCTACGGCCGCGAGGACTTCGCGGCCGCCTACGCCGACTTCGTCGCCTACGCCAGGACCGCGGACGAGACGGGTTTCGACACCCTCTGGTACACCGAGCACCACTTCCAGCACGAGGGCTACGAGGTCGTCCCCAACCAGGTCCTCCTGGGCCTGTGGTCGGCGGCGGTGACCCAGCGGATCAACTTCGGGCAGATGTTCAACATCGTCCCGCAGTGGAACCCCCTGCGGCTCGCGGAGGACTTCGCCGCCGCGGACGTCCTCACGGGCGGCCGCATGCGCTTCGGCGTGGGCCGCGGCACCGTTCCGCGGGAGATGCAGACCCTCGGCGCCCGGATCGAGTCCGGCGACAACGGCATGGACGCGGACGCCGAGAACACCAACCGCGAGGTCTTCGCCGAGGCCGTCGAGGTCCTCAAGCTGGCGTTCACGCAGGACCGCTTCTCGTTCAGCGGCAAGCACTTCACCTACCCCCCGACGGGCATCCCCGACCGCGGCGGGGTCGTCACCGACCTCACCCTCGTGCCGAACGTCCTGCGCCCGGTGGAGTTCTACCAGGCGTGCACGTCCGCCCGGACCGTGCAGTACGTGGCCGAACAAGGGCACGTCGGCGTCTACACCCGGCAGTCGATCCCCTCGCTCGTGCGCGCCTGGGACCGGCACGCCGAGCTCGCCGCCCAGGCCGGCCGGGAACCCCGCCGGATGCTCGTCCTGCACGCCCACGTGGGTCGCACCCGCGAGGAGGCCCTGGAACGCGTCCGGCCCGCGCACGACGAACTGGCCAAGCTGCTCGCGCCCTACGGCCGGTTCTCGCACTACGACCCCCCGGCCGGTCACGACAGCGTGCCGTTCGCGTTCCAGCCGACGCTGGAGGAGTCCGTGCGCCAGCACGTCTACGCCGTCGGGACGCCCGACGACGTCGCCGAGACCATCGAGGCGTACCGCAGCGCGCTCGGCCTGGAACTGCTGTCGCTCGCGCTCGACGGCCCCGGGTTGTCCCGAGAGGTCGTGCAGGAGCAGATGCACCTGGTCTCCGCGGAGGTCGCGCCCCGCCTCGGGATCCGGATGGCGCCGTGAGCACCGCGAGCGTCGAGGACGGTGCACTCACCCGCTGCAGCGCCGGAGAGCTCCTGCACCGGCTGCAGGCCCGGGAGGTCTCCGCGCAGGACCTGGTCCGCGAACACCTCGCACGCATCGCGGGTCCGGGCGCGGCGCTCGGCGCGTTCACCCTCGTCGACGCCGAGGGCGCTCTGGCCGCCGCTCGGGAGGTCGACCGGGCGAGGGTGGCGGGTGAGCCGCTCGGCCCGCTGGCCGGACTGCCCGTGAGCGTGAAGGACTCCGTGGACGTCGCCGGTCTGCGCAGCACCCACGGTCGCCTCAGCGACGCCCACGTCCCCGCGCTCGACGCGCCCGCCGTGCGCCGGCTGCGGGACGCCGGGTGCGTCGTGCTCGGCAAGACGAACGTGCCCGTCTACCTGTCCGGCCACGAGACCGTCAACGAGGCGTTCGGCCGCACCCGCAACCCGTGGGACCTCGACCGCTCCCCCGGGGGGTCCTCCGGCGGGGCGGCGGCCGCCGTGGCCGGCGGGCTGTCCGTCGCCGACCTCGGCAGCGACCTCGCCGGGTCCCTGCGGCTGCCCGCCGCCTGGTGCGGGCTCTCCGGCCACCGGCCGTCCAACGGAGTCGTGTCCAAGCTCGGGAACCTGCCGTGGCCCCGCGGCGGCCGGCTGGAACCACCCACGTCGGCGATCGGCCCGCTGACCCGCACGGCCGCCGACGCCGCCCTGTTCTTCTCCGCGATGGCCGGTGCGGAGGGACCGGAGGCCACGGGCTGGCGTCTCGACCTCCCACGGGCCCGCCACCGTGACCTGGTCGGCACCCGCGTCGGCGTCTGGCTGGACGACCCCGCCTGCCCCGTGGACCCCGAAACGCGGTCCGCGATCACGCGCTTCGCCGACGCCCTCGCGGGGGCCGGCGCGCACGTCGAGGAGTTCACCGCCCCACCCGTCCACGGACCCGGGGCCCTCGAGCTGTTCCAACGGCTGCAGGCCGCCGAGGTCGTCCACGGCTTCGACGACGAGCGCTGGGCCCACCACGTCTCGACGCGGGAGGAGTCGGCGTTCTCGCGGGCGGTCACCGCCACGCACCGCGACGCGCTGCGGGACCTCGAGGCTCAGCGCGACGCGATGGACCGTTGGGAGGACCGCTTCAGGACGGTCGACGTCGTGCTCGCCCCGGCCGCGCCCCGCACGGCCCCCCGGCACGGCGAACCCGTCGACGCCGACGCGCTCGTGTCGTGGAACCGGCTGACGAGCATCGGCAAGCTGCCCGTCAGCGTCCTGGCCCTCGGTCCGGGCGAGGACTCCGGCCTGCCGGTCGGCGTCCAGGTCGTCGGCCCGTACCTGGAGGACCACACCCCCCTGACGTTCGCGGTCCTCGCCGAGGCCGCCGGACTCGCTGGCTGGAAGGCACCCGCACCGTGGAGCTGACGAACACCCGTCCCGCCGACCTGGCTGAGCTCGAGGAGCTGATCGGCGCGCTCGGCACCGTCGCGACGGACGAGGCCAGCAGGAAGGCCGCGCTGCGCGACTTCTCGTGGGTCTCCCCCGTGATCACGCACACCATCCCGCGTCGGACGCCGCGTGCCGTCGTCCGGCCCACCTCGGTCGAGGGGGTGCAGGTCGTGGCCCGCTGGGCGCACGAGCGGGGGGTCCCCGTCGTCCCGCGCGGGCGCGGCACGTCGAACTACGGGCAGAGCGTCTCCCTCGTCGAGGGGCTGGTCCTGGACCTGACCGGGCTGACCGGGCCGCCCGTCGAAGCGCCCGACCTGGACCACGACGGCGAGCACGAGTTCGTCCGCGTCCCGGCCGGGACCCGCTTCGACGACCTCACCGACGCCCTGCTGCCCTTGGGCCGCGAACTCGCCTCGTTCCCGACGACGCTGAACTCGACGGTGGCGGGCTGGGTCGCGGGGGGCTCCGGCGGCGTGGGGGGTCTGGAGTTCGGCCTCAACCACGAGGGGGTCGTCCGCGAGCTGACCGTCGTCGGCGTCGACGGTGACTCGACCCCCCACGTCGTGCGCTGGCCGGACACGGCCCCTCACACCCACGCCTACGGAACGACGGGCGTCATCGTCTCGGTCGGTCTGCGGGTCGTTCCGGCCCGGCCGTGGACGAGCCTGTTCGCCTCGGTCCCCGACCTCGACACCGGCGCCGCACTGGCGCTGGACCTGCTGGGACTCGACCCGCTGCCGCGCGTGCTGGCCGTCACCGAGGCGGACCTGGCGGCGCTGTTCCCCGAGGACCCCGGCGTGGAGGCGGGGGTGGTCAACGTCCGCGTGCAGCTGACCGAGGGGTCCGTGGCCGGCGCCACCACGCTCGTGGAGCAGCACGGGGGTCGGGTCACGTCCGTGCGCACGGACGCCAACCGGCTGCTGGCCACCCTCGTCAACAACCACACGACGCTGCGGGCCAAGGCGGCCCGACCCGAGCTGTTCCACGTCCTCGTCCGCGGCGAGGCGATCGTCGGCCGGCGGGCGCTCGTCGAGGAGGTCTACCCGGGCGCCTCGCTCCAGCTGGAGGGCGGACGGGTGGACGGCCGCGCCTCGCTGACCGGGCGGATCCTGGCCCCGTTCGTGTCCGACGACGCCGTCCGGGCCGGTATGCGCCGGCTCGCGGCCGAGGGGATCGAGGTGGACGACCCGCACACCTGGGTCTGCCACACGCACCTCGCGGCGCGCTGGCCGTGGGCCCTGCGGATGGACCCGCAGGGCCTGCTGAACCCCGGCAAGCTCGCGCCGCTGGGGTGACCTGGTCGGGTCAGCGCGGGACGACGAGCGCGGTGGCGATCGCGGCGATGCCCTCGCCGCGTCCGGTCAGGCCGAGCCCGTCGGTGGTGGTGCCGGCGACGGAGACGGGGGCTCCGAGCGCCGCCGAGAGCGCGGCCTCCGCCTCGGCGCGGCGACGGCCGACCTTGGGGCGGTTGCCGACGACCTGGACGGAGACGTTGCCGATCTCGAAGCCGGCTTCGCGGACGAGCCGGGCGGCCTCGCCGAGCAGCCGCACCCCGGAGGCGCCGGCGAACTCGGGTCGGGCGGTGCCGAAGTGGGCACCGAGGTCGCCGAGGCCCGCGGCGGCGAAGAGGGCGTCGCAGCAGGCGTGGGCGGCGACGTCGCCGTCGGAGTGGCCCTCGGGACCGGACTCCTCGTCCTCCCACAGCACCCCCGCCACCCAGCAGGGGCGTCCGGGGGCGAGGGGGTGGACGTCGAGACCGGTGCCGACGCGCGGGGTGGTCACGGGGCCTCCGAGGAGAGCAGGGCCTGCGCGAGGAGCAGGTCGAGCGGGCGGGTCACCTTGAAGGCGCGTTCGGCCCCGGGCACGGTGCGCACGGTGTGGCCGAGGGCCTCGAGCATGCCGGCGTCGTCGGTGGCCGCCGCGCCGGGCACGGCCGCCTCGTGGACGGCGCGCAGGACGTCGGCGGCGAACCCCTGGGGGGTCTGGACGGCGACCAGCTCGGACCGGTCGAGCGTTTCGAGGACCTGCTGCCCCGCGACACGTTTGACGGTGTCGGCGACGGGGACGACGGGGACCACACCGGAGGCCCCGGCCCGCACGGCCGCCACGACGGACGTGAACACGTCGGGCGGGGTGAGGCAGCGGGCGGCGTCGTGCACGAGGACGACGTCGACGTCCGCGGGCAGGGCACGCAGCCCGGCGCGCACGGAGTCCTGTCGTTCGGTGCCACCGGGCACGACGACGACGTCGGGCACGACGGGCTGCAGGAGCAGACGTACCTCGTCGCACGCGCCTGCGGGCGCGACCACCACCACGACGTCGAGGACGCCGGAGGCGGTGGCGCGCCGCAGGGCGTGCACGAGGAGTGGTTCACCGGCCAGCGGCACGAGCGCCTTGGGGCGCGACGCGCCGAGCCGGTCGCCCCGGCCGGCGGCCGGGACGACGAGCGCGGTCCTCAGGAGGCCAGGACCTCGTCGAGCAGCGACTCGGCCTTGTCCTCGTTGGTGTTCTCCGCGAGCGCGAGCTCGGAGACGAGGATCTGCCGCGCCTTGGCGAGCATGCGCTTCTCGCCCGCGGACAACCCGCGGTCCTGGTCACGGCGCCACAGGTCGCGCACGACCTCGGCCACCTTAACGACGTCACCGGACGCCAGCTTCTCCAGGTTCGCCTTGTAGCGGCGCGACCAGTTGGTCGGTTCCTCCGCGTACGGGGTGCGCAGGACCGAGAACACGCGGTCCAGCCCTTCGCGACCCACGACGTCGCGGACGCCGACCAGGTCCACGTTGTCCGCCGGCACCTCGATGGTGAGGTCGCCCTGGGCGACCTTCAGCACGAGGTACAGCTTCTCCTCACCCTTGATGGTGCGGGTCTTGATCTCCTCGATCAGTGCTGCCCCGTGGTGGGGGTAGACGACCGTTTCGCCGACCGTGAAAGCCATAGAACGTGACCCCTTTCCCTGCACCCAGGTTACCACGTTGAACGGGGGGCGGACAGTCCCGGACGGAGCGTTTGCGCAGGTCAGAGGCTCACAGGTCCAGTCCCAGGGCTTGACAGGTCCCCGGTGACGTGCTTCGCGCGCGGTCTGGACCGTTGCTCTGCGTCACTTCACGACCACACCTGACGGACTCCGGGCCGCGTACCGGCCCGTGACGAGACCGTGATCAGGACGTGATCGCTGCGCACAGCTCCCCTGCGACCGCAGCTACGACTGCCGGTAGTCTGAACGCGTGAAGCTGCGCACCCCGCTCCTGACCAGCGGTGACCGGACCCGCCTCGTCCGCCGCTCGGCCCTCGCGGTCGTCACCTCGGCCGCCGTCCTCGGGGTCGCCGGGTGCTCCGTCTTCTCGCCGCCGACGGTGCTCAAGCCGTACGCACCCAGCGACGGGTCGCAGACCGCGCTCGAAGGCGTCGAGATCCGCAACGTCCTCATGGTGGCCAGCGGGGTGGACGAGCCGGGCGTGCTGTCCGCCGTCCTCGTGAACTCGGGCACCGAGGCCGCGAACGTGTCCGTCTCGGTCGACGTCGACGCCGGGTCGCCCACGACGCAGTCGTACTTCATCCCCCAGAACGCCTCGCTCCACATCGGCGACCCGGGTGCCGTGGCCGACAACGTCTCCTCCACCGACGACGCCGGCGACGACGAGGAGGTCGCCTGGCTGCAGGTGCCGCAGGTGCCCGTCATCCCCGGTCAGACCGTCCCGGTGACGTTCACGATCAACGGCCAGAACGCCTCGGTGAACGCCCAGGTGCTGCGCCCCTGCTTCGACTACGCGACGGTGACCCCCACGGCCCCGGCCTCGCAGCCGACGGCCAGCGCCTCGGCGTCCCCGTCCGCGTCGATCCAATGCGGCCCGCCCACCGAGAGCAGCAGCTCCTCCGGGAACGGCGAGGGCTGAGCGCCCGGCGACACGGCTCGATGCACGCACGAGAGGGGCGGTCCCGTCGGGACCGCCCCTCTCGTGCGTGCGGGCTCAGCCCTCGAACTTGTAGCCCAGGCCCCGCACCGTGACGAGGTAGCGCGGGTTGGAGGGGTCGGGCTCGATCTTGGCGCGCAGACGCTTGACGTGGACGTCGAGGGTCTTGGTGTCCCCGACGTAGTCGGACCCCCACACGCGGTCGATGAGCTGGACGCGGGTCAGCACCCGGCCCGCGTTGCGCAGCAGCATCTCGAGCAGTTCGAACTCCTTGAGCGGCATGGGCACCCGCTCACCGCGCACCGTCACGACGTGCCGGTCGACGTCCATCCGGACGCCGCCGGCCTCGACCGTCGTCTGCACGAGCTCCTCGGGCTCGGCGCCGCGGCGCAGCACGGCGCGCACGCGGGCGAGCAGCTCGCGCGAGGAGTACGGCTTCGTGACGTAGTCGTCGGCGCCGATCTCGAGCCCCACGACCTTGTCGATCTCCGAGTCCTTGGCCGTCAGCATGATGACGGGGACGCTGGAGCGGGTCCGCAGCTGGCGGCACACCTCCGTGCCGGGCAGGCCGGGGAGCATGAGGTCGAGCAGGACGAGGTCGGCTCCCTCCTTGTCGAACTCCTCCAGGGCGTCCGGCCCGTTCTCGGTGACCGCGACGTCGTACCCCTCCCGCCGCAGCAGGTAGGACAACGGGTCGGAGAAGGACTCCTCGTCCTCCACCACCAGGATGCGCGTCACGGTCGGACCTCCAGGGGACTGTTCGGTGCGGGCCGGCGGCCGGGGGTCCCACCCGAGGCCGACGGAGGACTGGACGGGGTGGAGGCGGACCCGGACGCGGCCACCGCGGCGGCCTCGGGGGCCGCCGTGGTGCTCGGCGTCGACTCGGCGAGGTCGGGGTCGGGCAGCCGCAGGGTGAAGGTCGACCCCTCGCCCTCGGCGCTCCACACCCGCACGTCCCCACCGTGGTTGCCGGCGATGTGCTTGACGATCGACAGGCCGAGACCGGTCCCGCCGGTGGACCGGGACCGGGCCGGGTCGACGCGGTAGAAGCGCTCGAAGATGCGGTGCAGGTCGGCCTGGCTGATGCCGACCCCCCGGTCGGAGACCGCCAGGTCGATGGTCGGCACCTGCTGTCCCGCAGGCGTTCCGACCACCTGCCCCGTCCCCCGCTGCACCTCGACGACGACGCGGCTGCGTTCGGGTGAGTAGGCCAGGGCGTTGTGGACCAGGTTGCGCAGGGCCGTCACCAGCAGTTCGCGGTCGCCCCGCACGTGCAACCCCCGCTGGCCGGCCACGACGACGTCGGACCCCCGCTGGTGGGCGACCGTCCCGACCCGGTCGACGGCCTCGACGACGAGCTGGTCCACCTCGAGGAGCTCCGGCCGCAGGACGGTCTCGGCCGCCTGCAGGCGCGAGAGGTCGATGATCTCCTGCACGAGCGTCGTCAGGCGGATCGCCTCCCGACGCATCCGGCTCGCGAAGTGCCGCACGGCGTCCGGGTCGTCCGCGGCGTCCTCGACGGCCTCGGAGAGCAGGGACAGCGCCCCCACGGGCGTCTTCAGCTCGTGGCTGACGTTCGCGACGAAGTCGCGGCGGACGGCCTCGACGCGCCGGGACTCCGTCCGGTCCTCCAGCAGCAGCAGCACGTGGTGCGGACCCAGCGGGGTGACCCGGGCCAGGACGACGGCCGGGGGCCGGCCCAACCCCGCGCCCAGCTCCGTCTCGGTCTCGCGGATCCGCCCGTCGCGCCGGCAGGCGCGCACCATCTCGCGCAGCTGCGCGTCGACGAGCTCACCGCCGGCGACGACGCCCGTGGCGTAGGAGGCCGCGCTGGCCTTGACGACCTCGTCGTCGGCCGCCAGCACCACCGCGGAGGAGCGCAACGCCATGAGGACGTCGCTCACCCCGGGCGGGAGCCCGCCCACGGGCGTCGACGGGGGGGCCGGCGACCGCTGCAGACGTTCGGACACGCGGAACGCGAGGACGCCGGCGGCCCCGGTCAGCACGCCGACCGCCGCGGCGATCGAGACGGAGGCTTCGCCCAGCACAGCTCCAGCCTACGGTCGTCGGACGGCGACCCCGGGCCACCGACGCCCCGGCACGGCAGCGGGGCCCAGATGTTCACCCGTCGGGGGCCGCTCGTTCACCCGGGCCTGGCACCGTGCCTCGGACGGCGCCGACGACCGGCTCGCGGGAGGATGCCCGCACGGCGTCCCCCGCACAGCACGGGACCGCGCTGCACGACGACTCCAGGAGGAAACCCCGTGCGCAACGTGTACCAGGACGAACTGAGCGGCCTCGTCGACACCCTGGTGGAGATGACCCAGCTGGCCGAGTCCGCGATGACCCGCGCGACGACCGCCCTCCTCGACGCCGACCGGGAGCTGGCCGAGACGGTCATCTCGGCCGACCGGCGCATCGACGACCTGCAACGCGACCTCGAGGAGCGCGCCGTCGACGTCCTGGCCCGGCAGTCCCCCGTCGCGACCGACCTGCGCGTCGTCGTCACCGCCCTGCGCATGAGCTCGAGCCTGGAGCGCATGGGCGACCTGGCCCGGCACGTCGCCAAGCTGGCCCGGCTGCGCTACCCGGACGCGGTGGTGCCCGCCGAGCTGCGGGGCACGGTCCTGCAGATGGGCCAGGTCGCCGAGCGCATCGTGGCCAAGGCCGGCAGCGTCATCGCCACCCGCGACCTCGAGATGGCCGCGCAGATGGAGGTCGACGACGACGAGATGGACCGGCTGCACCGGCAGGTCTTCGAGCAGCTGCTGGCCCGCACGTGGGACCACCCGACCGAGGTCGCCGTGGACCTCACCCTCTGCAGCCGCTACTACGAGCGCTTCGCCGACCACGCGGTGTCGGTGGCCAAGTCCGTGCTGTTCCTCGTCACCGGTTCGCGTGACGAGGACGCTGCCGCGCAGCGGGTCTGAGGCCCACCGACCGTCCCGGACGGCACCCGCGCGGGCGCGCCGCGGCGCTCCCCCGGGTGTACCGTCCAGACGTGATCACGTCCCGTCCGACGCCGGGCGCGTGGCGCACCCGGCGGACGCTGACGACCACCGTCACCGCGCTGGCTGCGGCGGGCGTCTTGGCGGCGTGCGGTGGCGGCGACGCTCCCGACCCGTCGCCGACGACGACCACGGTCGAACCGGCTCCCGTCAGCAGCACGTCCCCGTCGGCGTCGCCCACGAGCTCGGGACCCGTCTTCGACTGCGCGTCCGTCCAGAGCGCCCAGAAGCGGCTCGACGACGCCTACGGCACCGAGCTGGACCGCCTGGGCATCAAGCGGGGCGATCCCCGGGCGCAGTCCGTGTTCACCATCGTCACGACGAACGAGGGACCGCAGTACTACGCGGCCGTCCTCGCCGCGGCCCCGCCCGACGCGACGGCCGACGCGCAGGTGGTGCTCGACTACTACACCGAGCTCGCGACCCAGGTCGGCACCCTGGACGTCGGGACGGGCTCCGCCGAGGACCTCGGCAAGGCCATGGACGCCCTCGACGCGGCGGGCGCCGCCGTCAACCCCGACCCGTCGGCCGCGACCGCCGTCGTGCAGGCGCAGGAGCGGTTGCAGGCCGACGTGGACCGCGAGTGCTCCGGAGCCTCGCCGTCCAGCTCCAGCGCGACGTCGTCCCCCAGCGCCACCACGACCACCAGCTGACGTCCACGAGCTGACGCGGGTCAGCGCCCGCGGCGGACCAGGTCGGCGAGGATCTGGGCCGAGACGACGGCGGCGTGCTCCTGGTCGAAGTCCAGCGCCCGGTCCGGACCTGCCGCCGCCTTGCGGCGCAACGGTTCGGGGTCGGCGAGGAAGGCGAGCACGGCGTCCGCGAGCGCCCCGGCGTCCTCGACGGGCACGAGGTCGCCGAGCCGGCCGTCGCGCAGGACGTACCGCGGACCCGTCGGGCAGTCCGTCGCGACGACGGGCGCCCCGACGGCCAGCGCCTCGAGCAGCACGAGGCTGCCGTTGCCCTCGTAGCGCGAGGACAGGACGAACAGGTCCGTCCCGGCGAGCAGGCTCGGCAGGTCGTCGCGGTGCCCCGCGAACTCGACGCGGTCGGCGATGCCGAGCAGGTCCGCGCGGTCGCGCAGGGCGGTGTCGAGCTCGCCGGCGCCGACGAGCACGAGCTCGACGTCACCGCCGCCCGCGACGACGCGCGCGACGGCGTCGAGCAGGACGTCGAAGCCCTTCTGGTCCACAAGCCGGCCCGCCGCGACGAGCCGGGTGCGCCCCGACGTGGACCGCTGCGGACCGCCGGCGGCGGTCACGGCGGCCTTCGTCGCCGCGACGTCGATGCCCACGTCGACGGCGTGCACGCGCGCGGGGTCGACCCCCACCTCGAGCACGTCGGGGACGAGTCCGGGCGAGACGCAGACGGCCGCGTCCACGCGCTGGTGGACCTGCGTCAGCAGCGGACGCAACCGCGCCGGGGTCCACGCGGCCACGGCGCGCGGCAGCGAGCTCTGCACGAGCACGACGAACGGCTTGCGCGCGATCCGGGCCGCGGCCCAGCCCAGCAGCAGCCCGTAGCCGACCTCGCTGCCGGAGACGACGACGTCGGCCCGGCGCACGTGCCGCAGCGTGCTGGTGAGGATCCGTGGCGCGGCCGACCGGAACCGGCGCACCTCGTCGCTGCCCCACCGCACGTCGAGACGGGCGTCCGGCGCGTACATCGGCCCGTCCGGCGCCACGTTCTCCAGGACGAGGAAGCGCACCCGCGCCCCGAGGTCCTGCCAGCGCCGCGCGAGGTCGGCGGAGACCCGCAGGCCCCCGTTGTCACGCAGGGCGCCCTCGAGGACGAGGACCCGCGGTCCGGGACCCGACACTCAGCGGCCCTGGTTGGCCACCGCGGCGGCGGCGGCCGCGGCCGCGGCGGGGTCGAGGTACTCCCCGCCCGGCACGGTGGGCTTGAGGTCGGCGTCGAGGCGGTAGACCAGCGGGATGCCCGTGGGGATGTTCAGGCCCGCGATGTCCTCGTCGGAGATGCCGTCGAGGTGCTTGACGAGCGCCCGCAGGGAGTTGCCGTGCGCGGCGAGCAGGACGGTCCTCCCCGCCTGCAGGTCGGGCACGACCGACCCCGTCCAGTACGGGAGCATCCGCTCGACGACGTCGGCGAGGCACTCGGTGCGCGGGGCCGCGTCACCGGGACCGCCGAACTGCGCGGAGTACCGCGGGTCGGCGTCCTGGGAGAACTCCGAGCCCAGCTCGATGGCCGGCGGCGGGGTGTCGTACGAACGGCGCCAGAGCATGAACTGCTCCTCGCCGAACTCGGCGAGCGTCTGCTTCTTGTCCTTGCCCTGCAGCGCACCGTAGTGGCGCTCGTTGAGGCGCCAGGAACGCTTGACGTCGATCCAGTGCCGGTCGGCGGCGTCGAGGGCCAGGAAGGCCGTCGTGATGGCGCGGCGCAGGACCGAGGTGTGGACGACGTCCGGCAGGACGCCCGACTCGACGAGCATCTTCCCGCCCGCGGCGGCCTCGGCCCGCCCCTTCTCCGACAGGGCGACGTCGACCCAGCCCGTGAAGAGGTTCAGGGCGTTCCACTCGCTCTCGCCGTGCCGCAGGAGGACGAGGGTGTGCGCCGCTTCAGTCATGGCGCAAGCCTACCGAGGCTCCCGCTCCCGGTCGGCGAGCGCCCGCGCGTAGACGTCGAGCGTCGCCTCGGCCGTCGCGCCCCACCCGAAACCGCGGGCGCGGCGGGCCGCGCGCTCCCCCATCCCCGCCCGGCGGCCCGGGTCGTCGAGCAGGTCGCGCAGCACCCCCGCCCACGTCACCGGGTCGTGGTCGGGCACGAGCGCCCCCGTCCCGGAGAGCGGGTCGGCGTCGACGGCCGTGCGCAGCCCGCCGACCGCGGCCGCGACGACGGGGGTGCCGCACGCCTGGGCCTCCAGGGCGACGAGCCCGAAGGACTCGTTGTACGAGGGCACCGTGACGAGGTCGGCCGCGCGGTAGTGGTCGGCCAGGTCCGCGCGCGGGGTCGGCGGCGCGAGCGTGACGACGTCCTGCAGCCCCAGGCCGGTCACGAGGTCGGCGAGCGACTCCGGGTGGGCGGTGCCCGACCCGCTCGGTCCGCCGAGCACGACGACGCGCAGGCGCTCGCGCCGCCAGGGTTCGCGGTGCAGCAGTTCCGCGGCGGCGCGCACGAGCAGGTCGGGGGCCTTGAGCGGCTGGATGCGGCCGACGAAGAGCAGCACGTCCGCGTCGGCGGGCAGCCCGAGGCGGGCGCGGGAGGCGGCCCGGCCGGGGGCGGGGCGGAACGTCTCGAGGTCGACCCCGGGCGGGACGACGACGACCTTGCCCGGGTCGGCGCCGTACAGGCCGACGAGGTCGTCGCGTTCGGCGGCGGTGTTGGCGACGATGCGGTCCGCGGCGTCGACGACCTGCTGCTCACCGATGACGCGACCCGCCGGTTCGGGGGCGTCCCCCTCGGCGAGCGCCGCGTTCTTGACCTTGGCCATGGTGTGCATCGAGTGCACGAGCGGGACGTCCCAGCGGTCGGCGGTGAGCCAGCCGACCTGACCGGACAGCCAGTAGTGCGAGTGCACGACGTCGTAGTGGTGCTCGGAGTGCCGGGCCCCGGTGTGCAGCACCCCGGCGGTGAAGGCGCACAGCTGGCCCGGCAGGTCCTCCTTGGCCAGCCCCTCGTAGGGGCCGGCGGCCACGTGCCGGACCCGGACCCCGCCGCGCCCGCCGGGGTCGTCGGCGAGCGGTGGCTGGTCCGAGCTCGTGCGGCGGGTGAAGACCTCGACCTCGACGTCGCGCCGGGCCAGTTCGCGGGCGAGTTCGAGGACGTAGACGTTCATGCCCCCGGCGTCCCCCGTGCCGGGTTGGGCCAGCGGCGAGGTGTGCACCGACACCATCGCCACCCGCGAGACCTTCCGCACGCCCTGCCTCCCGGCTCGCCGCCCTGCCGTTGCACGTCGCCAGTAGTGTCCCCACGTGCCCCGGCAGTCTGCCTCCCGCGTCCGCTCGGGCGGCGCGGGGGCCGGTCCCGGGGTCCGCGCGGTGGGGGCGGTGACGCGCGGGACGACCGGTCCGGACCGGCTGCGGCGGGTCGAGCGCTGGCTCGCGCAGACGCAGGCCGCCCGGTTGCGCCGCGCAGCGGACCCCCTCGTCGTGGACCTCGGCTACGGCGCGTCGGCCGTCACGGTGACGGACCTGCAGCGCTGGTTGCGCCGGGTGCGTCCGGACGTGCGCGTCGTCGGCCTGGAGATCGCCCCCGACCGGGTGGCGACGGCGCGCGCCGCGGTCGCGCACCTGCCCGACCCGCCCGTCTTCGACGTCGGCGGCTTCGAGGTCCCCACGGACGGCGACCCGGTGCTCGTCCGGGCCTTCAACGTGCTGCGGCAGTACGAGACCGAGGAGGTCGAGGCGACGTGGGACCGGGTGCGCGACCGTCTCGCCCCCGGCGGCCTCCTCGTCGACGGCACGTGCGACGAGCTGGGCCGGCGCGCGACGTGGGTGGCCCTGGAACGGGAGGCGGGTCCGGTCTCGCTGACCGTGTCGGTGCGACTGGCGGGGCTGCCGACCCCCTCGGCCGTGGCCGAGCGGCTGCCCAAGGTCCTCATCCACCGCAACGTCCCCGGCGAGGGTGTCCACGACCTCCTGCGGGCGGCGGACGCGGCGTGGGCGCGGGCCGCCCCGGCGGGCACGTTCGGGCTCCGGCAGCGCTGGATCGCGACCTGCCGCGAGCTGGCGCAGGACTGGCCCGTGCTCGACTCCGCCGCGCGCTGGCGGCTCGGGGAGCTGACCGTGGCGTGGTCCTGCGTCGCACCCCGCTCCGGTCCGGCATGATCGGCTGATCGAGCGAGGAGGTCCGGTGGCACGGACGACCGCGGGCGCCGCCGGCGCCCGGCCCACCATCCGCGACATCGCCCGCGTGGCGGGGGTGTCGAAGGCCTCCGTCTCGTACGCGCTCAACGACCTGCCGGGGGTCTCGGCGGAGACGCGCGCCCGCATCCGGGCCACCGCGACCGAGCTCGGCTGGCGGCCCAGCGCCGCCGCGCGGTCGCTGTCCCGGGCCCGGGCGGGAGCCGTCGGGCTCGCCGTCGCGCGGGACCTGCGGCTGCTGGAGGAGGAGCCGTACTACATGCGGTTCATCGCCGGCATGGAGGGCGTCCTGGCCCGCGAGGGGCTGTCCCTGCTGCTGAGCGTCGTGCCCGACGTGGACGCCGCCGTCGAGGTGCTGCGCGACTGGTGGGGCGAGCGGCGCGTCGACGGCGTCGTCCTGACGGACCTGCGCGTCGACGACCCGCGGGTCACGCTCGTGGCCGAGCTCGGGATCCCGTGCGCCGTCCGCATCGGCCTGGACGACCGGCTCCCGACGGGTGGCCGCCTCGCCGCGTCGCTCGACCCCGAACGGCAGGCCTTCGACGCCGTCGTCGAGCACCTCCTAGCCCAGGGCCACCGGCGCCTGGCCCGGGTGTCCGGGCCGCGCGAGTTCCTCCACACGCGCCGGCGCGACGTGGCCTGGGACACGGTCACGCGCTCGGCGCTCGGGCGGGCCGCCCCCGTCGTCGTGGCCGACTACACCTCCGAGGGCGGGCTGGCCGCGACGCGGACGCTGCTCGCGCGGCCCGAGCGCCCGACCGCGGTGGTCTTCGACAACGACGTCATGGCCGCGGCCGTCGTCGCCGAGCGGGAGGCCCTCGGGGTGCGGGTGCCCGAGGACCTCGCCGTCGTGGCCGGCGAGGACTCGATGCTCTGCCGGCTCGCCAGTCCCGCGATCAGCTGCCTGCAGCGGGACATCGTCGCCGACGGCGCCCGCAGCGCCGAGGTGCTGCTGGAGGTCGTCCTCGACCGCGTGGGCCCGACCAGGGTCAGCGAGGCCCACCGCTTCGTCGTCCGGGGCACCACGGCCGCGAGGGCCCCGGGCTGACCGGACGCCCGCCTCACCCCAGCGTGCGCGCGGCGAGCCGGTCCAGGGCGGTGCGCGCCTCGGAGGTCCAGAACGCGCCCGGGTAGACGTGGAAACCGCCCGCCGCGTCCACGAGCTCGACGTCCGCGCCGGCGGCCCGGGCCCGCGCCACGAGCGTCAGCACGTCGGCGTGGAAGACGTCGCGGTCGCCGACGACGACGGTCGTCGGCGGCAGACCGGTGAGGTCGGCCGTGACGGGGCTGACGAGCGGGTCGGCCGTCGATCGCCCGCCGGCCCAGGCCGCCCCCATCGCCCGCAGGCCGGGCACGCGCAGGGTGGGGTCGAGCCGCTGCCGCGTCCACGCGTCCGGGGTGGACAGCCGGACGTCGACCCAGGGTGAGAGCAGGAGGAGCGCGTCGGGCAGCGGTCCCCCCGCGTCGCGCAGGCGCAGGGCCTGGACGAGCGCGAGTCCGCCGCCGGCCGAGTCCCCCGCGAGGACCAGCCGCCGCGTGCCGGGGCCTGCGGTGACCTGCGGGTGGACCTGCGCGTGGACGGCGTCGAGGAACGGCAGCGCCTCCTCGACCGTGTGCTCGGGGGCGAGCGGGTAGTGCGCGACGGTGACCGAGGCGCCGGTCCGCCGCACGAGCTCGCGCACGATCCACCACTGCCCCGCGACCATCGGCTGGGTGTACGCGCCACCGGGCAGGTACAGCAGTTCCAGCCCGGGAGTGCGGCGGTGGGGTTCGACGCGCGTGACGGCACCGCCGGCGAGCGGCCGCGTCGTCACGACGGCCGCGCGGCGCACGGAGGCGGGCGCCGGTGCCGGCGCCCGGTGCGGGTCGATCGCGGCGAGCGCTCGGGCGGCGTCGGCACCGGTGCGGCGGCTGCGCCAGGCGGCGGCCCACAGGGCGGTTCGGGTCAGGGTCAGGAGGACGGACACGGGACACCTCGGGGTCGGGCCGTCCCGGGGCGTGAGGTCCTCCGGTGACAGCATGGGTGGGTGGTGACGGCGGGTGCGCAGGGGAAGGGTGTGCAGGGTCCCGGGTCGCGGGCGCGGGGCCGGGCGCGGCGGGAGTTGCTCCTGGGCGCCACGGTGTCCCTCATCGCCGAGCGCGGGATCGCGGGGGTCAGCCACCGGGCGGTGGCCGAGCGCGCGGGTGTGCCGCTGGCGTCCACGACGTACTTCTTCGCCTCGCTGGAGGAGATGGTCGGCGAGGCCGTCGTGCACGCGGTCGAGACGGAGCTGGCGCGGCTGCGGGCGTTCCGGGAGCAGCTCGAGGCCGGGGACCTGACGCCCGCGGCGGCGGTCGACGGGTTCGTGGACCTCGTGCGCGGGCAGTCGGACGAGAGCACGGTCGCGCAGTTCGAGGCGTACCTGGCAGCGGCGCGGTCGGAGACGTTGCAGCGGCACGTGCAGGGGTTGCTGGCCGAGACCCGCGACCTGGCCCGGGCGGCGCTGCGGGCGGCGGGGGTCCACGACCCGGCCGCGGCCGAGGCCGTCGTGGCCCTGCTCGACGGGGCGGCCCTGCACCGGGTCGCGGCACCGGGGGCGGACGGCTCGCGCACGCTGGCGCGGGCGCTGCGGGCTCTGGTCGTGGGGTTCACCTCCCTCGCGGCGGCCGAGACGCTCTGACGGTTCGTCGGTACAGACGTACCAGGACATCGACCCTGGGACGCCACTTCTTGAGTTCCCGCTGACGATCGCTGGACGGTGGTGCCATGATGCGCCGACCAGCAGCGCTCCGGCGAGAGGACGTCCCGTGCACCGCAGCCCCGCACCCACCGCCACCGATCGCCTCCTGCGGCGCGGAGCCCGGGCCCTGGGCTCCCTCCCGGGCCCCGTCCTGCGCGCCCTGGCCGGGCGGGCCGTCGTCGTCGACGGCCGCCGCCTGGACCCGGCCGTGCAGCTGACCCTGCGGGTCGTCAACGCCACGGCGGGCGCCGGGTTCGAGCGCTGGCCGCTCGACCGGGCCCGTCGGCACATCGACCGGGAAGCCTGGACGTTCGGGGACGAGGCGCCCCTGGACGCCGTGGGCGAACTGCTCGTCCCGACCCGCGACGGGCGCGTCCGGGTGCGCACCTACCGCGCCGAGGCGCGGACGCCACCGACCGGGGCCCTCGTCTGGTTCCACGGCGGCGGCTGGGTCCTGGGGTCGCTGGCCAGCACCGACGCCGCCTGCCGCGCCCTGGCCCGCAGCTCCGGCGCGGTGGTCGTGTCGGTGGACTACCGGCTGGCCCCGGAGCACCCGTTCCCGGCCGCGGTCCACGACGCCGTCGACGTCTTCCGCTGGGTGCGGGACCACGCCGACCTCTTCGGCACCACGGCGGACCGCGTCGGCGTCGGCGGTGAGAGCGCGGGCGGGAACCTGGCCGCCGTGACGGCGCTGGAGACCCGGGCGGACGCCGCCGGCGGGCCCGCGCACCAGCTGCTGCTCTTCCCGGTCACCGACCTGGGCCGCAAGCGCCGCTCCTACGAGCTCTTCCCCGTCGGCTACTTCCTCACCGAGGCGCAGATGGACTGGTACGCGGGGCACTACCTGCGCGACCCGGCCGCGGCCCTCGACCCGCGCGTCTCCCCGCTGCGCGCCCCGGACCTCGCCGGGGCCGCCCCGGCCTACGTCGCGGTCGCGGGTTTCGACGTCCTGCGCGACGAAGGCGCCGAGTTCGCCGACCGCCTGCGGGCGGCGGGGGTCGAGGTCCGGTTCGTCGAGCACGCGGGCCAGGTCCACGGGTTCGTCAACGCGTGCGGGGTGACGGCCGCGGCCCGGGCGGCGCTGCGGCACGCGGGCACGGCGTTCCGGGACGACCGTCGCGCGCCGCGCGCTCAGGACGACCGTCGCGCGCAGCGCGCTCAGGACACCGTCGGCCGCAGCCCGCTCAGGCCTCCAGCAGGATCGTCGTCGGCCCGTCGTTGACGAGTTCGACGGCCATGTCGGCGCCGAACCGTCCCGTCTCCACCCGCAGGCCGTGCCCGCGCAGCGCGTCCGCGACGGCGTCGACGAGCGGTTCGGCCACGGCCCCCGGGGTTGCGGCGTTCCAGGTGGGACGGCGGCCCTTGCGGGTGTCGGCGTAGAGGGTGAACTGGCTGACGAGCAGGACGGGTGCGCCGACGTCGACCGCGGCACGCTCGTCGCGCAGGATCCGCAGCTGGGCGACCTTGCGGGCGACCAGCTCGACCTGGGCCGGGCCGTCGTCGTGGGTGGCGCCGAGGAGCACGAGGAGCCCGGGTTCGGCGATCTCGCCGACGACCTCGGGGCCGTCCTCGCCCTGGACGGTGACCTTGGCCCGGGTGACCCGTTGGACGACGGCGCGCACTGCTGCTCCCTGGGGGTGGTGGTGGGGTGGCCGGGAGGTGGACCTCACGCGGCGGGAGGGTTGCCGACCTACGATCGACGGGTGCTGCACACCCTGCTCGACGCTCCCGTGGTCATCCCGCTCACCCTGCTGGCGGTCGCGGTGTGCGCACTGGGAGCGCTGTGGCGGCCGCGCGTGGACGCGGCCCTCGTGCTGGGGCTGCTGGCCGCGATCTGGTCCCGCGTGAACCAGCCCGTCGAGGGCCGGATCCTGCACAGCTGGACGCTGGACCGCGGGTTCACGGAGGCCGACCTGCTGTCGGTGGCGGCCGTGCTGGTGGCCGTGCTCACGCTCGGACGGTGTGCGTGGCGGTTGGTCCGCCGGGGCACGGACCGGGAGGAGCGGACGGGCACGTCGCCCGCCCGCTGAGGGTCACCAGGGGCCGTAGGGCCCGGAGTTCCCGCCCCCGCCGCGGCGGGGGCCGCCGCCGAACTGGCGCACGGCGGGCCGCACGTCGACGAGGTAGACGGCCGCCCCGACGACGGCGATGACGCCGAACAGGCTCAACGGCGAGAAGATCGAGACGAACCCGACGGCCGTCGCGATGGCGACGATCACCGTCCAGAAGGTCTTGGTCCGCTTGCCCGCCGACACGAAGGCCCCCGCCGGGCGGCGGAGGCAGTCGACGAGCGCCCACACCTCCAGACCGAAGGCGGCGACCCCGAGGAGCAGCACGACACCGGATTGCAGGCTGTTCAGCGCGTCCAACACACCTGGACTCTACGGTCGAGGGGCCCCGGGAGTTCCGCGATCGGCCCGGTCGGCCCCGAGCAGGTCCCCCAACCGGCGGTAGCCGTCGCGTTCGGACTCGAGTGCGGACCGCGGGGCGGGGAGCCGCCAGTCGTCGTCGGCCAGCCGCGCCCGCGCCTCGGCGACGGCGACGAGGCGGGCCCGCAGGGTCGCGGGGTCGTGCGCCGAACCGAGGTCGGCGAGCGCTCCGTCGAGGGCGCGGACGGCGGACCGGTTGCGCACGACGACGGCCACGACGACCGCGGCCGCGACCCCCAGCGCGGTGTCGGCGAGGCGGTCCAGGACGAGGCCGCCGAGACCGGTCCCGGACGTGCCGAGGCGGGTGAGCAGGAGCGAGAGCCCCGTGATGGCGACCGTGCCCAGGGCGTAGTTGCGGGGCATGCAGAACTCGACCGCGAACATGCACAGCACCGTGAGCAGCCACAGGCGCACGTCGTCGGTCGCGAGCGTCACGAGCCCCGCGGCCAGGAGCACCCCGACGACCGTCCCGACCCCGCGCTGGACCCCGCGCTGGACGGTGACCCCCGCCGACGGCGACTGCAGGACGGCCGCGGCACCGACCGCCGCCCAGTAGACGTGCCCGAGACCGAGCGCGGCCGCGAGGAGGACGACGCCGGCGCAGGCGAGCCCGACCCGCAGCGCGGGCACCCGCAGGTGCCCCGTCCCGCGCAGCGCCGCGAGGACGCGACGTCGGGGCCAGGGGTGGGGCGCGGGGACCGGCCCGGCGGGCGGTGCGGGGACGGGACGGCGACCGGGGAGCGCGGCGAGCAGCAGGCGCAGCGGCCGGTCGGGGGCGCCGGTGTGCAGGACGCGCTCGGCGTGCGCGAGCCAGCCGCCGAGGGGGCCGGCGGCGCGGGGGCCGAGCACGTCCCAGGCCGCGTGCACGGCGACGGTGGCGCGGTGCCGGGCCGCGGCCTCCCCGAGGCCCGTGCCCCGGCCCGTCGCCAGGACGGCCCCGACGGCCCGGGCGACGGCCCGCCGTTCGGGACCGTCGGGCCGGTGCAGCCCGGCCGCGCAGGACAGCGCCACCCCGAAGGCCGCGCACGCGACGGTGACGGCCGCGACGGCGGGCAGGTCGCTCGCGCGCAGGGGTTCGGCGCTCAGCGTGCCGGCCGCGAAGACGGGGATGAGCCCGGCGGGCGGACCGGTCCGGACGGCGTCGGTGACGAACTTGGCGACCGCGGCCACGACGGCGACGACGAGGGCCGGGACGAGGACGTCGGCCCACCCCGCGAGCGGCAGGACGGCGCTCGTCGCGCCGGCGAGGACGGCGAGCAGGAGCCCGAGTCCCGTCCAGGCCTGGGTGCGCCAGCGCCGGGTGTACGTCTCGTGCCGGCCGTAGAGGGTGGCCAGGGCCCCGAAGGTGGCCGGCGCTGCCAGGAGCGGGACGTCGGTCGCCATGGTGACGGCGAGCGGGACGCCCAGGGCGAGGGTGGCCGTCGCCGCCGCCCACCAGGGGTGGGCGCCGGGGGCGATCCGCGACCAGCCGCGGACCGCTGCGGACAGGTGCGCGGTGAGAGTGTCCCCATCAAGTTAGCAGGTGTTTCACCAGCGAAGCACTTGTGCGAGGATCACTTCGTGAGCTCCTCCCCCGACCCGGTCGACGTCGTCCGCGCCGAGTGGTCCGCCCTGCGCCCCGACCTCGACACGACCCCCATGGACCTGACGGGCCGGCTGCGGCTCGTGGCCGCCGCACTGGCCCGCGCCACCGAACCCGTCGTGCGCGCCGAGGGCCTGACGCGCCCCGAGTTCGACGTCCTCAGCGCGGTGCGGCGCGCCGGCCGCACCCCCCTGACGCCCACGGGCATCGCCGCCGCGACGCTCGCCTCGGGCGCCGCGACGACGAAGCGGCTGGACCACCTCACGCGGGTGGGGCACCTCCAGCGCACCCCCGACGAGCGGGACGGCCGCGTGACGCGGCTGTCCCTGACCCCGACCGGGACCGCGCTCGTGGACCGGGTCCTGCCGCTGCTGCTCGAGACCGAGCGCGCCTTCACCGCGTCGCTGACGCAGGGGCAGCACGCGGCGACGACGGAGGCGCTGCGGGTGCTGCTCGCCGAGCACGGCGTCTGACCGGCCCCACGCGGGCCGGGCGGGTCAGCGCGCGCTGCGCAACGCGTCCTCGACGGAGACGACCCCGTCGCGGTAGCGGCGGGTGATCTCCTCCGTGCACGCGTCCATCGCCACCTGCACGCGGTGGCGGTCGGCGGACAGCTCCTGCTCGAGGGCCACGAGCCGTTCCCGCGCACTGGCGAGCTGGGCGTCGTCCATGGCCGTCAGGTCGGACAGGTGCGGGTCGGCGACGGCCAGTTCGGCGCGGCGACGGTGCTCCCCCACCCGGGACGGCTCGACGGAGCTGAAGCGGCCCATGCCGTGGTCGGTGCGCCGCGGGTCGGCCAGGACGTCGGTCAGCTTCGCGACGAGCTCGGCGTCGGAGCGCGCGTGCCGGACGTCGGAGGCGCCGTCGGCACCCGCGCGACGCTCCTCCTCGGCCCCGAGCAGGTCGAGCCGGCCCTGCAGCAGCCGTCGCGCGTAGGAGAGGTCGGCCTCCTCCTGCTCCGCGACCGTGCGGTGCTCCCGCAACGTCTCCAGGTCCATGTCCCGCAGGCCGTCCAGGAAGTCGGGGGCCAGGACCTTGTCCAAGGCCCGTCGTCCCCCCGCCTGGTACCCGCTGACCTGACCGTCCCCGCGCTCGTCCACGATGCCTCCCCCGGCTTGAGAACAACTCTCGGCACGCGTGCAACTACGAAGCGTGCACGCCGAGTATGACCCACCGGCACCCCCGGCGCAGGAGCCCCGGGGGTGTGGGCGCGCCTCAGGGGGCGACGACGACCTCCTGCGCGGCCGCGATGCGCCGCGGGGCCTCCCCGGTCGCCGGGTCCGCGACGGCCGAGCCGGCGAGCGCGACGAGCTGGGCGTCCACCGGCAGCGACCGCTTGACGACGGCGAGTGCGACCGGCCCGAGCTCGTGGTGGCGCGCGGCCGTCGTGACGTGCCCGACGCGCCGGTCGCCCTGCGTGCCGTCGACGACGGCGTCCCCGGGCGCGGGCAGGTCGTGCGAGGACCCGTCCAGGTGCAGCAGCACGAGCCGACGCGGCGGCCGGCCGAGGTTGTGCACCTTGGCGACGGTCTCCTGCCCGCGGTAGCAGCCCTTGTGCAGGTGGACGGCCGTGCGCAGCCAGTCCAGCTCGTGGGGGATGGACCGCTCGTCGGTCTCCCGCCCCAGCCGCGGCCGCCAGGCCTCCACGCGCAGCGCCTCCGCCGCCCAGGTCCCCGCCAAGCGACGGCCCGCGACCGCGGCCACGAGCTCCCCGCGCGGCACGAGTACCTCGCGCCAGGGGCGCTCGGCGCCGGGGTGCTCCAACGTCGAGACCGCCGCGTAGCTCGCCGTGTCCGCGCTGCCACCCTCGGCGAGCGGGGTCGCGCCGGGCCAGGGGTCCACCCAGACCGGCCCGCGCGAGGACTCGGTGGACCGGTCCGGTTCCCCGAGCACCGCGTACCGGTCCGAGACGTCCTCGACCTCGACGCGCAGCATGAAGCGCATCCGCTCCAGCCACGTGCGCAGCGGGTCCGCCTGCCCGGGTTCGACGGTGATCCAGGTGGCCTCGCCGTCGTCGAGGAGGTGCAGGGCGTGCTCGATCCGCCCGGTGGGGCTCAGCACGAGCGTCTCGGTCGACGTCCCCGGCGCCAGGCCCGTGAGCGCCTGCGTCGTGATGCTGTGCAACCAGGAGAGCCGGTCGGGACCGGTGAGCCGCAGGACCCCGCGGTGGGACTGGTCGACCACGGCCTCCCCGCGCACGAGTGCGCGCTGCTCGCCGTGCGGGTCCCCGTAGTGCCACGCGACCCCGGCGTCCAACCCCTCGGCGGCCACGGCGCCCGGGGCGTCCAGCAGGGGCGTGCGGGTGGTGGTCGTGCTCACGGTTCCTCCTCGGCGGCGCGGCACGCGGCGCACCGGCCGCGCAGGGCCAGGTGCTCGGTGTCCACGACGAAGTCGTTGCGGGACAGGACGACCGCGGCCAGTTCCCGGGCGGGCCCGGCGTCGGCCTCGGCCACCGCGCCACACCCGTCGCAGACCAGGTGCAGGTGCCCGCCGTGCTCCACGGCGTGGAACGACGGCACCCGCCGGTCGATCTGGGTGCGGGCGACGAGCCCGACCTCCTCCAGGACCGCCAGCGCCCGGTACACGGTCGAGGGGTCCACCGGGGACCAACCGCGCCCACGCACGGACTGTTCCGGGCCCTGGCCACCGACGTGGGCGGGGGCGGCCAGGTGCGCGGCCACCTCCTCGGCGCTCGCGTGCCCGAGGGCCCGGACGGCCGCCAGCACCCGCCGGCGCTGGGGGGTGAGCCGCAACCCGCGGGCGTGCAGGACGGGCCCGAGGTCGTCGACCCCACCCGTCGTGCCCGTCACGGGGCGGGGGTGGCGTCCGACTGGTCCGTGCTCCCGCCGTCGGACACGTCGCCGACGCGCTTCAAGCGCGCGGAGGCGTAGCTGCGCATCGGGTGTCCCTGCAGGGACACGTCGAGGGCCCACAGCAGGTCGCCCTCGACGAGGCCGTACATCCGCGTCCCGGCCGTGTACTCGTGCGCCGTCGTCGTGCGCGCCACGACGTCGGTGCTGAGGTCGATCCGGGGACCGCGGGCCGTCCCGGCCAGGATCTCCACGACACCCGTGGGGTGGGTCAGGAGCACTTCGAGCTCGACCGACCGCGGCCCGTCGGCGGGCGCCGGGGAGTCCAGGTCGACCGGCTGCGGCCGCCAGAACCCGGTCTCGACGTCGAGCGGCTCGGTGGTCCGGCCGTCCTCGTCCAGGGCCCACGTCGTCGAGGAGTACCGCAGGAAGTCGCGGCCGTCGTGGGAGAACTCGACGACCTGCCCGAAGCGGGTGTCGGTCTCACCGCGGGCGGGGTGCCCGAGGACACCGGCGCCCTCCCACCGCCCGATCAGCCACGACAGCGGGACGAGGACGAGCGGGGTGTCGGTGCGCAGGGGGACGACCACGGGTCAGCGCTGTCCCTGGAAGAGGCGGTAGACCACGTAGCCCGCGAACCACATGATGACGAGCGACACCACGATGAGCAGGACCAGGAAGAAGACCTCGAGCGCATGCACGGATCGACCTTACCGGCGCGGGCCGACGTGGACCCTCCGACGTGGGGCGGCTCACTCCCGGCCCGCACCGCGGCTCACACCAGCAGCAGGCGTCCGACGAGGTAGGCGCCCCCGCCGGCGAGCGCGACGGGCACCGCCGCCACCGCGAGCGCGGCCGGGACCGTCCGGGCCGCCGGCAGGCGCGTCGACAGCGCCCGCCACGCCGAGACGAGGACGCCCGCCCCGAGGCCGGCGACGATCCCGGCGACGGCCCACCGGCCCTCGGAGACGGCCGAGGTCCCACCCACGAGCGGGGCCGTCCCCCCACCGCCCAGCAGGGCCGTCACCGAGCTGACGAGCCAGCCCGTGGCCGCGCCGACGAGGAGGTTGACGGGGCCCGCCACCCGCAGGGGCCAGGTCGTCGCGGCGACGGCGCTGGTCGCGGCGACGGCCGCGAGCACGACGGGCGCCAGCGTCGCCCCCGCGTACGTCGTCGGGACGGCCACCCAGGCGGCGGCGAGCACGACGACGGCCTGCGCGGTGACGACGCCCGTGACCGACTCGACGAGGCGGGGCCGGCCGTCGCGGCGCAGCAGCTGGTGGGCGAAGGCGACGAGCAGGGCCAGCGCGGCGACGGCCGGGAGCTGGCCCAGCACGCCGGAGACCTGGCTGCCGGCGCTCCGGGCGGCGGTGACGGCCAGCACCGCGACGACGGCCGAGGCCACGGCCACGAGGGCGACGACGGCCGTCGAGCTGCGCCGGGCCGGCAGGTCGAGGAGCTCGGGCCAGCCGGCGGCCACGAGCGCGCCGACGAGGACGACGGCGAGGGCCAGGACGGCGAGCCCGCCGAAGGAGGCCAGGCCCACGAGGGCGGCGAGGGCGAAGGTGGTGGTGGCCGTCGCGGACGCGCTCACGGGAGGTCCACCCGGGCACCCGGCGCGGTGGGTCCCTCTCGTTCGGTCACGACGACGGTCACGTCGGTGATCCTCCCAGAGGCGCGCGAACCCGCTCGGGGTGGTCCGTTCGCCTCGGCGACACGCGTAGTCTGAGCACCGTTGGCCCGACGACGCCCGCCGCGCTCGGGTCGCTCGTGGCGTCGTGGTCGGCGGGTCCGACCCGGACACCCGCAGCGAACGGAGGGCAGGACACCCGTGGCCCAGATCCTCGTCCTCACCAACGCCCTGGCCCCGTCCACCGAGGTCCTGCCCGCGCTGGGCCTGCTGCCGCACAGCGTGCGCGTGCTGCCGGCGGAGGCGTCGGTGCTGGTCGACGAGCCCACGTCCGACGCCGTCCTCGTCGACGGCCGCCGCGAACTGGCCGCCGCGCGGTCGCTGTGCCGCCTGCTGCGCACCACGGGCCTGTCCCAGCCGCTCCTGCTCGTCGTCACCGAGGGCGGCATGGCCGTCGTCGCCGCCGACTGGGGCGCCGACGACATCGTCCTGGACACCTGCGGGCCGGCCGAGCTCGACGCCCGGCTCCGGCTGGCCGCCGGGCGGTTGCGCCGTCCGGTCGAGGAACCCGACGACGGCCAGGCCGCCGAGATCCGCGCCGGGGACGTCGTCATCGACGAGGCGGCCTACTCCGCCCGCGTGCGCGGGCGCCAGCTCGACCTCACGTACAAGGAGTTCGAGCTGCTCAAGCACCTCGCCCAGCACCCGGGCCGCGTCTTCACGCGCGCCCAGCTGCTGCAGGAGGTCTGGGGCTACGACTACTTCGGCGGCACCCGCACCGTGGACGTCCACGTGCGACGGTTGCGTGCCAAGCTCGGGGCCGAGCACGAGAACGCCATCGGCACGGTCCGCAACGTCGGCTACCGCTTCGTCTCCTCCGGCCGCGACCTCGAGGACGGGCTCGCCCCCGCCGAGGACGCGACGGTCGACGGCCCGGACGACGCGGGCGACGTCGAGAGCACCGGGCTCGAGGCCGTCGACGGCTCCCGGCCGGTCGCGGTGCCGCCCGCCGTCCCGGTGGTGGACCGGGTCCAGCGGCGGTGACCGCCCTCGACGCCGGGGACCGCGACCGGGTCCTCGACCTCGCCGCGGCCGCCTCCCGCACCGACGGCGCGACGGCGCTGTCCGAGGACGCCGTCCTGCGCCTGGGCAGCGGGACGGGCGACCACGACGGCGACCACGACGGCGACCACGACGGCGACCACGACGGCGACCACGACGGCGACCACGCGGACGTCCACCACCTGCTCCGCCGCACCCCCGACGGCGCGCTCGCCGGCTACGCCCAGCTGGCCGGTCCCGCGGAGGCCCGCGAGGGCGAGCTCGTCGTCCACCCCGACCACCGCCGCCGCGGCCACGGCACCGCCCTGCTGGCCGAGGTCGAGCGGCTCGCCGCGGGGGCCCCGGTCCGGCTCTGGTCCCACGGGGACACCGCGGGGGCCGCCGCCCTCGCCAACCGGCACGGCTGGACGCGCGTGCGGGAGCTGCTGCGCCTGGAACGCCCGGCCGCCGGGCTGGCCGACCTGGAGGTCCCGGCGCTGCCCGAGGGCGTGCACGTGCGCTCCTTCGTGCCCGGCGCGGACGACGAGGCGTGGGTGGCCGTCAACGCGGCGGCCTTCGCCACGCACCCCGAACAGGGCCGGTGGACCGTCGCGGACCTGCGGGCGCGGCTGGCCGAACCCTGGTTCGACGCCGACCTCCTCCTGCTGGCCGAGGGGCCCGACGGTGTGGTGGGGTTCTGCTGGATGAAGGTCGAGGCGGGCCACGGCGAGCTGTACGTCCTCGGCGTCGCCCCCGGGCACGCGGGGGCCGGACTGGGCCGGGCGCTGCTCGTGCGCGGGTTGCGCGCCGTGGCCGCCCTGCCCGCTCCCCCGGCGCTCGTGGACCTCTACGTCGACGGGGACAACGTGCCGGCGCTGCGGCTGTACGCCCGGCTCGGCTTCGACCGGGCCGCGGTCGACGTGCAGTACGCCGCGCCCACCTCCTGACCGGTCCCGCTGACCCGCCCCCTGATCCGCCCCGCCCCCGACGTTCACCGGGCGTCGGCGCAGCGTTCACGCGCCCGTCCCCAGGTCGTCGTCGACCGCCTCGGCAGCGTCGGACGCCGGTGGCAGACTGATCGCCATGACGGCCACGACACCCCTCCCCGCTGTGACCCCCACCGAGGAGACCGTCGAGCTGCCCGACGACCGCTTCGCCGACCGCGAGGTGTCGTGGCTCGCGTTCAACGAGCGCGTCCTGCAGCTGGCCGAGGACCCCGAGACGCACCTGCTCGAGCGCGCGCGGTTCCTGTCGATCTTCGCGAACAACCTCGACGAGTTCTTCATGGTCCGGGTCGCCGGGCTCAAGCGCCGCATCGCGACGGGCCTGGCCGTCACGGCCGCGAGCGGGCTGGAGCCGCGGGAGGTGCTCGACGCGATCGCGCAGCGGGCGCACGAGCTCACCGAACGGCACGCCGACGTGTTCCTGAGCTCGGTGCGGCCGGCGCTGGCCGAGGCCGGCATCACCATCGTGCGCTGGGAGGAGCTGGCACCGAAGGAGCAGGTGCGCCTGCACGGGTTCTTCCGGGACATGGTGTTCCCGGTCCTGACCCCGCTCGCGGTCGACCCGGCCCACCCGTTCCCCTACATCTCCGGGCTGTCGCTGAACCTCGCCGTCGTCGTGCGGAACCCGACGACGGACAAGGAGCACTTCGCCCGCGTCAAGGTGCCCCCGCTGCTGCCGCGGTTCGTGGCCGTCGAGCACGCCGAGGGCGCCGACCCGCGCTCGGCCCGGTTCGTCCCGCTCGAGGACGTCATCGCCGAGCACCTCGACCAGCTGTTCCCGGGCATGGAGGTCGTCCAGCACCACACGTTCCGCGTGACGCGCAACGAGGACCTCGAGGTCGAGGAGGACGACGCCGAGAACCTGCTGCAGGCGCTGGAGAAGGAACTGCTGCGCCGCCGGTTCGGCCCGGCCGTCCGCCTCGAGGTGGCCTCCGACATCGACCAGAAGGTCCGCGAACTGCTGGTGCGCGAACTCGGCGTGCACGAGCAGGAGGTCTACGAACTCCCCGAACCCCTCGACCTGCGCGGTCTCGGCGACATCGCCGACCTCGACCGGCCGGAGCTGAAGTTCCCCAAGTTCGTGGCGCGCACCCACCGCGACCTCACCGACGGCGCCGAGACGGCGAAGCCGTCCGACGTGTTCGCGGCGATCCGCAACCGCGACGTCCTGCTGCACCACCCCTACGACTCGTTCTCCACGAGCGTGCAGGCGTTCCTGGAACAGGCCGCGGCCGACCCGAAGGTCCTGGCCATCAAGCAGACGCTGTACCGGACCTCGGGCGACTCCCCCATCGTCGACGCCCTCATCGACGCGGCCGAGGCGGGCAAGCAGGTCCTCGCCCTCGTCGAGATCAAGGCGCGCTTCGACGAGCAGGCCAACATCAGCTGGGCCCGCAAGCTCGAACAGGCCGGTGTGCACGTGGTCTACGGCCTCGTGGGCCTCAAGACGCACGCCAAGCTCAGCCTCGTGGTGCGCCAGGAGCAGGGCGGCCTGCGCCGCTACTGCCACGTCGGGACGGGGAACTACAACCCCAAGACGGCGCGGATGTACGAGGACATGGGGCTGCTCACCGACGACCCCCAGGTCGGCGAGGACCTCACGCGGTTGTTCAACCAGCTCTCGGGCTACGCGCCGAAGACGGCCTACAAGCGACTGCTCGTCGCGCCGCGCTCGCTGCGGACCGGGCTCATCGACCGCATCGACCGCGAGATCGACAACGCCCGCCAGGGGTTGCCGGCCGGGGTGCGGATCAAGGTGAACTCCATCGTCGACGAGGGCATCATCGACGCCCTCTACCGCGCGTCCGCGGCGGGCGTCCCCGTCGACGTCGTCGTCCGCGGGATCTGCGCGCTGCGGCCCGGCGTGCCGGGGCTGTCCGAGACCATCCGGGTGCGCAGCATCCTGGGCCGCTTCCTGGAGCACAGCCGGATCTTCTGGTTCGCCTCCGCGGGCGACCCGGTCGTCATGATCGGCAGCGCGGACATGATGCACCGCAACCTCGACCGCCGCGTCGAGGCCGTCGTGCGGCTGTCCGACCCCCGCCACGTGCGCGAGATCTCGCTGCTGCTGGAGGAGTGCATGGCCGAGACGACGAGCTCGTGGCACCTGGACGCCGACGGCACGTGGACCCGCCACCACCTCGACGCCGACGGCGAACCGCTGCGCGACCTGCAGGAGCACATCATCGCCACCCGGCCCGGCCGTCGGCCCACCGCCCGTCGTCGTCGGTGAGCCCCTCGCGCGGGACGCAGGCCACCGGCCCCGCACCGGACGTCGAGGCCGCCGGCTGCGTCGTGGTGCGCGACGGGCGTGAGGGCCCGGAGGTGCTGCTCGTGCACCGGCCCTCGACCGCGACGCGGTCCGCCGACTGGTCCTGGCCCAAGGGCAAGCTCGACGACGGGGAGCACCCGGCCGTCGCCGCCGTCCGCGAGACCGCGGAGGAGACGGGGCTGCGCGTGCACCTCGGTGTACCGCTGCCCGAGCAGCGCTACCGCGTGCCCGGCCCGGGGCCGGACGGGCTGGCCAAGCGCGTGCGGTACTGGCTGGCGCGGCCGGCCGGCTCCGCGCACGAGGACGACCTCGAACCGGCCGACGCCGGGGAGATCACCGAGGTGGGCTGGTTCGGCCGGGACGCCGCCGAGGACCTGCTGACGTACCCGGCGGACGTCGCCGTCCTGCAGGCGGCCCTGCCCCGGGACGAGCTGCCCCCGGCGACCTGGCCGTTCGTCCTGCTGCGGCACGCGCGCGCCGTCAAGCGCACGGACTGGCCGGACGGGGAGGACGGCGAGGCCTCCCGCCCGCTGCTGGACCGCGGTCACGCGCAGGCCCGCGACCTCGCCCCCCTGCTCGGCTGCTTCGACCTGCGGGCCCTGGTGACGTCGCCGTGGGCGCGCTGCGTGCAGACGGTGCTCCCCGCGGCCGAGCTCACGGGCCTGCCCGTCGAGGAGGAACCGGCGCTCACCGAGCACGCGTTCCGCACCGACCCGGCCGCCTCGACCGCCGTCGTGGCAGGTATGCTCGAGGCCGCCCGGCCGGTCGTCGTCTGCTCGCACGGCCCCGTCCTGCCGCACCTGCAGGAGGTCCTCGCCGCGCGCACCACCGATCCGTCCCTGGACGCCCGCGTGACCGGCAAGCTCGACAAGGCCGCCCTCCTCGTCGCCCACGTGGCGGCCACCGGCCCGGACGCGGGGCACCTGCTCGCGGTGGAGCGGCACGGGTTCTGAACCCCGGTCCCGAAGCGCGGCAACGGATCCCGGGACACCACCGACCCCGGGGCCACCCGAACGGCCCAGTTCACCTCACGGTCACGGTGCAGCCCATGACCGGTCCACGAGCGGACGCGCCGGGTTCACGCCCCGTTCACCTGCGACGCCGAACCCCGTCACCCAGCGCCTCTACCGTCCGGAACGACCGGGGCGCCACGCCCGGTCCGAGCAGGCCGGGAGTCCTCCGGCCGCCACCGATCCTCGAAAGGGACCGAAGTGACGTTCTGGAAGTCCTCCCGCCTCATCGGCATCGCTGCTGTCGGTGTCCTCGCCCTCGCCGGGTGCGGCTCCGACAACAACACCACCACCCCGGGCGGAGCCGGCACCTCGTCCGGCACGTCGTCGGCCGCGAAGATCGACTGCAAGAGCGGCACCCTGAACGGTGAGGGCTCGAGCGCCCAGAAGAACGCCATCGACCAGGTCATCCAGCAGGGCTACCAGTCGCAGTGCTCCGGCGCGACGATCAACTACAACGCGACCGGTTCCGGTGCGGGCCGCAAGCAGTTCACCTCCGGCCAGGTCGACTGGGCCGGGTCGGACTCCGCGCTGAAGGACGAGGAGCGCGCCGCCGCGACGGCCCGCTGCCAGGGCAACCCCGTGTGGGACCTGCCGATGGTCGCCGGCCCGATCGCCATCGCCTACAACGTCGACGGCGTGAAGGACCTCACGCTCAACGCCGAGGTCGCCGCGAAGATCTTCTCCGGCCAGATCACCTCCTGGGACGACGCGGCCATCAAGGCGCTGAACCCGAGCGCGACGCTGCCGTCCACGAAGATCAGCGTCTTCTTCCGCACCGGCACCTCCGGCACCACCGAGAACTTCACCAAGTACCTCAACGCCGCCGCCCCCGACGCGTGGCCGGCCGCCGGCAACCAGGAGTGGTCCGGCAAGGGTGAGGGGCGCGAGGGTTCGGCCGGTGTCGCGCAGGCCGTCGCCGGCGCCTCCGGCGGGATCACCTACGTCGAGTGGTCCTACGCGCAGGACAACAAGCTGTCCGTCGCCAAGGTCGACAACGGGTCCGGCGCCGTCGAGCTGACCGGCGAGTCCGCCGGCAAGACGATCGCCACCGCGACCCAGACCGGCGAGGGCAACGACCTGGCCCTGAAGATCGACTACGCGACGAAGGAGTCGGGCGCCTACCCGATCGTCCTCGTCACGTACGAGATCGTCTGCTCCAAGGGGCTGTCCGCCGACAAGACGGCGCTGCTGAAGTCCTTCCTCACGTACTTCGCCGAGGACGAGACCCAGGCCGGCCTGCAGGACATCGGCTACGCTCCGCTGCCCAGCGAGGTCTCCCAGAAGGTGCGCACGGCCATCGCGGCCATCGCCTGACCGGAGCACCACCGCACGACTGCCACGCAGGACCGCGACGGGGGGCGGGCACCGGGTTCCCGGTGTCCGCCCCCTCGGTCCATCCCCCCACCGCATGTCCGCCTCTCGCACAGTGCAGGAGCACGATGTCCTCGATCACCGGCCCATCGGGCGACCGTGGCCGGCGCCGCCTCGGTGACACCCTCTTCGGCGGCGGTGCCGGGCTCGCCGGCGTCCTCGTCATCGCGATCGTCGTCTTCACCGGGGTCTTCCTCGCCATCAGCGCCGTCCCCTCGGTCCTGGACGACAAGGTCAACTTCCTGACCTCGACCGAGTGGCAGGCGACCCCGGGCGACCTCCGCTTCGGGATCCTGCAGATCCTGTGGACCACGGTCTCGATCTCCGTCATCGCGATGATCATCGCCGTGCCCCTCGGCGTCGGGAACGCGCTCTTCCTCACCCAGTACGCCCCGAAGTGGCTGGCCCGACCGGCCGCCAGCGTCATCGACCTGCTCGCCGCGATCCCCTCGATCGTCTTCGGCCTGTGGGGCATCCAGATCTTCGCGCCGCACCTGACCGGCCTGCAGACGTTCCTCAACGACGCGCTGGGCTGGTTCCCGCTGTTCTCCGGCCCCGTCAGCACGGGCACGGTCTTCATCGCCGGCATCGTCCTGGCCGTCATGGTCCTGCCGATCATCACCGCGATGTCGCGCGAGGTCTTCGCGCAGACCCCGGCCGCGAACAAGGAGGGCGCGCTGGCCCTCGGCGCCACCCGCTGGGAGATGATCCGCACCGCGGTCCTTCCGTTCGGCCGCGCGGGGGTCATCTCCGCCGCGATGCTGGGCCTGGGCCGTGCGCTGGGCGAGACGATCGCCATCACGATCATCGTGTCCTCCGTCGCCCCCGGCGCCGGGTTCTTCACGTCCTGGCTGCAGGGCGGGGAGACGTTCGCCTCGAAGATCGCGAACAACGCCGCGGAGTTCAACAACCCCGAGTCCACGGGCGCCTACATCGCCGCCGGCCTCGTGCTGTTCATCCTGACCTTCGTGGTCAACGCCCTGGCCCGCATCGTCATCAACCGCCGGAAGGCCTTCGCATGAGCGCCCTGCAGACCCCCGAGCGCGAGCTGCCGGCGGCGCTGGCCGACTCCCGCGGGCAGGGCGGCCGCAAGGTCCGCAACACGATCGCGACCGTCGTCATGGTGCTGGCCTTCGTCATCGCCGTCATCCCGCTCGTGTGGATCCTCTGGACCGTCATCGAGAAGGGCGCCTCGCTCCTCGTCGACTCGACGTGGTGGCTGAACTCCCAGCGCGGCATCACCCCGCGGATCGTGGGCGGTGGCGCCTACCACGCCATCGTCGGCACGCTGCTGCAGGCGCTGGCGACCGCGGTCATCGCGGTGCCGCTGGGCATCATGAGCGCCATCCTGCTCGTCGAGTACGGCGCGAGCCGCATCGCGCGCGTCGTCAGCTTCACCGTTGACATCCTCTCGGGGCTGCCCTCGATCGTCGCGGCGCTCTTCATCTACGCGTTCTGGGTCACGACCCTCGGCTTCAGCCGGTCCGGCTTCGCGGTGTCGCTGTCGCTGGTCCTGCTCATGGTCCCCGTGGTCGTCCGGTCCACCGAGGAGATGCTCAAGCTCGTCCCGAACGAGCTGCGCGAGGCGTCCTACGCCCTCGGCGTCCCGAAGTGGAAGACGATCGTCATGATCGTCCTGCCGACCGCGTTCTCCGGGATCCTCACGGGTGTCCTCCTCGGCCTGGCCCGCATCATGGGCGAGACGGCTCCCCTGCTGATCCTGGTCGGCTACTCGCAGTCGATCAACATGGACCTCTTCAGCGGGAACATGGCGGCGCTGCCGCTGATGATCAACAACGACCGTCAGCAGGCGCTCGAACCCGCGGTGGAACGCGTCTGGGCCGCCGCCCTCACACTGGTGCTCATCGTGCTGGTGCTCAACATCGCCGGTCGGGCCATCGCCCGCTTCAGCTCGCTCAGGAAGTAAGGGAGATCCCGTGGCCAAGCGCATCGACGTCAAGGACCTCAACGTCTACTACGGCAGCTTCAAGGCCGTCGAGGACGTGTCCATGACGGTGGAACCCCGTTCCGTGACGGCCTTCATCGGCCCGTCCGGCTGCGGCAAGTCGACCTTCCTGCGGACGCTGAACCGCATGCACGAGGTCATCCCCGGCGGCCGCGTCGAGGGCAGCGTCATGCTCGACGACGACGACCTCTACTCCTCCAAGATGGACCCGGTGAACGTCCGCCGGACCGTCGGCATGGTCTTCCAGCGCCCCAACCCGTTCCCGACGATGTCGATCTTCGACAACGTCGCGGCCGGGATGCGCCTCAACGGCGTGCGGAACAAGAAGGTCCTCACCGAGGCCGTCGAGAAGTCCCTGCGCGGGGCGAACCTGTGGAACGAGGTCAAGGACCGCCTCGACAAGCCCGGTGCCGGTCTGTCCGGCGGCCAGCAGCAGCGGCTGTGCATCGCCCGCGCCATCGCGGTGCAGCCCCAGGTCCTGCTCATGGACGAGCCCTGCTCGGCGCTGGACCCGATCTCGACCCTCGCCATCGAGGACCTCATCGGCGAGCTGAAGAGCTCGTTCACCATCGTCATCGTGACGCACAACATGCAGCAGGCCGCCCGCGTCAGCGACAAGACGGCGTTCTTCAACCTCGCCGCGACGGGCAAGCCGGGCCGTCTCGTCGAGATCGACGACACCGCGACGATCTTCAGCAACCCCAAGCAGAAGGCGACCGAGGACTACATCTCGGGCCGCTTCGGCTGACCGACCGCGCCCGCGCGAGAGGGCCCCGTCGATTCCTCGACGGGGCCCTCTCGCGTGCTCGTCAGAGGAAGAGCCGGAAGACGAAGTAGAAGGCGGCGGCGACGAGGCCGGCGGCCGGCAGGGTGAGCACCCACGCGCCGACCATGGACCGGGCCACCCCCCAGCGGACGGCCGAGAAGCGCTTGGTCGCGCCGACGCCCATGATCGCCGAGGAGATCGTGTGGGTGGTGGAGATGGGCGCCCCGAAGCCGAGGGCCGCGACGTAGAGGACCCCGGCCGAGACGGACTCGGCCGCGAAGCCGCGGGCCGGGTCGAGGTGGATGATGCGGCGCCCGAGCGTGCGCATGATCCGCCAGCCGCCGGAGTAGGTCCCGGCGCTGATCGCGAGCGCCGCGGACACCTTGACCCACCACGGGATGGACTCCCCCGTGTGGAAGCCGCCCGCGACGAGGGCCAGGACGATGACGCCCATGGTCTTCTGGGCGTCCTGCAGCCCGTGCCCGAGGGCCATGGCCGCGGCCGAGATGGTCTGCAGCATCCGGAACCGGCGGTGCGTCGGCGCGGGCGCCTTCTTCCGCACGCCCCACAGGATCGCGACCATGGCCAGGTAGCCGAGGACGAAGCCCGCGAGGGGCGAGGCGATCATCGGCAGGACGACCTTGTCGAGGATGACGGGCCAGTGCACGGTCGTGCTCGAGGCGATGCCCGCGCCGGCGAGACCGCCGATGAGGGCGTGCGAGCTCGAGGAGGGCAGCCCCAGCCGCCACGTGAGCAGGTTCCAGCCGATCGCGCCGAAGAGGGCCGCGAGGACGACGACCATGCCGTGCTCCCCGAGGCCGACGTCGACGATGCCCGAGCCGATCGTCGTGGCGACCCCGGTGCCGAGGAAGGCCCCGAGGAGGTTGAAGAGGGCGGCCATGACGAGCGCGATGCGCGGGGTGAGGGCGCGGGTGGAGACGGAGGTGGCGATGGCGTTGGCCGCGTCGTGGAAGCCGTTGGTGAAGTCGAACGACAGCGCCACGACGATGACGACGAGGACGAGGGCGAGCTCCACGGGGGCTCAGGACTCCTTGACGGCGATGGTCTCCACCGTGTGGGCCACGTGCTCGAAGGCGTCCGCGGCGTTCTCGAGGGTCTCGACGATCTCCTTGTGCTTCATGATCGCGATGGCGTCGTAGCCACCGTCGAAGAGCTCGGCCAGGAGCCGCCGGTGGATCTGGTCGGCCTGGTTCTCCAGGCGGTTGATCTCGACCCAGTAGTCGGACAGGTCGGGCAGGGAGCGCAGCCGCGGCATCGCCTCGGCGGTCAGCTCGGCCTGCCGGGCCAGGACCTGGACGAGCTCGGCCACCGGGGCGGGCAGCACGCCGACCTTGTAGAGCACCATCAGGTCGACCGCCGCCTGCATGAGGTCGAGGCAGTCGTCGAGGCGGGACGTCAGCTGGTAGATGTCCTCGCGGTCGAACGGGGTGACGAACGAGGAGTTGACCCGGCGCAGGACGGCGTGGGCGGCCTCGTCACCACGGTGCTCGATCTCCTCCATGACGGCGCCGAGCTCGACGCGACGCGCCTGGTCGCTGCCGATGGCCTCGGTGAGGACGGTCGTGGCCTCGACGAGGATGCGGCCGGTTCCGGCGAACAGCTCGAAGAACGAGTTGTCCTGGGGGGTGAGTCGGAAACGCACGCCAAGCTCCACGGTGTCGACCTCGGGCCGAGCACACGACCCGACCGGCGACTCTAGGCGGTGCCGGGGCCAGGTCCCGACACCGCCCGCGTCGTTCAGTCCCGGGTGGGGGCCCCGTCGACGCCCAGGACGCGGTCCAGCTCACCCTCGGGCAGGGGCCCGTCGCTCTCGGACGCGGCGACGACGACGTCGGTGTAGAGCTCGATCTCCTCGGCGAGGACGGTGTCCGCGAGCGGCGCGCCCGTCCGCGCCCCGGGCACGACGGCGCGGCCCTTTCCTGGAGCGGGTTCCGGATCCGGGTTCGTCATGATGGGGCCACGGTACGCCGCGGCCGCGACCGTCGGGGCGGCTTCGGCCACGCTCACCCGCCTGCGGTGCCGGTCGGCGACAGCGTCGCCGGCGACGGGGCCGGCGTCGGGACGTCCGTAGCGGTCCGGCTCCCGGTCGCGGTGCCCGTCGGGCTCGGGACCGCGAGTGGCGGCCGGTCCTGCGCCGTCAGGACGGTCCGCTGCAGGTTGACCTCGGCGAGCCCGAGGCCGCCGACGGTGACCTCGTCGTAGGCGAGGAGCTTGCCCGCGAGGTCACCCGTCCGGCCGAAGTAGAGCAGCGTCGCCGACAGCGGCAGCGGGGCGCCGTCGGCGAGGCGGTTCAGCCCGGCCGAGGTGACCCCAGCCCCGCCCGTCGTGCCCTCGACCATGATCCGCGTCCCGGAGGCGTCGAGGGTGACCGACCGCTTGTGCAGGTGGCCGGCGAGCACGAGCGGGACGCGCCCGAGCAGGGGTCGCAGACCGCTGGGGTCGTGCACGAGCGCAGCGTCGACGGGCCGGTCCGGGTGGGCGTCGTCCCAGCGTTCGATGCCGTCGGCGAGGACGTCGTTGGCCTGCTCCTGCACGCTCGCGGCACTGCCGGTGGCCCGTTCGCCCTCGCCGTCGGGGGTGAAGACCGGGTCGCCCTGACCGGCCAGGACCAGCCCGGCGACCTCCGCGGTGGCGCCCTGGTCCAGGACGACCGCGCCCTGGGCGGCCACCTGCTCCTGCGTCTGCGTGGAGTCGTGGTTGCCGCGCACCCAGACGTACGGGACGCCGAGGCCCCGGATGCGCCCCAGGTAGCTCGACTCCGCCGCGGTCCCCCACGTCGTCGTGTCCCCCGTGTCGATGACGGCCTGCACCCGGAACTGCTTCACGAGGTTGTCGGTGAGGTCGTAGCCGAGGGGGTTGAGGTGCAGGTCGGAGACGTGCAGGACGGTCGTGACGTCCGCCCCGAGTCCGCTCGTCCCGGTCTGCGTGTCGCCCAGGACCGGCAGGTTGGCGGCGGCCGCGTAGAGGGTCGAGACGCTGCGGACGATGTCGGACAGCCCGCTGCGGTAGCTCTCCAGCCGGTCGAGCGCGTTCTGGGTGCTCGACACGACGTAGGGCGCGCGCGAGAGCAGCCCCGTGAAGCGGGGCTGGCGCAGGGCGGAGGGGTCGAAGGTCGCCCAGGTCCCGGCCCCGGTGGCCACGACGACCACGAGCAGGGTCGCGCCGGTCTGCAGGGTGCGCCGGCGGCCCCGGAAGACGACGACGGCCGCCAGCAGGGCCCCGCCGAAACCGCAGAGCAGGCTGTAGGTGAGCGCCCGGACGGTCGCGGCCCGGACGGTGTCGGCGGCGGTGAGCTCGAGGGCCAGCAGCTGCTGCGGCGAGCGGACGAGCCGCGCGGCGGCGTCGACGTCGACGCTCTCGATGTTCGCCGTCACGACGATCGGCGCGCGGTGGGTGTCGAACGTGACCTTGCCGACGGGCGGCAGGTCGACCTCGACGCCGGGGGTCAGGCTCGGGCGGACCCGCACCTCCGTCTGCAGCGGGCCGACGTACGTGCTGGAGCCCGGGGCCAGGGCGAACCCGACCCCGGCCCCTACCGCCGTCACGAGGAGGACGCCGATCCACGGCAGCAGGTGCCGGCGCGCGAAGCGGGGCACGGGGCGGGCCCCGAAGGTCGCGCGGGAGCGCGCCCAGGCGGCCCGCCGGGCCGGCGAGGGACGCGGCAGGCGCAGCGGGGGGCGTCGGATCCGGGCGGACATCGTGACGATCTTCCCGCAGACGCGACCGTGCCGCCGTCCACGGGTGGCGGGTGCACGTCCGCTGGGACGACGGTGGGCGTCTCCTGCAGACCTCCCCCCCGAGGCGGAAAACACTCTTTCCGCCCTCCGGGAGCGGTCCCAGAGGGCGGAAATGGTGTTTTCCGCCCCGTGGCGGGGCCGCGCGTCAGCGGCCGGCGTGCTCCTGCCGCGCCGCGGCGACGTCGCTCACGGACGCCTCGAGGAGGTCGGCGAGGTCCCGCAGCCGGCCGGCGATCGCGGCGCCGAGGGGGGTGAGCTCGTACTCCACGCGCGGCGGGATCGCCGTGAGGACCTCGCGCGTCACCATGCCGTCGCGCTCCAGCGCCTGCAGGGTCTGCGCCAGCATCTTCTCGCTGACACCGTCCACCTTGCGCCGCAACGCGTTGAAGCGGAACGCACCCTCCCCGAGGGCGAGCAGGACGAGCGAGGCCCACTTGGCCGTGACGGACTCGAAGACGGCGCGGGAGGCGCAGTCGCGGGCGAAGACGTCCGCGACGAGGTCCTGCGCTGGTCCGTCCGGGGCGTCGTCCACGACCCCAGGGTACCTCGGGAACAGGAAGCACTGCAGAATCGTTAGTGCTCTCGGAAGCACAGCACTCACCTCAGGAGACCGACATGACCTCGTACGCCGTCACCGCCGCCACCGGCCAGCTGGGCCACCTCGCCGTCGAGGCCCTCCTCGAGCGCGGCGTCGCCCCGTCCGACGTCGTGGCCGTGGTCCGCACGCCGTCGAAGGCCGACGACCTCGCCGCCCGCGGTGTCGTCGTCCGCGCGGGCGACTACTCCGACCGCGCCTCCCTCGACAGCGCCCTGGCCGGCGTCGACCGCCTGCTGCTCGTCTCCAGCAACGAGGTCGGCCAGCGCCTGACCCAGCACACCAACGTGGTCGAGGCCGCGAAGGCCGCGGGCGTCCAGCGCCTCGCGTACACGTCCCTGCTGCGCGCGGACACCTCCGCGAGCCCCCTGGCCCCCGAGCACAAGGCAACGGAGGAGGTCATCGCCGCCTCCGGCCTGCCGCACGTCCTGCTGCGGAACAGCTGGTACTACGAGAACTACACCGCGAACCTCGGCCAGTACCTCGCGACCGGTGAGGTCCTCGGCGCCACGCACGACGGGCGCATCAGCGCCGCGAGCCGCGCCGACTACGCCGCCGCGGCCGCCGTCGCGCTGCTCGCCGACGACGAGGGCAAGGGCACCTACGAGCTCGCGGGCGAGACGTTCACCTTCACCGACCTCGCCGCCACGGTCACCGAGGTCACCGGGACGACCGTCACGTCCCGCGACGTCACGGGCGAGGAGTACCAGGAGGCGCTGACGGGCCACGGCCTCGACGCGGGCACGGCCGGCTTCGTCGTGGCCCTCGACGCGTCCATCGCGAACGGTGACCTGCAGACGGACAGCACGGACCTCGCCGACCTCCTCGGCCGTCCCGCCTCCTCGCTGCGCGACGCCGTCACCGCCGCCCACACCGCTCACTCCGCGTCCTGACCCGTCACCCCCCTTCGCGGAAAACACTCCTTCCGCCCTCCGGGATCGTTCCCGGAGTCGACCCGCCGTCCGTCGTGCCGGAGTTCCAGTTCGTCCAGGGGCGACACCGCACCTGCCGTCACCGTGCTCGCTCGTCGCTTCACGGCCCACCG
>NZ_JBFBND010000009.1:0-157977 GCF_040702905.1 Kineococcus sp. NPDC059986 | reverse complement strand
GCGCGGGCGGCGCCGCCGCCGAGGGCGTGGACGCCGGAGATGTCGCGGGCGGCGATGCCGGCGATCTTGGAGACGACGGTGTCGGCGATGGTCGTCGCGCCGTGGTCGCTGCTGAGGCCCGAGGCCTTGCTGCCGGCGCCGCCGTTCGTGGTGGTGACGGTCGGGCGGGGGGTGGTGGTCGTGTCGGTCACTGTTCTCCTGCTTCCTCCGGTCGGTGGGTCCGGCCGTCGTGCTGCAGCCGGTTCGTGGGGTTGGAGCCCAGGAGCCGCCGATCGTCACGGTCGCCGCCCTGTGACCTGTGTCACAGGGAGTGGTGGACGGGTGTCGTCCGTCGAGCACTGCGTCTCCCGGAACCGCTTCTAGACAACGGTTTTCCGGTTCTGCCGGCCGATTCGTTCGACTCGCGGCACGAGGGGTGACGTGGTGCGCTTCAACCGCACCACCCGCACCAGCGACCGGGAAGACCTGTGGAGAAGACCTCGTGGATGCAGAACGCGCGGAGGTTCCCGACGACGTGCTCGCCCGGCGAGCAGGTCTCGGCGACCGTGATGCCTTCGCGCTCATCGTGGACCGCCACGGCCCGGCGCTGCTGCGGTACGCGGGGAACCTCCTGCACCGCAGCGACCAGGTCGAGGACTGCGTCCAGGACGCGTTCCTCGCGGCCTGGCGCGGCCTGCCCACCTTCCGCGGCGACTCCTCGCTGCGCACCTGGCTCTTCACCCTTGCCCGGCACGCAGCCTTCGCGCGGTTGCGCCGCTGGCCGAACGCCGGCAGCCGGCCCTTCATCCCCGTCGAAGAGGTGCAGGACCGGCTGCGTGACTTGCGCGAGGACCCCGAGCGGTCCAGCGTGGAGAGCGCTCTGCGGGAAGCCCTCGAACTCGCCCTGCAGCTCCTGCCCCCTCGTCAGCGGACCGCGTGGTTGCTCCGTGAGGTGGAGGGGTTGAGCTACGAGGAGGTCGCCTCGGTGCTCGGCACCACCTCGACCGCCGTGCGCGGGCTCCTCGAACGCTCCCGGACCACCCTGGCCACGACCCTGGAGGAATGGCGGTGACCACGACCCCCGACCAGACGCACGGCGAGCAGGTGCTCGCCCAGGCGACCGAGGCCCTCCGGCTGCACACCCCCTCGGGCTGGCAGGTGTTCCGCGTCAACCTCCTGGAGACGGTGCGCCGCGCCTACCGTCCGTCCGCCCCCATCCGGGGCCGGCACGAGCAGGGCGAGTTCGTCGTCTCGTGCGACGTCCTCACCGCGGACGTCCGTGAGGCCGTGGACCGCCTGCCGCAGGCGGAGGTCACCGCGGTCCGGTGCGTCACCGACGAGGACGACCACCTCGAACTGCTGACCGTGGAGACGGGCGTGCGCTACGGCGCCCACGTGCCGACCACGGCCGAGGAGGTCCGGACCGCCGTCGTCGCCACCGTCCGGGAGCTGCTCGGCGAGGTCGAGGGCGTGCGCGTCCACGTGCACGTCGGCGACGTGTTCCAGGAAGGACCGCCCCGCACGCTCGGCTGAGGTGCGGGGTCCGTCCCCCTCGAGCGTCAGCGCAACGGCGACGGCAGCAGACCCTTCACGACCTGCGACGCCTTCTGCTGCTCACCCTGCTGCGCCGTCAGCACGAGCAGGACGCCCGTGAGCGCGGGGATCGTCCACTGCAGCACCTTGAGCTTCTTCATCGCCGCGGCGACGTCCCGCCCGCGGTTCGCCGAGAGCAGGCCGATCGCGCCCACCGAGTGCGCGGCGAGCGCGGCCGCGTTGACGGGGGCCCAGCGGGCCCAGCCCAAGGCCGCCACGTGCGTGCGGTCGGACGGGTCGCCGACGGCGGCGGACGCACCGTTGAGGCCGACCGCCCCGAACAGCGAGCCGCCGAACCAGGCCGCGAGCCCGATGTCGTGCAGCGAACGGATGACGGTCTGACGTTCTCCCACGGTGTCCTGCTCCTCCTCGGTCGTGTGCGCGGGCGGTCCTGCCCGCGCCTCCGGTCCCCTACCCCCTGGTCCGGAGGGCAACCGTCGGGTTGCCCCGGCGCAACGTCGGGGCCCAGCGGCGGGAACTCGCGCGCGGGTGCCACGTTGACCCGGGGTGGACGTACTCGAGGTGCCCGCCCGGGCGCTGCGCGACCGGCAGGGCGGCACGGTCGACCGCCCCCTGGCCGGCGGGGGTTCCTTCCCCCTGACGTGGATCCGCTCCGGGCCGAGGCAGGACGTCCCCGTGCTCTTCGTCCCGGGCGGACCGGGCATGGCCACCGTGCTGCCCTACGAACGCCTGCGGGCGACGGCCGCCGCGCACGGGGTCGGCACCGTGATGGTCGAGCACCGCGGTGTCGGTTTGTCGCGCAAGGACTCCCGCGGCCGTGACCTGCCGGTCGAGGAGGTGACCGTCGAAGCGGCGGCCGACGACCTGGCCGCCGTCCTGGACCACCTCGGCACCGAGCGGGTCGTCGTCCACGGCAGTTCCTACGGCACGTACCTCGCCCAGGCGTTCGGTGTCCGCCACCCGCACCGGGTCGCGGCGATGGTCCTGGACTCGCCCCTGCTCTCGGTCGTCGACGACCTCGTCGCCGTCCGGGCGCACCGCCGGACCCTGCTGTGGGACGCCGACACCGCACTGGCCGCGGCCGTGCGGTCGGTGGACGCACCGCCGGACGAGGTCGCCGCCGTGGTGCCCACCGTCTACGAGTTCGCCGGGCCCGAGGCCCTGCTGCGCCTGCTGCAGGGCCGGCGGGAGGGGCGGCTGGGCGCGGTGTGGCGGCAGCTCGTGCGCCTCGGCGACGGGGAGCTCGACGGTCGCGGGGTCCGGCACGTCACCGAACCCGACCTCGTCGCGGGCATCGGCTTCGGTCAGCTCGGGTACGGACTGCCGCCCGACGGGGGGCCTTTGGACCCGCAGGTCGCGTTCGCCCGCGTCGCCGCGCAACGACCGGCCTACCGCGGGGAACCGTACGACCTGCCCGCGCTCGTGCCCGGGTTCTCGTGGCCGACCGCCGTGGTCTCCGGCGACCTGGACCTGCGGACCCCGCGACCCGTCGCCGCGCGTCTGGCCGGGTTGCTGCCGGACGGCGTCCTGCTGGACCTGCCCGGCCTCGGGCACAGCGCCATGGACACCCACCAGCGGGCCGCCGTGCTCGTGGCCGCGGCGACGCGTGCCGGTGCGGCGCACCGACTCCCCGCACTGGGCGGTCGCATCGCCGCGCTGCCCCGGCGAGGGGCGTCGCGGTGGCTGGGCACGGCCGTGCGGGCCGCGGTCGCCGTCGGCGGCTGACGGCTCACTCCCCGTCGGCTCACTCCCCGTCGGCGAGCACGAACGGCCACACGGAGTCCGCCCCGGCCCGCCGCACCTGGCGGGCGGCGACCGTCAGCGTCCAGCCGCTGCGGGCGCGGTCGTCCACGAGCAGCAGGTTCCGCCCGCGCACGAGGTCCGGGTCGGGCAGTTCGAACCGTCGCACGACCTGGGCGAGCCGGTGCGCGGAGTTCACGTCCGTCCGGGTGGGGGAGTCGTCCAGCAGCCGGAACGTCGTCACCAGCGGCAGCCCCGTGTAGCGCGCGAGCCCGTCTGCGAGGTGGGCGACGAGCTGCGGGCGCGAGGCGGAGCACATCGCCACGATCCCGTCGAGGCCGAGCCCGCGGGCCCAGTCGTCGAGCACGGCGGCTGCCGCGTGCCGCAACGGGACGGGGGTCTCCTGGTCGGGGGAGCCGGCCGCGAACAACTCCCGCACGGCCCCGCCCCAGCCGAGGTCGGTCGTGCGCGCCACGGCCCGGCCCGTCCCCGGTTGTTCGGCCGGGGCGATCCGCCCCGACAGCGCGACGTCGAGCCCCTTCATGCCCGTCGGCCACACCTTCTTCGGTTCCAACGGGACCCCGGGACGGTCCAGGTCCGCCCCCGCCTGGGCCACGGCGGACTCGTCCACCGAGACCGGGACGTCGAAACCCCCGCAGTTGTCGCAGCGGCCACAGGGTGCGGCGTCCGGGTCGTCGAGGGCGCGGCGCAGGAACTCCAGCCGGCACCCGCCCGTCGTGACGTACTCGACCATGGCCTGCTGCTCGACCTCGCGGGTCGCGCTGACCCGTGCGTAGCGTTCGGCGTCGTACGCCCACTCCTGGCCGGTGGCCTGCCACCCGCCCCGGACCCGGCGCACCGCGCCGTCGACGTCGAGGACCTTGAGCATGAGCTCGAGCCGGTTGCGGCGCAGGGCGACCCGGGTCTCCAGCGCCTGCGTCGACAGCGGTTCGCCCGCGTCGCCGAGCACGCTCAACGCCACCCGCACGTCGTCCTCGGCGGGGAACCCGATCGAGGCGAAGTACCGCCAGATGTCCCGGTCCTCCGCCCCCGGCAGCAGGACCACCTCGGCGTTGTCGATGCCACGGCCGGCGCGCCCGACCTGCTGGTAGTACGCGATCGGCGAACTCGGGGCGCCCAGGTGCACCACGAACCCCAGGTCGGGCTTGTCGAACCCCATGCCCAGCGCGCTCGTCGCCACGAGCACCTTGACGCGGTCGTTGACGAGGTCGTCCTCGGCCTGCAGCCGTTCCGCCGCCTCCGTCTGCCCCGTGTACGGGACGGCCTCGATGCCGTGGCCGCGCAGGTGCTGGGCCACGTCCGTCGCGGCCGCGACCGTCAGCACGTAGACGATGCCCGACCCCGGCAGCTCCGGCAGGTGCTGCACGAGCCAGGCGAGCCGGTGGGCGTGGGAGGGCAGGCGGACCACGGCCAGCCGCAGCGACTCGCGGTCCAGGGACCCCCGCAGGACCAGGACGTCCTCGAGGGTGCGCGTCCCCGTCACCGACAGCTGCTCGGCCACGTCCTCGGTCACCCGGGCGTTCGCCGTGGCCGTCGTGGCCAGGACCGGGATCCCGTCGGGCAGGTCGGCCAGCAACGTCCGGATGCGGCGGTAGTCCGGGCGGAAGTCGTGCCCCCAGTCCGAGACGCAGTGCGCCTCGTCGACCACGAGCAGACCCGTCGTGGCCGCCAGCGGGGGCAGCACCTCGTCGCGGAACCCCGGGTTGTTGAGGCGTTCTGGGGAGACGAGGAGCACGTCGACCGCGCCCGCTCGCACCTCCTCGTACACCTGCCCCCAGTCGTCACCGTTGGTCGAGTTGACGGTCACGGCCCGCACGCCGGCGCGTTCGGCGGCCGCGATCTGGTTGCGCATGAGGGCCAGCAGCGGGGAGACGATGACCGTGGGCCCGGCCCCCCGGGCCCGCAGCAGCGCCGTCGCGACGAAGTACACGGCCGACTTGCCCCACCCCGTCCGCTGGACCACCAGGGCGCGGCGCCGGTCCGCCACGAGGGCCTCGATCGCCGTCCACTGGTCCTCGCGCAACGCGGCCGACGGGTCCCCGACGAGGCGGCGCAGGACCTCCTCGGCCTCGGCGCGCAGGGCGGCGCGGTCGGTCGTGGGCGCGGGGCTCGTGGCGGGGGCGGGCATGCCCTGGATGCTGCCACCGTCCTCCGACACCGCGGGACCGGCAGACTGCGGGCTGTGGACGACACCGTCTCCTCCTCCCTGCTGCCCCGCCTCACCACGGAGCGCACGCTCTGGTGCTGCACCCTGCGGCCCGACGGCTCGCCCCACCTGACGCCGGTGTGGTTCGTGCACCGGGAAGGGGTGTTCTGGATCGGGACGGCGGCCCACAGCGTCAAGGTCCGCAACGTGCGGGCCGACCCGCGCGTCAGCCTCGCCCTGCCCGACGGCGACGCCCCGGTCGTGGCCGAGGGCAGCGCGCGACTGCTCGCGGACGCGTACCCCGAGGACGTCGTCACGGCCTTCGCCGCGAAGTACGACGGGTGGGACGTGCGGGACCCGCTGGGGGACGGCACGCCGGGGGCGCTGCTGGAGGTGCCGGTGCGGCGCTGGCTCATGGCGGGCGCGGCGCACTGAGCCCCACCGGGTTGGTCCGCCGAGGTGGTGCTTGACTGCCTCGGTGCGCTACGTGGTGATCGGAGCAGGAGCCATCGGCGGGACCCTCGGGGGCCGGCTGGGGCAGCACGGTCACGAGGTGGTCCTCGTCGCCCGCGGAGCGCACGCCGACCGCCTGCGCGCCCGGGGTCTGCGGTTGCTGACCCCGACGGGGCCGGTCGAGATGCACGCCCCCGTGGCGAACTCGCCGGCGGACGTCGAGCTCACCGCGGACGACGTCCTCGTGCTCGCGGTGAAGGTGCAGGACGCGGCGGGCCTCCTCGCCGACTGGGCCGCGGCTCCCGTCGGGGACTCCACGGCGGGGCAGACGCTGCCCGTCGTGTGCGCGCAGAACGGCGTCGAGGGCGAACGGCTGGCGTTGCGGTGGTTCCGGCGCGTCGTCGGCGCCTGCGTCTTCCTGCCGGCCAGCCACCTCGAACCCGGCGTCGTCATCTCCGAGGGCACCCCCGTCTCCGGTGGCTTCGTCCTGGGCCGGTACCCGCACGGACGCGACGAGCTCGTCGAACGCATCGCCGCCGACCTGGCCGCGGCGGGCTTCGCCACCGCCGTGAGCGACGACGTCATGGCCGCCAAGCGCGGCAAGTTGCTCGACAACAGCGGCAACGCCCTGGACGCCGTCTGCCGGCCGGGACCGGGCTGGGAGGAGCTGCGCGGCCGGGCGCGCGCCGAGGGCGAGGCCGTCCTCGCCGCCGCCGGCACCCCGGCCCTGGCCCGCGGGGAGGCGCTGCCGCAGCTGGCCGAGCTCGGCTTCGAGACCGCGCCCGTGGCCGGTGCCGAGCGCCTGGGGTCCTCGACCTGGCAGAGCCTGCACCGCGGCGGGTCGATCGAGACCGACTGGCTCAACGGCGAGATCGTCCACCTGGGGCGTCAGCACGGTGTCCCCACGCCGGTCAACGAGGCGCTGCAGCTGCTGGCGGCGACGTCCGTGCGCGAGGGACTGGGCCCGCGGGCCTTCGACGTCGCGGACGTCCTGGCCCGCACCGGCACGTGCGCACAGGGGGCCGCGACGGTCGGCGCCGAGCAGGCCTGAGAGGCTGACCGGCATGCGCGTGGACCACGTCGGCTTCGCCGCCGGACCGGAGGGTCTGGCCGAGACCGCCCGGTCGCTGGCGGCGCAGCTCGGTGTGCGCGTCGTCGACGGCGGTCCCCACCCCCGCTTCGGCACCCGGAACGTCGTCCTCCCGCTGTCCGGGGGCACGTACGTCGAGGTCGTCGAGGTGCTCGACCACCCCGTCGCGGACAAGGCGCTCTTCGGTCGCGCGGTCCGCGAGCGCACGGAGGCCGGTGGCGGCTGGTTCGCCTGGAGCGTCCTGGTCGACGACATCGAGAGCTACCGCGACCGCCTGGGCGAGGACATCGAGGAGGGCGTCCGCCGACGCCCCGACGGTGTCGAGCTGCGCTGGCGGCAGATCGGGGCTCCCGCCCTCAACACCGAACCCCAGCTGCCCCTCCTCATCGAGTGGGACGGCCCCAGCACCCAGCACCCGTCGGCGCTGTCGCTCGCCGGCGGCACCCGGCTCGTGGGGCTGACCATCGCCGGGCAGCGTTCGCGCGTCCGCAACTGGCTCGGACTGTCGCCGGAGTTCTCCTCCGACCACGTCGAGTTCACCTGGCTCGACGTCGTCGGCACCCCCCGCGCGACGGGTCTGCGCTCGGTGAGGTTCGAGACCACCCGCGGCACCGTCGAGATCTGAGCGCCCACCCGGATGGACTGGCCCGACTGGCTCCCCTCGCTGACGGCGTCGGCCATCGCGCTGCTCGTCGTCGACCTCGTCATCCGCGTCACGGCCATCGCCGTCGTCCCGGTCAACCGGCGCCCGAGCTCCGCGCTGGCCTGGCTGCTGACCATCTTCTTCGTCCCCTACGTCGGGGTCGTCGCGTTCCTGCTCATCGGCAACCCCAAGTTGCCGCGCGCCCGCCGCCGCAAGCAGCGCGAGATCAACCAGCTGATCCTCGACTCCACCAAGGGCATGGACCTCGTCTCCACCGAGCACCCCTGGCCGCCGTGGCTGCGGGGGATCGTGGAGCTGAACCGCAACCTCGGGTCGATGCCGCTCGTCGGGGGGAACTCGGCGGTGCTGTGCGGGGAGTACGACGAGGCGATCCGCGCCATGGCCCGCAGCATCGACGGCGCCCGGGAGTACGTGCACGTCGAGTTCTACATCATGACCAAGGACCCGACGAGCGAACCGTTCTTCACGGCCATGGAACGGGCGGTCGAGCGCGGGGTGAAGGTCCGGCTCCTGCTGGACCACATGGGGTCCCTGCGCTACCCCGGGTACCGGCGCACCATCCGGTTCCTCGACGACATCGGCGTCGAGTGGCACCCCATGCTGCCCGTTCAGCTGCACAAGCTGAAGTACCAGCGCCCCGACCTGCGCAACCACCGCAAGCTCCTCGTGGTCGACGGGGACGTCGCCTGGCTGGGCTCGCAGAACGTGCTGGACCGCAGCTACAACAAGCGCGGCAACCTCAAGCGCGGCCTGCAGTGGCAGGACCTCATGGTCCGCCTCGAGGGACCCGTCGTGTCCGGGGTCGAGGCCATGTTCATCACCGACTGGTACTCCGAGACCGACGAGCTGCTGCAGTCCGAGCGGCCGGAGGTGTCGCCCGTGGGGTCGCCCGGACGGCTGGAGTGCCAGGTCGTGCCGAGCGGTCCGGGGTTCGACGGCGAGAACAACCTCAAGCTGTTCAACGCGCTCTTCTACTCCGCGCAGCGCCGGATCTCCATCACGAGCCCGTACTTCGTCCCGGACGAGTCGATGCTCTCGGCCATCACGACGGCGGCCGAACGCGGTGTCGACGTCGAGCTGTTCGTCTCCGAGCTCGGCGACCAGGCCCTCGTGCACTACGCCGAGTGCTCCTACTACGAGAACCTGCTGCGCGCCGGCGTGCGGATCTTCCGCTACCCCGCGCCGTACGTGCTGCACGCCAAGCACATGACGGTCGACGAGGAGATCGCCGTCATCGGCTCCTCGAACATGGACATGCGCTCGTTCCTGCTCGACCTCGAACTCACCCTCATGGTCTGCGGGCGGGAGTTCGCCGACGACCTGCGCCGCGTCGAGGACGAGTACCGCGCCAAGTGCACCGAGCTGACGCTGGAGCAGTGGCTGGCGCGCTCGCGGACGCAGGTCATCAAGGAGAACGTCTCGCGGCTCACGTCCGCGCTGCAGTGACCCGGCGCACCCCCAGCGCCGCGAGTTCCAGGTCCGCCAGCGACCGCACGACCGCCGTGTCCCCGGCGAGCCAGGCGGAGGCCGGATCGGGGTCCACCGCGAGCAGGACGCGACCCGGCCTGCGCTGCAACGCCCGCAGCGCGAGCACACGCTCCCCGGCGGCGGTCCCGGCGAGCCGGCGCCCGTCCTGCGCGCGGGCCGCCCACCGCACCCGCTGGACCCCGCGGACGCCGAGGACCAGCAGGACGGGGAGCAGCACCGTCACCGCGCCGAGGACGGTGGCGAGGTGCAGGACGGCGTCGCGCTGCTCACCCGCCGCCCGGGCCAGCGACGCGGCGCTGTCGGCGGAGCGGTCCAACAACCGCGCCACGTCGTCGCCGACGAGGGGTGCCCGTGCGAGCGGACCACCGCTCGAGCGCAGCCCCTCGGCCAGCGCCGCCGTCCCGTCCTCGAACCGGCCCGCCGGGCCGGCCACCCCCGCCACGGCCGCGTGGACCGCACGCCCCGCGAGCACCGAGGCGACGACGACCAGCAGGCAGCCGACGTCGGCCAGCACCTGCCGGGTCCGGCGGGCGGGGAGGTCGGCGTAGAGGAGGGGCACCACCCCAGTCTGGTTCCGGCGCGGGGGTTCAGCCGAGCCGGGAGTCCACCCAGCACCAGCGCCACGCCTCACCGGGTTCGGCGCTGACCATCGTCGGGTGCGCCGTCGCGGTGAAGTGGGCGCGGGCGTGCCGGAGTTCGGAGGAGTCGCAGCACCCCGTGTAGCCGCAGTGCAGGCAGGTCCGCAGGTGGACCCACGCCTTGCCCTCGGCGACGCACTCGGCGCACGCCGTGGGTGGGACACCCCAGCGCTCCGTCGCCTCGTCCCGGCCGACCGAGACGCGCAGGTGGTCGCAGCCGTCACCGGCCTTGCGGGGGGCCAGGGCGCGGTCGGCCGCCAGCGGTTCGAGGTCCTCCAGCCGGTCGAGCAGGGCCTCCTCGAAGTCGACGTCCGCGAGCGCCCGCTGCAGGACCTCCGGGCTGGCGGTGCCGCGGTCGCGGGCCTCGACGACGACGGTGCGTTCGGCCGCGAGCATCTCCAGCCGCAGCTTGGAGTAGAGGACCGACGGCGTCATGACGTCGGAGAGGGGACGACCCAGCCGTTCCCAGGCGGCGTGCGAGCGGGACTTCGAGCGGCCGCGCAGCTGCACGACGAGGTGCTTCGGTTCGTCACCGGTGAGCAGGTCGTCCAGCCGCCGCAAGCCCGCCGCGGCCGCCGCGTCCCCGAGGGCGGCGGCCGCCAACGCGTCCTGCGCGGGGTCGGGGCCGGGGATGGCGAGCCGGCGCACCACCGTCGGCAGGGTCAGCCCCTGCACGAGCAGCGTCCCGACGACGGTCGTGAACGCGGCCAGGAGCAGCACGTCCCGGCCGGGCACGCCCTCGGGGATGAGCTGGGCGGCGGCGAGGGTGACGACGCCGCGCATCCCGGCCCAGGACAGCAGCAGGGACACCCCCGGGGACCAGGCGCGCGCCCGCAACCCCGGCACGGCGTGGAAGAACCCCGAGGCCGCGAAGACGAAGACGAACCGGGCCGCGATCGTGGCGACCAGGACGCCCAGGCAGACGGCCAGCACGCGTCCGCCGGAGTACCCGCTCTCGGCGGCCCCGGCCAGCAGCAGCGGGAACTGCAGCCCGATGAGCAGGAACACGGCGTTCTCCAGGAGGAACGCCACGGTCCGCCAGTTCAGCGTCTCGGCCACCCGCGAGGCCGCCGTCTGGACCTTCGGGGAGACGTGGGCCATCGCCAGCCCCGTGACGACCACCGCGAGGACCCCGGAGACGTGGACGGCCTCGGCGGGCAGGAACGCCAGGTAGGGCGCGACGAACGACAGCGCCGTGTCGAGGACGGGGTTCTCGATGCGGCGCCGGACGACGGCGAGGACGGCCGCCACGACCCCGCCGATGAGGACGGCCCCGACGACGGCGAGGAGGAACTCCCCGCCGATGTGCCACGGCGACAGCTCCGTCGTGAGGGCGGAGGTGGCCGCGGCGAGGGCGATGAGGGCGGAGGCGTCGTTGAGCAGGCTCTCCTCCTCCAGCATCGTCGCGACGCGGCGGGGGAGTCCGAGGCGCCGCCCGATGGCGGTGGCGGCGACCGCGTCCGGCGGGGCGACGACCGCGCCGAGGGCCATGCACGCCGCGAGCGCCACCCCCGGCAGCAGCCACGCCGTCGCCCACCCGACGGCGAGCGTCGTGAACACGACGAGGACGACCGACAGGAGCAGCGTGGCGGTCTTGTTGCGCCGGAAGTCGACGAGGGACGTGGACGCCGTCGCGGCGTACAGCAGCGGGGGGAGCAGCCCGTTGAGGACGAGTTCGGGGCCGAGGGTGAAGGACGGGACCCCCGGGACGAGGGCGACGACCGCGCCCACCACGACGAGGACCAGCGGTGTCGGCCAGCCGAAGCGGTCGGACACCGCCGCCACGACGCACACCCCGACGGTCAGCGCCACCAGCGCGATCGCGATCTCCACGGCGGGGAGACTACGGCGCGGCGGACCGCGGTGGGACCGGGTCCCGGGACACCCACGTCCCGGTCGACGTGGGCGTCCCGGGGGTCACGGCCTCAGAAGGGGTAGGACCCCGGCCGGCGGCGCACCGTGATCCAGCGCGTCTCGGTGAAGGCCTCGACGTTGGCCTCGACCCCGCCGTGCCGCGAGCCCGTCCCCGACGACCCGACGCCGCCGAACGGCGCGTTCGCCTCGTCGTTCACGGTCTGGTCGTTGATGTGCACGATGCCGGTCGGGATGCGCTGCGCGAGCTCGTACCCGGCCATCGCGTCGGCCGTCACGATCCCCAGCGACAGGCCGTACTCGGTGTCGGTGGCGAGCTGGACGGCCTCGTCGTCGTCGCGGAAGGGGACGACGGAGGCGACCGGGCCGAACACCTCGTCGCAGTAGGCGGCGGCGTCCCGCGGCGGGTTCGCCAGCACCGTCGGCCGGTAGAACAGCCCCTCGTACGTCCCCCCGGCGCGCAGTTCGGCGCCCTTGGCGACGGCGTCCTCGACGAGGCCGTGCACCCGGTCGCGCTGCGTCTCGTCGATGAGCGGGCCGAGGTGGACCTGACCCGCCGCGGGGTCGCCGACGTGCATCGACTCGGCCTTGGCGGTGAGCTTGTCGACGTAGGACGCGTAGAGCGACTCGTGCACGAGGTGGCGGCCCACGGTCATGCAGATCTGCCCCTGGTGCAGGAACGAGCCCCACGTCGCGAGGTTCACGGCCTCGTCGACGTCGGCGTCGTGCCGGACGAGGAAGGCGGAGTTCCCGCCGAGCTCGAGGTGGGCGCGCTTGAGGTGCTTGCCGGCCAGCTCACCGACGCTGCGACCCGCGCGGGTGGAGCCGGTGAAGGCGATGACGCGCACGCGCGGTTCGGTGACGAGGGCCTGGCCGACGTCACCGCCGCCGGGCACGAGCTGCAGCAGCCCCGGCGGCAGACCCGCCTCCTCGAAGATGCGGACCATCGTGACGCCGCCCGTGACGACCGTGCGGGGGTCGGGTTTGAGCAGCACCGCGTTGCCGAGGGCCAGCGCGGGCGCGACGGCGCGGATGCCGAGGATGAGGGGCACGTTGAACGGCGAGATGACGCCCACGACACCGACCGGCACGCGCTGGGCGAACGAGAGCCGCGGTTCCTCGCTCGACAGCACCGAGCCCAGCGTCGCCGACGGCAGGGCCGCCGCCTCGTAGCACTCCGCGGCCGTCACGTGCAGGGCGAAACCGGCCAGCGGTGGGACGGCCCCCACCTCTCGCACGTTCCAGCCGGCGATCTCCTCGGCGTGCTCCTCCCAGAGCTGCCCGGCCCGGCGCAGCACCGCGGCGCGGGCGGGGTGCGGGGTCGCGGCCCAGGCGCGCTGCGCGGTGGCGGCACCCTCGGCGGCACGGGCGACGTCGGCCTCGTCGGCCAGGCCGACGTCGACGAGCGTCGCGCCGGTGGCGGGTTCGACGCTGGGGGTCGTGCCGCCGCCACCGGGGACCCAGGCCCCGTCGACGTGGATGCGGCCGGCGAAGTCCTGCGGGTCCAGCAGAGTCACGTGTCCTCCTCGACAGGTGCGGGGCGCTCCCATCGTGCCTGACGGTCCCGACGGGCGGACGGCCGGTTCCGCCTGTCGGAAGCCCCGGCCCCGTCAGGGTCGCAGGACGGTGATCCCGGCGGTCGTCGCGGCGCCGACCTCGGCCAGGGCGCGGGGTCCGGCCTCGAGCAGCAGTTCCCGGGTCACGAGCTCGGCGAGCGGGAAGCGTCCCAACGCCACGAGCGCCAAGAGGCGCGGGTAGTCGTGGGCCGCCATGCCGTGGCTGCCGAGCACCTGCAGCTCCCCGGCGATGACGAGGTCCATCGGCACCGACGGCCTCCCGGCGGCGGCCGGCAGCAACCCGACCTGGACGTGCCGCCCGCGCCGGCGCAGGGACCGGACCGACCCCTCGCACGTGGCGGGCAGCCCGACGGCGTCGAGGGAGACGTGGGCGCCGCCGCCGGTGAGCTCGCGGACCGCCTCGACCGCGCCTTCGGCCGCGACGGCGTGCTCCGCCCCGAACGTGAGCGCGAGCTCCCGGGCGGCGGGGGAGGGGTCGACGGCGACGACGCGCGCACCGGCCGCCGCCGCGACGGCCACGGCCGACAGGCCGACCCCGCCGGCGCCGTGGACGGCGACGAACTCCCCGGCGCGCACGGCCCCCACGTCGGTGACGGCGCGGAACGCCGTCGCCACCCGGCAGCCGAGCGCGGCCGCCGACGACGCGGAGAACCCCTCGGGCAGCGCCACGAGGTTGACGTCGGCGTGGTCGAGCGCGACGAGCTCGGCGAAGGAACCCCACCCGGTGAACCCCGGCTGGGTCTGCGCGCGGCAGACCTGCTGCGCCCCCGCGGCGCACTCCGGGCACGTCCCGCACGCGGTGACGAACGGCGTCGTCACACGGTCGCCGACGTGCCAGTTCCGCACGTCCGCGCCGACGGCCGCGACCGTCCCGGCGAGCTCGTGCCCCGGCACGTGCGGCAGGACGACGTCGTCGTCGTGGCCCTGCCAGGCGTGCCAGTCGCTGCGGCACACCCCGGTCGCCTCGACCGCCACGACGACCCCGTGCGGGGCCGGCGTGGGGTCCTCGACGTCGGCCAGTCGCGCGGGCGCACCGAACTGCTCGACCAGGACGGCGCGCACTCCTCAGTCCTCGTCGAGGACGGACACCAGCGCGGACGCGTCGCCCGTGTAGTCGGCCGGCGTCAGCAGCGACAACCGCGCCGCCTCACCGTCGGGCAGACCGAGCCCGGCGACGAACTCCTGCAGCTTGGCCTGGTCGACCTTGCGGCCGCGCGTGAGTTCCTTGAGGCGCTCGTAGGGTTCGGGCAGCCCGTGGACGCGCATGACGGACTGGACGGCCTCGCCGAGGACCTCCCAGTTCTGGTCCAGGTCGGCCGCGAGGTTCGCGGGGACGGCGTCGAGGCCGGCGAGCCCGCGCTGGGCGTTCTCGATCGCCAGCAGCGAGTGCCCGAACGCGACACCGATGTTGCGCTGCATCGAGGAGTCGGTGAGGTCGCGCTGCATCCGCGACGTCGTCAGCGTCTCCTCCAGCACCCGGAACAACCCGCCGGAGACCTCGAGGTTCGCCTCGGCGTTCTCGAAGCGGATGGGGTTCACCTTGTGCGGCATGGTGGACGACCCGACGGTGCCCTGGCCTCGGACCTGGGCGAAGAACCCGTAGGAGATGTACGTCCAGACGTCGGTGCACAGGTTGTGCAGCACCCGGCCGAAGCGCGAGACGTCGGCGTACAGCTCGGCCTGCCAGTCGTGCGACTCGATCTGCGTCGTCAGCGGGTTCCAGGTGAGGCCGAGGCCCGTGACGAACTCGCGGGAGACGGCGGGCCAGTCCGTCGTCGGGACGGCCGCGCGGTGCGCGGCGTAGGTCCCGGTGGCGCCGTTGAACTTGCCGAGGAACTCCGCGGCCGCGACGCGCCGGAGCTGGCGGCGCATCCGGTGGGCGAGGACGGCGAGTTCCTTGCCCAGGGTCGTCGGGGTCGCGGGCTGGCCGTGCGTGCGCGAGAGCATCGGCACGTCGCGCAGGTCGTGCGCCATGGTCACCACGTCGTCCACCAGGCTCGTGGCGGCGGGCAGCCACACCTGCTGCACGGCGTCACGCACCATGAGCGCGTACGAGAGGTTGTTGACGTCCTCGCTCGTGCAGAACAGGTGGGTGAGTTCGGCGACGTCCGCCATCGAGGTGCCCTCGAGGCGCCGCTTGATCCAGTACTCGACGGCCTTGACGTCGTGCACCGTGACGCGCTCGATCTCACCGAGTTCCGCGACGGCCGCGGCGTCGAACCGCAGGGGCAGCTCTCGCAGGAACGCGGTCTCGTCGGCGGTGAGGCGGCGGACGCCGGGGACGACGTCGTGCGTGCCGAGGAACACCAGCCACTCGACCTCGACGTGGATGCGCCGGCGGTTCAGCGCGGCCTCCGACAGGTGCGCGGCCAGGGGCGCGACGGAACGGCGGTACCGCCCGTCGAGGGGGCCCAGCGCGGGGTCGCCCAGGTCGGCGGGGGTGAGGGTGGTGGCGGCGTCCAGCTCGTCGGTCACGGGCCACATGGTCCCACGCCGTCACCACCGCTCCCGTGCGCCGTGCGTCGGGCCGAGCGCGTCAGGCCTTCTCGACCGAGGACTCCTTGTGCGCGGCCTTCTTGCCGGACTTCTCGCTCTCGACGACGAGCTGCGGGTCGTCCTTCGACGCCTTCCGCTCCTTCCCGTACAGCTCGAAGTCGTCGGTCTTCTTCTCCGTGACCGTCCCCTCGGTCGTGCCCTGCGGGGTGTTCCACTCGACGTGATCGCCCTTCTTCACCATGGGTCCAGCGTCGGGTCGGTCCCGGGGTCCCGCACGTCAGGGGAGCGGGTGCCGGCGCAGCACGGGTTCGCCCGCCCGCGCGGGGTCGAGCGGGACCGGCGAGCGGAGCACGCCCGCCCCCAGCGCGATCCGGCCGTCCGTCACCGGGGTGCACCGCAGACCGCCCCGCCCGCGCAGCGCCCGGTGCGCCCCCGGCGCCGCGACGCGGTCCATCCAGGCGCACGGGTTCGCCGGCCGGCCGCCGTGGAACGTCACCGAGCCGGCGGACGTCACCACGTCGAAGTCGTGGCCGCGCAACGGGTCCAGCTCGACCCCGCGGACGACGACGTTGCGCCGGGCCAGCAACGGGTCCGGGACGGCGGGCAGCTCCAGGTCGCGGGCCACGGCCTCCCACGCCTCGAGGGCCAGGAACGTGACGGCCGCGTCCATGTGCGCGGCCTTGCCGAAGAACCGGTCCCCGCGCAGGCCTTTGCCGGCCACGACCTCCACGACGTCGGGCGTGTGCGTGGGGACGTCGGCGGCGCCCTCACGGGGCCGGCCGAAGTAGGCGTGCTCGGGGGAGACGAGGAGGTGCACGACCTCGACCGGGTACTCGTGGTGCGTCACAGGGCCAGCGTCTCGCGCGCGGCGCGGACCGCCTGCCCGGCGTACCCACCGCCGAAGAGGACGGTGTGCACGAGCAGCGGGTGCAGCTGGTGCAGCGGGACGCGCCGCCGCCAGCCGGGTGGTGTGGCCGCGGCCTCGGTGTAGGCGGCGAGCACCCGGTCCAGGTGCGGGAGCCCGAACAGCGCGAGCATCGCCAGGTCCGTCTCGGGGTGGCCGCCGTGCGCAGCGGGGTCGACGAGCACCGCACCGTCCCGGGACCAGAGCACGTTGCCCGACCACAGGTCCCCGTGCAGGCGGGCCGGCGCGGACGGTCCACCGGGCAGGTCCCCGGCGACGAGACGGTCGCACACGGCCTCGACGACGGCCGCGTCGGCGGCGGACAGGTGCCCCGCGTCCCGCGCGGCGCGCAGGTAGGGCCGCACGCGCAGCTCGGCGTAGAACGTGGACCACGTCGTGGGGCCCGTCGTCGCGGTGGTCGTCGTGCCGGGCAGCACCAGGGCGGCGATCCAGGTGTCGCCGTCGACACCGGGCGGCGGGGCGCCGAAGCGGTCCGCCCCGGCGGTGTGGGTGCGGACGAGGTCGCGCCCGAACGCCTCCGCGGCCTGCGCGGTCGGCGGGACCTCCTCGATGCGCTGCAGCAGGAGGCCGTCGTCCCGGACGGCGAGGACCGGGCACACCGCCGCACCGTCCGTCGCGGCCAGCCAGCGCAGGCCCGCCGCCTCCGCGTCCCGCGGTCCCGGGTGGTCGTGGCGTTTGAGGAAGGTCTCGCTCACGGCGCCATCCTCGCCCTGGGGACGACGGCGCGCAGACGACGCCGCGGTCTCCACAGGGCCTCACGACTCCCGCCGGTCCACAGCCCGGTCCATCGGCCCGGCCGGCTCCGCCCCGTGCGACCTACGGTCGCCCGGCGTCGACCACGACGTGTCCCGTCACGGCAGGAGCTGAACATGGATCCCGGTCAGGCCCACGTCGACACCCTGGCCCGCCGCCTCGCCGCGGAGGCCGAGGACGTCCGCTCGGTGCAGCGTCACCTGCTCGCGTCCGCGGACGTGGCCTGGAGCGGACTGGCGGCGGCCCGGTTCCGCGCCGAGCTCGGGCGCACGGGGCAGCAGGTCGACCGGCTGGCGCGGACGGTCGAGGAGGCCGCGGGCAGCCTGCGGGCCCACGCCGCGGCGATGGCCGGCCCGGCGTGAGCGGCGCGATCACCGTCGACGTCGGGCTGGCGGTGGACCCCGACCAGCTCGACGCGGTCGCGGCGCAGCTGGCGGGGGTGGCCGCGACCGTGGCCGGGGTGGGGGCCGCCGCCGTCCGGACGGCCGCCGACCCCGTCCTGCCCCTCAGCGCGCCGCTGGCCCCGGCGACGGCGGCCCGGGTGGCCGGTGATCTCGGCCGGATCGTCGCCGGCGGGGCCTCGGCTCCCGCGGTCGCCGCGCAGGTGCTCGCCCTGGCGGGACGGCTCGAGGTCGCGTCCCTGCGCTACCGGGTGGGTGACGAGGCCGCCGACGCCGTCGTGGCCCTGGCGCGGCGGACGGTGGCGGGGGCTGTCGTGCGGGCCGCCCCCGTGCTGGCCGGGGTGGCCGGGACGCTCGTCGCGGCCGACGTCCTCCTCCGGCTGCGGGAGGTCGAGCTCCGCGTGCTCGTCGCGGCCGTCGCGCAGGCCGTCGAGGGGGACGTCGACCTCGGGGCGCTGGCGGCCACGGCGGCCGAGGAGGTCGGCGCGGTCGACGACCGCGTCCTGGGCGACCTGCGCGGTGCGGGGACCCTGCTGGCGGCGCACCCGGACGTCGTCCGCGAACTGGCCGCGACGACCCCGTACGTCGCGAGCGCGGCGGGCGTCCCGGGCGTGCACGACGTGGCCGACGTCGCCGGGCTCCTGACCTCCGCCGGCGCGGTGACCCCGCTGTTCCGCGAGACCGCGGTCCGCGTCGCACCCCAAAATGTGCCCCGGGCCGTCCCCGCCCGCCCGCCCCGCGGGCTGGCCGAGGTCCTGGACGGGGTCGCGCACCAGTCCACGGGCTACACGGCCTCAGCGGGGTCGGTGGGTGGGCGGCTCGCCCCGGCCGGCCAACCCGCACCCGGTGGTCTCCGCCTCGAACGCGTCACGCAGGCCGACGGTCGGGTCGCCTGGATCGTCGAGGTCCCCGGCACCCAGGACTGGACGCCGCTGCCGGGCAGCACCCGCACCCCGATGGACCTCACGACGAACCTGCGCGCCGTCGCGGGGGAGCCCACGGCGACCGGGACCGCCGTCGTCGACGCCCTGCGGCAGGCGGGGGTGCGGCCGGACGAACCCGTGCTGCTGGCCGGCCACAGCCAGGGCGGTCTGACCGCCGCCGCGATGGCCGCCGACCCCGACGTCGTCGCGGAGTTCCACGTCACGCACGTGCTGACGGCGGGGTCGCCCACGGACGGCCTGCCCGCGGCCCCGGGGGTCCGCACGCTCTCCCTGGAGCACACCGGCGACCTCGTCCCCGCCCTCGACGGCAGCGACGCGCAGGGGTCCCCGGACCGGACGGTCGTGCGGCGGGACGTCTCCGACGACCGGGAGGTGCGGGAGGACCCCGTGGCCGCCCACGGCTGGTCGCAGTACCTGGAGACGGCGGCGGTCGCCGACGCCTCGGGGGACCCCGCCGTGCGCGACTTCCGGGAGAGCGGCAGCGCGTTCTTCGACGCCCCCGGCGCGCGCGTGGAGGCCTTCGACTTCACGGCGGAGCGTGTCCCGTGAGCAGCTCGGTGGACTTAGCTAAACTTGGTCCGGTGACCCGGACGGTGAACGTGCACGAGGCCAAGACGCACCTGTCGCGTCTCCTCGAAGCGGTCGAGCGGGGCGAGGACGTGGTCATCGCGCGGGCGGGCAAGCCGGTCGCCCGCCTGGTGCCCGTCGCCGCGCGGGTGGCGCGGGTCCCGGGAACGTTGAAGGGACAGGTGGTCATCGCCGACGACTTCGACGAGACCCCCGCGGACGTCGTCGCCGGGTTCTACGACGACCTCGAACCGTCGTGAGCCTCCTCCTCGACACCCACGTCCTGCTGTGGTGGCTCACCGACGACGAGCGACTCCCGGACCGCATGCGTGCCGCGGTCCGGGACGCGGACGTCGAGGTGCACGTCTCGACGGCCTCCGCGTGGGAGGCGTCGATCAAGAGCGCGGTGGGCAAGCTGACCCTGCCGGACCGGTGGTGGGAGCACGTCCGGGAGCAACGGTTGACCGAGCTCCCGGTCACCGCGGAGGACGCTCTCGTCGCGGGAGCCCTCCCGCGCCACCACGCCGACCCCTTCGACCGGATGCTCATCGCCCAGGCCGTCCGGCGTGACCTCACCCTGCTCACGGTCGACCACCGGTTCGGCGCCTACGACGTCCGGCTGTTCGCCTAGGCCGACCGGGTCTCGCGGCCAGCGCTCGCCGTCGCGCGCACCGTGGCGCCCCAGCGTTCGACGTACGCCGCCAGGGCGGGGGTGTCGGCGCCGTTCGCCTCGGCGTCCTTGTCGATGAGGTAGAGCCCGGGGGCGGGGCAGGCGGCGCCGAGTTCGGCCAGGACGGGTTTGAGGGTCAGGTCGGGGGCCAGGGCGTGGGTGGGGGCGGCGCCGAGCATGAGGGGGACGGCGGTGACGCCGCGCAGGCCTTCGCCGCCGGCGAACTGGTCGAGGAAGAGTTTGAGCAGTCCGGTGTAGGTGGCTTTGTAGGTGGGGGAGGCGACGACGAGGAGGTCGGCGGTGGCGACGTCGGTGACGGCTTGCTGGACGGTGGGGTCGCCCCAGCCGAGGAGTCCGGGGCCCAGGGTGGTGACGTCCAGGACGTGGTCGACGGGGCCTTGGGCGAGGAGTTCGGCGGCGGTGACGGCGGCGGTCAGCGTCCTGGAGGCGGGTTTGGGGTTGCCGACGACGACGACGGTGCGGAGTGCGGTCACGCGTCGGCCTTGGGGGTGAGGGTGCGGAACCCCGAGGAGTGCCACACGAGGGGTTCGGTGTCCGGGGCGGTCCCGGCGGCGTGGACCTGCAGGAGGACGACGTCGTGGTCCCCGGCGGGGAACTGCGAGTGGATCGAGGCCTCGATCCAGACGGGGGCGCCGTGGATGAAGTGGGCGCCGCTGTCGGTGGTCGTCGTCTGGATGCCGGCGAAGCGGTCGGCGGCCTTGCTCGCCAGCTGCCGGGCGGCGAGGTCGTGGGCCTCACCGAGGACGGAGACGCCGATGCGCGGGGCGGTCTTGAGCTTGGGCCAGCTGGTGGAGGTGTGCTGGACGGCGAACAGCACCAGCGGCGGGTCGAGGGAGATGCCCACCTGGAAGGAGGAGGCGACGAGGACGACGGGTTCGGGGCCCTCGCCGGAGTCGACCACCGCGGACAGGGCCGCGACGCCGGTGGGGAAGAGGGCGAAGGTGGTGCGCAGCGCCATGGGATCGGCGTCGACGGCCACCAGGTCGGGTGCGGCGGTGGGGAGTTCGGACACGGTCGGGCCTCCAGCGGACGGGACGGGGCGTCGGAGTCAGTGGCGTCAGAGTCAACCGCACACCCCCGTCGCGCCTTCCGGGGACGTGACGGATGTCGCAGCGCACGGGTCCGTACGCTGGCGCGCATGACGACTCCCAGCACCCCCCTGGCCCCGCGGCTGCGGGCGAACATGGCCAAGGTCCCGGCGTACGTCGCGGGGAAGCCGGCCGTGGCCCGTGAGGGTCTGGAGGTCTTCAAGCTGTCCTCGAACGAGAACCCGTACCCGCCCCTGCCCAGCGTCCTGACGGCGATCACGCGGGCCGCGGCCACGGTCAACCGCTACCCCGACCCGATGGCGACGCAGATGGTCGCGACCATCGCGCAGAAGTGGGGCGTCGAGCCCGAGAACCTCGCCGCGGCCACGGGCAGCGTCCGGTTGCTGGCCCAGCTGGCCGAGATCACCTGCGCCCCCGGCGACGAGGTCGTCTACGCCTGGCGGTCCTTCGAGGCGTACCCGATCACCGCCGCGATCTCCGACGCCGTCCCCGTCGAGGTGCCGCTCACGGCCGACGCCCGCCACGACCTGCCCGCCATGCTCGCCGCGATCACCGAGCGGACGCGCCTCGTCGTCCTGTGCTCCCCGAACAACCCGACGGGTCCGGCGCTGCGCCGCGACGAGCTGACCGGGTTCCTGGCGCAGGTGCCCGGTGACGTCCTCGTCGTGCTCGACGAGGCCTACCGCGAGTTCGTCGACGACCCCGACGTGCCCGACGGGATCGACGTCTTCCGGGACCACCCGAACGTCGTCGTCCTGCGCACGTTCTCCAAGGCGTACGGCCTGGCCGGTCTGCGTGCCGGGGTCGCCGTGGCGCACCCCGAGGTCGCGGGGACGCTGCGCAAGGCCTCGACCCCGTTCGGCGTCTCGGCCATCGCGCAGGCCGCGGTCGTCGCCTCCCTCCAGACGGCCGCCGAGGCGGAGTTGATGGAGCGCGTCCGCGCGCTCGTCGCGCAGCGCCGCGTGCTCGTCGACGGGCTCCGCGCCCAGGGCTGGGACGTCCCCGACGCGCAGGGCAACTTCCTCTGGCTGCCGGTCGGGGACGACGCCGTCGCGCTCGCGGAGGCGTTCGCCGCGGAGGGCCTCGTCGTGCGGGCCTTCGCCGGCGCCGGGGTGCGCGTGACGGTCGCCGAGGAGGCGGGCGGCGCGCGCTTCCTCGAGGTCGCCGGCGCGCTCAGGGCCGGGCGGTCCTGACCGGCTGCTGCCGGTAGCGGGCCGGGCTGACGCCGTACCGCCGCTTGAAGGCGGCCGACAGGCTGAAGGGGGAGGCGTACCCGACACGTCCGGCGACGGCCGCGAGCGTGAGGCGCGGGTCGGCGAGGAGGTCCGCGGCCAGGGCCAGCCGCCAGTCGGTGAGGTAGGCCATGGGGGACGTGCCCGTCGCGGCCGCGAAGCGCTGGGTGAGCGCGGACCGGGACGACCCGGTCCGGCGGGCGAGCACGTCGAGCGTCCACGGAGCCTCGGGGGCGCTCCGCAGCAGCCGCAGCGCCTCCCGGACGACGGGGTCCAGGACCACGTGCCCGACCCCGGCCTCCCCCGCCTCCCACGCCCGCAACGACGCCAGCAGCAGGAGGTCGAGCAGCCGGTCGAGGACGAGCGGCTGGGCGGGGGCCTCGACGGTCACCTCGCGGGCGAGCAGGCCCAGCAGGGCCGGGTCGGGTCCGCGCACGACGAGGGCTGCGGGCAGCGCCTCGAGCAGGAGGCGCCCGACGTGTCCGCGCCCCGCGTAGGTGCCCACGAGCAGGCGGTCCGGTCCGGACGGGTCGTTGCCCCACGACCGGACACCCGCGTCCCAGCGCTCCGACAGGTCGTGGCCGTCGGGTCCGGCGCACCGCTGACCGGGACCCACGACGGCGCCGGTGGTCGTGGCCGGGTCGTCGGCCAGGACGTAGGGCGCCGTGTCCCGCACGAGCAGCACGTCACCCCGGGCCAGCGCGTGGACGCCGGTGGCGGTCGTGGCGCAGGCCCCGCCGTCGAGGACGGCCACGACGGTGAGCGGGGCCTCGTCGGCGACGTGCACCGACCACGGCGGGGACATCACCACCTGCAGGAGGAAGGCGTCGCGGGCGCGGGGGCCGTCGACGGCGCCCAGCCACGCGTCCACCCGCTCACCGTAGCGAGGTCGCGACCGGCCGGTCGGCGGGTGCCGGGGTCCAGACCCCCGTGGCCGCCGCGCGGCGGGCGTAGTCGGTGAAGTCGCGCGGCGGGCGGCCGAGGGCGCGCTGGACGCCGTCGGTGACCGAGGCGTTGCGGCCGTCGAGGACCAGCGCGAAGAGGTCGGCGAACTCGGCCGGCAGTCCCTCGCGCTCGAGCTCGGTGACGTAGTCCCGGTGGCTCACGGGGGCGTACCGGACCTCGCGGCCCGTCGCCGCGGACAGCTCGTGCGCGACCTCGGTGAAGCTCAGCAGGCGCGGGCCGGACAGTTCGTACACCTCGCCGTCGTGGCGGGCGTCCAGCAGCGCCGCCGTCGCGACGTCGGCGATGTCGTCGGCGTCCACGAAGGGTTCGCGGGCCTCGCCCGCGGGGATCGACAGGACGCCGGCCAGCACGGGCCCGAGGAAGAAGCTCTCGGAGAAGTTCTGGTCGAACCAGTTGCAGCGCACGACGGTCCAGGCGAGCCCGGACTCCTGCAGCGCACGCTCACTGGCCAGGGCCCCCTCCTCGCCGCGGCCGGAGAGGAGGACGGCCTTGCGCACGCCCGCGGCGCGGGCGGTGGCCGAGAACCGGGCGATGAGTTCGGGGACGCCGGGGAAGGCGAGGTCGGGGTGGTACGTGACGTAGGCCGCGTCGGCACCCGCGAGGGCGGCCTCCCACGTGCCCGCGTCGTCCCAGTCGAAGCGGGGGGACGTGGAGCGGGACACGGCCCGGACCTGCTCCCCGCGTTCGGCCAGGCGCTGCGCCACGCGCCGGCCGGTCTTGCCGGTTCCTCCGATGACGACGATCACGATGTCCTCCAGGTGGTCCGCGGTGGGGTGTCTGTGCCCCTCGGCTGTGGTGCCAGTCCACCCGCCCACACCCGCCGGGACCATGTCCCGCCGACCCGAGGGCATGCGCGTCCGGCCGTCGACGGCGGATCCCCCCGCGTGGCGGTTCCCAACCTACGGTTGCGTAACGTACGCTCGCGTCGCCTACGGAACCGTAGGTTGGCGACGATCGTCAGAGCGCCCGCACCCGACGACCCACGGAGGAACGCACGTGACCGACACGGCGGTCGGCCCGGTACGGGCCCACGCGGACGGCCCGGCACGGGCCGACGAGCAGCACCCGACCACCCGGCAGCCCGGGATGGTCCAGCTCCTCGACGAGCACGGGGTGCGCCACCACGACCCCGAGCACGACCTGGACCTGACGCCCGAGGAGCTGCGCGGGCTCTACCGCGAGATGGTCCTCATGCGCCGCTTCGACAGCGAGGCCGAGGCGCTGCAGCGCAAGGGCCAGCTCGGCCTGTGGGCCGGCAGCCGCGGCCAGGAGGCCTCCCAGGTCGGTGCCGGCCGCGCGGCCCGCCGCCAGGACCAGCTCTTCCCCAGCTACCGCGACCACGGCGCGCTGCTGGCCCGCGGGGTCGACCCGCTGCACATCCTCAGCATCTTCCGCGGCATCGACCACGGCGGCTGGGACCCGGTCGAGATGAACGTGCACCCCTACACGCTCGTCATCGCCGCGCAGATGCTGCCCGCCGTCGGGTACGGCATGGGCGTGCAGCGCGACGGTGCCGTCGGCACGGGCGACCCCGACCGCGACACCGCGGTCGTCGCCTTCTTCGGCGACGGGGCGACCTCCCAGGGCGAGGCGGCCGAAGCCCTCAACTGGGCGGCCGTCTTCAACGCACCCGTCGTCTTCTTCTGCCAGAACAACCAGTGGGCCATCTCCGAGCCGGTGTCCCGCCAGTCCCCGGTGCCGCTGCACCGCCGGGCCGAGGGTGCCGGGATGCCCGGTGTCCTCGTCGACGGCAACGACGTCCTGGCCGTCCTGTCGGTCGTCCGCAGCGCGCTGGACCGGGCCCGGGCCGGCGGCGGTCCGACCTTCGTCGAATCGTTCACCTTCCGCATGGGCGCGCACACCACGTCCGACGACCCGACGCGCTACCGGCTCGCCGCCGAGGTCGACGCCTGGCGCGAGAAGGACCCGATCGACCGGCTGCGCACGTACCTGACCGCCGAGGGTCTGCTCGACGAGGAGTTCGAGGCGGAGCTCGCGGCCGAGAGCGAGGCGCTCGCCGTGCGGTTGCGGGAGGGGGTCTCGGCGATGCAGGACCCCGATCCGGTCTCGATGTTCGAGCACGCCTACGCCGAACCCCACCCCCAGGTCACCGCCGAGCGCGACGAGTTCCTCGCCGCGTGGGAGCAGCACGACGCCGATCTGCACGCTGGACCTCACGGAGGGGACGCCTGATGGAGACCATGGCGATCGGCCGCGCGATCAACGCCGGCCTGCGCGCGGCGATGGACCGCGACCCGCGGGTGCTGCTCATGGGCGAGGACATCGGCGCCCTCGGCGGGGTCTTCCGCGTCACCGACGGTCTGCAGAAGGACTTCGGCGAGGACCGCGTCGTCGACACCCCCCTCGCGGAGGCCGGCATCGTCGGCACGGCGATCGGGATGGCGCTGCGCGGGTTCCGGCCCGTCTGCGAGATCCAGTTCAACGGGTTCGTGTACCCGGCCTTCAACCAGATCACGACGCAGCTGGCCAAGCTGCGGGCGCGCTCGCGCGGGCGGCTGTCCGTGCCCGTCGTGCTGCGCATCCCCAGCGGCGGTGGCATCGGGTCGGTCGAGCACCACTCCGAGAGCCCCGAGGTCCTCTTCGCCCACACCGCCGGGCTGCGCGTCGTCGCCCCGAGTTCGCCCCACGACGCCTACTGGATGATCCAGCAGGCCATCGCCTCGGCCGACCCGGTGCTGTTCCTCGAACCCGAGCGCCGCTACTGGCAGAAGGGCGAGGTCGACACCGAGCTCGCGCCGGGCCAGGTGACGCCGCTGCACAAGGCCCGCGTCCTGCGGCCGGGCACGGACGCGACCCTCGTCGCCTACGGGCCGACGACCAAGCTCGCCCTCGACGCCGCCGAGACCGCCGCTCAGGAGGGCACCGAGCTCGAGGTCGTCGACCTGCGGTCGATCTCCCCGCTCGACGTGCAGACGGTCGCGGAGTCGGTGCGCCGCACCGGGCGCCTCGTCACCGTCTCCGAGGCCCCGACGTTCCACGGACCGATGGCCGAGCTCGCCGCCCGGATCCAGGAGTCGTGCTTCTACTCCCTGGAGGCTCCCGTCAAGCGCGTCGGCGGGTGGCACCTGCCGTACCCGGCCGCCCGGGTCGAGGAGCACTACCTGCCGTCGCTCGACCGCGTCCTGGACGCCGTCGAGCAGTCGCTGGCCGCCTGAGAAACCCTCCCCACACCCCGAAGGACTCCGTTGAACCAGCGGTTCGCCCTGCCCGACGTCGGTGAAGGCCTCACCGAGGCCGAGATCGTCTCCTGGAAGGTCAAACCCGGTGACACCGTCGCCGTGAACGACGTCCTCGTCGAGATCGAGACGGCGAAGTCGCTCGTCGAACTGCCCAGCCCGTGGGCCGGGACGGTGGCCGAACTCCTCGTGGCCGAGGGGGACACCGTCGAGGTCGGTGCCGACATCGTCGTCGTCAGCGACGGTTCGCCGGCGCAACCCGCCACCGCCGAACCCACGGCCCCCGAGCCCGCGGAGCCTCCGGCCGACAGCGGGTCCGGCGCGACGCTCGTCGGGTACGGCACGAAGGACAGCGCGCCCCGTCGCCGCCGCGGGGCAGCACCCGCCCCGGCAACGGCCCCCGCGCCGGTCGCGGCGACCACCCCCGCCGAGGTGCACGTCCTGGCCAAACCCCCGGTCCGCAAGCTCGCCCGCGACCTCGGGGTCGACCTCACCGCGGCGACGCCCACGGGTCCGGGGGGCACGGTCAGCCGCGCCGACGTCCTCGCCCTCGTGCCCGCCCCGCCCGCCGAACCCGAGCGCCGGTTCGTCGACCACGAGCGGGAGCGGCACGTCCCGATCCGCGGGGTCCGCAAGGCGACGGCCGCGGCCATGGTCGAGAGCGCGTTCTCCGCCCCGCACGTCACGGTGTTCACGACCGTCGACGCGACGCGCACCATGAAACTGGTGCAGCGCCTCAAGACCGACCCCGAGTACGCGGGTGTCCGCGTCTCGCCGCTGCTGCTCGTGGCGAAGGCGCTCATCGTCGCCTGCAAGCGCAACCCCGACATCAACGCGACGTGGGACGAGGCCAACCAGGTCATCGTCGTGAAGAACTACGTCAACCTCGGCATCGCCGTGGCGACCCCGCGCGGGCTGCTCGTCCCGAACGTCAAGGACGCCGACGACCTGACGCTGAAGGACCTCGCCGTCCAGCTCGGGGAGCTGACCGCGACGGCGCGGGAGGGGAAGGCGAAACCCCGAGACCTGGCCGAGGGCACGATCACCATCACGAACGTGGGGACGTTCGGGATCGACACCGGGACCCCGATCCTCAACCCCGGTGAGGCGGCGATCCTCGCGGTCGGCAAGATCTCCCAGCGGCCGTGGGTGCACAAGGGCAAGATCAAGCCCCGGTACCTCGCCCAGCTCAGCCTGTCGTTCGACCACCGCATGCTGGACGGGGAGAGCGGGTCGCGGGCCCTGGCCGACATCGCGGCCGTGCTCGAGGACCCGGCGCGCGCTCTCACCTGGAGCTGACCGACCGAGCGTGGTGGCGCAACCACCGTCCGGGGGACTTCCGACCCGGTCGCCGCGGGACTACTGTGCGGCGCCTCGGGGAACGCTGAGGTTTCCCTGTTCGGAGGAGAACGCCATGGCGCACCGGCTCCGCACCGCAGCACTCGTCCTCGCCGCCACCACGACCACGGCCGTCGTGGCCGCCCCCGCCCACGCCGCGGCACCGCCGGGCGGGCCCGTCACGGTCGTCGCGCAGGGGCTCGACGACCCCTTCGGCCTCGCGGCCGAGGGCGGCAAGTTCTACGTCGCCGAGAGTTCGGCCGGCGAGATCAGCGGTTTCGTCCCGGGCGGCAGACCCACCGTCCGGCTCGCCGACTTCGCCGCCCCGGCCGGCGTCGACCGGCGGGCGGGGACGTTGTACGTCGTCACGGGGGAGGCGCAGGGCCCCGGCACCACCGGGGGGTCGACCCTGTGGTCGTCCCGGCGTGGAGAACCCCGTCGCGTGCTGGCGGACCTCATGGCCTACGAGCTCGCGAACAACCCGGACGGGCAGACCCAGTTCGGCCCGGACGGAGCCCCGCTCGACGCGTTGAGCAACCCCTTCGCGGTGCTCGCGGGCAAGGGGTCGGACCAGCGCGTGTTCGTCGCCGACGCCGGAGCGAACGACGTCCTGGCCGTCAGCCCGTCGGGGAAGGTCAGCACGTTCTTCGTACCGCCGGTCGTCACGACCGGGGCGTGCGAGGGCGCCCCGAACAACGACCCGCAGCACACCGGGTGCGACCCGGTGCCGACCGGGTTGGCGTGGGGACCGGACGGTCACCTGTACGTCTCGACGTTGTCGGGCGAGGCGCCCGACGAGGGCCGGGTCTACGAACTCGACCCGCGCGACGGGAAGGTCCTCGACGTGACGAGCGGGTTCACCGCTCCGACGGGGGTGGCCGTCGGCGACGACGGGACCCTCTACGTCTCCGAACTCCTCGATGGTGCCCCGGCCGGTGAGGGTCCGCCGCCGACGGGCTTCGACCCGACGACGGTCGGCCGGATCGTCGCGGTCGCGCCGGACGGGGACCGCTCGGCGGCGCAGGTGACGATGCCGCTGGGGCTGCGGTTCGCCCAGGGCCACCTGTACTCCACCGCGTTCAGCGTGGCGGGGTCGATCCTGGGTCAGCCCGGGCTCGGCCAGGTCGTCCGCGTCGACGCCGGGGCGTTCGAGCCGCTGGACTGACGAGTGGTGCGGGGGGCGGGTCCGGTCGGACCCGCCCCCGTCACGTCACCGTCACGTCAGAGCGGCCGGATGCCGTAGGCGTCGGCGAGTTCCTGGATGCGGCGGGCGCGGCCCAGGCGCGGCAGGTCCGACCCGTCGCGGACGACGCCGCCGGAACGCTCGAAGTCGGCGATGAAGTCGCGCGCCCACGTGGCGTCGGAGACGTTCGGGCTCATGACCTCGTTGATCACGTAGGCCTGCTCGGCGTCCAGGCACAGCTTGCCCATCATGCCCATCGCGACGCCGACGCCGGAGGCCTCGCGCAGCGCGGGGTGACCACCACCCGTGGTCGGGCCGTCGATCGGGCCGGGCAGCTTGCCGATGGCGCTGGCCACGACGAGCTTGGTGCGGGGGTAGGCCATCGCCATGTCCTCGGCGCTGGCGCCGGTGTCGCGGCGGTAGTCACCGGAACCGAACGCGAGCCGGAAGGTGCCCTTGGCGCACGCGATCTCGCGGGCGGCCTCGATGCCGAGCGCCGACTCGCACAGCGCGACGACGGGGACGGACCCGCCGAGCGCGTGCCACGTCGCCTCGACCTGCTCACCGGCCTCCGTCTTGGCGAGCATGACGCCCAGCAGGTTCGGGACGCCCTTGAGCGCGTCGACGTCGTCGCGCCAGTGCGGGGTCGTGACGTCGTTGATGCGGACGAACGCCTGGCCGCCGGCGGCGAGCCACTCGATGGAATCGGCGCGGGCGGAGTCCTTGCGGCTGGGGTCCACCGCGTCCTCGATGTCGAGCACGACCTGGTCGGCCCGCGAGCGCGCGGCCACGTCGAAGAGGTCCGTGCGGGTCGCGTTCACGAGCAGCCACGTCCGCGCGTACTTGGGCTCGACGATGTGCACCTGGCGTTCGGCGGGTTCTGCGGTCATGGCACCCGACCGTAGCGCCGCCGGGTGGGTGCTCCGGTCCCAGGACCCGGTCCGGCCGGGGAGTCGTGCATCACTCCCGGGCCAGCACCCGTCCGCGCGTCGCGACGAGGTCGGCCACCGCCCGGTCCACGTCGGTGGTGCGCAGCTGCCCGTCCTCCACGACGACCCGGCCCTCGACGGTCGACAGGGCCAGCGGCGGGGTCGGTCCGACGACGAGCGCGACGACCGGGTCGTCGAGGTCGGCGTGGCCCAGACCGGTGAGGTCCCACAGCGCGAGGTCGGCCCGCTTGCCGACCTCGATCGAGCCGATCTCGTCGGCCCGGCCCAGGCAGTGCGCCCCGCCGGCGGTCGCGGCGCGCAGCGCGTCGCGGGCGGAGACGGCGCCGGCCCCGCCGACGGCGCGGGCGACGTAGAGCATCTGCCGCAGCTCGTCGGCGAGGCTGCCCTGTTCGCTGGAGGCGGCGCCGTCGACGCCGAGCCCGACCGGGACGCCGGCCGCGAGGAGGTCGCGGGTGCGGGCGATGCCCGCGCCGAGGCGCGCGTTCGAGCTGGGGCAGTGCGCCACCGACGTCCCGGTGCGGGCCAGGGTCGCGATGTCGGAGTCGGACAGGTGGACGCAGTGCGCGAGCCACACGTCGGGGCCGAGCCAGCCGAGGTCCTCGAGCACCTCGACGGGCCGGCGGCCGAAGGTGCGCGCGCAGAACTCCTCCTCGTCGTCGGTCTCGGCGAGGTGGGTGTGCCGGCGGATGCCGAGCTCGGCGGCCTGCGCGGCGGTCTGCCGCAGCAGGTCGGGCGAGACGGAGAACGGCGAGCAGGGCGCGGCGCCGATGCGGACCATCGACCCGGGGGAGGGGTCGTGGAAGCGGGTGACGGCGTCGGCCGTCGCGGCCAGGACCGCGTCGACCGTCTCGACGACCGAGTCCGGCGGCAGTCCGCCCGCGGAGGCGCCGAGGTCCATCGAGCCGCGGGTGGGGGCGAAGCGCAGGCCCACCGTGCGCGCGGCCTCGACGGTCGCGGCCAGCTGGTCGCCGCCGCCCCGCGGGTGCAGGTAGTGGTGGTCGGTCGTCGTCGTGCAGCCCGTGAGCGCGAGCCGCGCCAGACCCGCCCGGGCGGCGGCCTCGACGTCGGTCGCGTCGAGCCGCGCCCACACCGGGTACAGCGTCGTGAGCCACTCGAAGAGGCCGGCGTCGACGGCGAAACCGCGGGTGGCCCACTGGTAGAGGTGGTGGTGGGTGTTGACGAACCCCGGCGTCAGCAGGTGCCCGCGGCCGTCGACGACACGGTCGGCCGTGGCGCCCTCGGGTGGGTCGCCGGCGCCGACGGCGGTGACGACGCCGTCGTCCACGACGACGAAACCCCTCCGGTGCTCGGTACCGGAGGGGTCGACGGTGGCCACGGCGGCCCCGGTGATCAGCAGGGTCGGCATGCGCTGATCCTGCCCGACCGGGGCCGCGGGTGGTGCGGGTTCGTCAGCGACGACGAGGCGCGCGGTTCTCCGCACCGATCAGCCAGGCGTGCTTCTCCAGGCCGAGGACGAAGCCGTGCAGCAGGTCGGCGGTCGAGGGGTCCTCGGCGTCGATCGGGTCGTGCACGCGGCGGATGGTGTCGACGGTGCGGCGGGTCATCGCGACGATCGCCTCGACGGCGGCCTTGGTGTCGATCTCCTCGGCGCCGAAGTCGCCGATCGTCGTGCTCGCCGCGACGGTCGCCGGGCGGGCGTCGGGGACACCGCCGACGGCGCGCATGCGCTCGGCGGCGTCGTCGGCGTAGGTGCGGGCGTCGTCGATGAGGGCGTCGAGCTGCAGGTGCAGGTCGCGGAAGTTCGCCCCGACGATGTTCCAGTGGGCCTGCTTGCCCTGCAGGTGCAGCGCGGTGAGGTCGACGAGGACCTCCTGCAGACCCGAGTTCAGGCGCGAGCTGGCGTCGAAGCCGGCGACGGCGGTCTGGGTCAGGCCGGCGGTGGTGATGTCGTCGATCGTGGTCACGGTGTCCTCCATGAGTCGGATGCTGGGTGGGGTGCTGTGGCTGGGCTGGTTCCGGACGGGGCGCTGCAGTCGGTGCACAACCCCCACCAGGTGACTTCGGCGCGGTCGAGCACCGGGAAACCCGGTGCCTGCGCGGGGGTCAGGCAGGGGCTCGTCCCGACGGCGCACGGGACGTCGACGACGGTCCCGCACCCGCGGCACACGAGGTGGTGGTGGTCGCCCGCCACCGCCGTCTCGTACCGGGGTGCCGAACCCGTCGGCTGGATGCTGCGCAGGAGGCCCGTCCGGGTGAGGTCCTCGAGCACGTTGTAGAGGCTCTGCCGGGACATGCGGTGACCCGCCGTCCCGAGCAGTTCGGCCAGTCCCGCGGCGGTCACGTGCGGGTGGTCGGCCACGACTTCCAGGACCGTCCGCCGCGGGGCGGTGCTGCGCAGTCCCACGTCGTGCAGCACCTCCTCGGGGGAGGTCCGGTCGGTCGAGGTCATGATCCGAGAGTACGCCTTCTTTGGACTCTGTCAAAAGAAGGTGAGCCTCGCTTTCGTTCGGACAGCCTCACCACACGACCGCCGGAGGCGTTGCGGCACAGGGCGTCGGAACCACGGCGGGGAACGTCGATGGGCCCCGGAGCGGTCGCTCCGGGGCCCATCGGGTCACGCGTCGGCCGGCGGCGTCAGTTCTGCGCGCCGAGCTCCTCGCCCACGCGCGCCTCGTCCGGCGCGTCGGCCGCATCTGCGGCACCGGCGTGCCGGCCGCGCGGGGCGGCCGCGTCCTCGCCGAGCGCGGCCTCGATGGAGGCCTCGTCCAGACCGAGGTCGCGCAGGTTCTCCACGGCCGCGTCGAACGCCGCCTCGCGGCGCTCGGCCTCCAGGGCCAGGTCGGCCATGGCCTGCTGCGCGGCCTTCGCCTGCTGCACCCCGCTGCGGAGGCGTTCGGCCAGTTCCCCGGGCGCCATCGATCCGTTCACGGGATCGACGGTAGCCACCCCGGTGCCGCTCCCGCCACCGCTGCCGACGAGGGGTGCCCCCGCGGCCTCGGCGGGTGCCGCGGCGGCGGCCACCGCGGTGCCGGCGGTCGTCCCGTCCGTGCCCTCGGGGGCCTGCGCGGCGGGCGCGCCCGGGCCCTTCAGGGGCAGGGAGGGCAGGAAGAGCATGGTGACCAGACCGGCCAGCATGACGAACGTCGCGACGAGGTAGATCGTGCTCGTCGACTCGGTGAACCCGACCTTGAACGGGTGCGCCAGGACGCTCGGCAGCTCCTTGAGGACCGAGGTGTCGTCGGTGGCGCGGGCCAGCGTGGACTGCAGGTTCCCGCCCCACGTCTGCAGCGCCTGGCCGAACTCCGGGGTGCGCCCCGCGGACTCGTAGGAGCTGGAGACCTTGTCGCCCAGGGTGGAGAACAGGATGGAGAGGAACACGGCCGTGCCGAGCGTGCCGCCCATCTGGCGGAAGAACGTGACCGAGCTCGTCGCGACACCGAGTTCGCTGCGCTTGGCGGCGTTCTGCACGGCGAGGATGACCGGCTGCATGTTGCCGCCGAGGCCCCAGCCCATGACGAGCATGATGATCATCGTCTGCCAGATCGGGGTGTCGGCGTTCACCCGCGAGAAGAAGAACAGTGCGATCACCATGAAGGCGGTCCCGACGACGGGCAGGACCTTGTACTTGCCGGTGCGGGCGATGAACCGCCCGGAGAACATGCTGCCGGACATGATCCCGACGACGACGGGGAGCATCGCCAGACCGCCGCGGGTCGGGCTCAGGTCCTTCACGACCTGCAGGTACTGCGGCAGGACGGCGAACACGCCGAACATCCCCATCCCGAGGATGAACGAGCCCAGGGACCCGACGACGAAGGTGCGGCCGCGGAACATCCGCAGCGGCAGCAGCGCCTCGTCGCCGTAGGCGCGCTCGGCGAGGATGAACCCGACGAGGCCGACGGCCCCGATGACGTAGCAGGCGATCGACTTCGTGTCGTCCCAGCCCCACTCGCGGCCCTGCTCGGCCACGATGAGCAGCGGGACGAGGGTCGTGATGAGGGTCAGCGCACCGGGCCAGTCGATCCGGTGGTGGCTGGAGCGCTTGGGCAGGTGCAGGTTCTTGGAGACCACGAACAGGGCGAAGATCCCGATGGGCACGTTGAGCCAGAAGATCCAGCGCCAGCCGGCCAGGCCCAGCAGGGAGTCCAGGCCCGAGAAGAACCCGCCCGCGACGGGGCCGAGGACGCTCGAGGTGCCGAAGACCATCATGAAGTAGGCCTGGTACTTGGCGCGTTCCCGCGGCGGGACGATGTCGCCGATGATCGTCAGGGCCAGCGACATCAGTCCGCCGGCGCCGAGGCCCTGCAGGGCGCGGAACCCGGCGAGCTCGTACATCGACGTCGAGATCCCGCAGAGGGCCGACCCGATGATGAAGATGAGGATGGCGGCGATGAAGAACTTCCGCCGGCCGTACATGTCGGACAACTTGCCGTAGAGCGGCGTCGAGATCGTCGACGTGATGAGGAAGGCGGTCGTCGCCCAGGCCTGCAGCGAGAACCCGTCCAGGTCGTCGGCGATCGTGCGGATCGCCGTGGAGACGATCGTCTGGTCCAGGGCGCCGAGGAACATCCCCAGCAGCAGGCCGGACAGGATCGCCATGATCTGGCGGTGGCTGAAGACCGGGGCCTCCGGTGCCGGCGCGGTGCCGGCGGTCGAGCTGCTCATGCGTTCTCCCCAGGGGCGGGCGTGGTGGTCCGGAGGCAGTCGGTGCGGGCTCGTTCGAGCCCGTCGGCGAAGCGGGACAGCAGGGTGGTGAAGGCGACCAGCTCGTCGGCGGCGAAGTCGTCGACGGCGCGGGCGAGGTGCTCGTGCCGCCGCTGCTTCATCTGGGCGACGACCTGGTGGCCGGTCTCGGTGACGTCCAGCAGGCTCGCGCGGCGGTCGTCGGGGTCGGGCAGCTTGCGCAGGAGCTCGCGGCGGACGAGCTCGCCCGTCTGCCGGCTCGTCGTCGAGGGGTCGGTGCCGAGCCGCTCCGCGAGGGCGCTGACGCGCAACGGACCGGTGTCGGCGAGGACGTAGAGGACGACGTGCATGGCGCGCTCGACGTCGTTCTCACCGCGCGCGATCTGCGCCTTGAAGGAGTGCAGGGCGCGCATCTGACGACTGACCTGGTCGGCCACGGCCGCCACGAGGTCGTCCTGGGGGGCGCCCACGGGCGGCTCCTCGAGGGGGCCGGTCGAGGAGCCGGCCGGCTCCTCGAGGGTCGTGCTGGGGGTCATCCGGGTTCTCCCACGGGTCTGTCTGGTGTGTCGCTCAGCCGATCGGCCGTCGCGTGCTGTAACGGTGCAAGGTCGTCCGCCGAAGTACTCCCCGGGACATCGGCCCGGTCGGGACGATCCTTGAGTGCTACATGCAACGACATGGAAGAAGTTACCAGGCGCAAGCACGGACCGGGGGGTCGAACGTGGGGTCGGATCGCGCAGTACGGGGACGCCGCCCGGCGGGCCAGCCCCGGCCCCGGGTCGTCCCGTCGTGGAATGCGCCGTCCGAGGGACGCTGCGCTACCGTGCTTGACAACCCTACGTATCGGGAGAGTCACTCTGTGTCGTTCACGGACTGGTCGCGCGAGACGACGCTGGCACCCGTGCCGCTGTCCTCGCGGGCGGCCCGCCACTTCGTGGCCGACTGGTGCATCGCCGAGGGCGTCATCGGCGACGTCGTCGACACCCTCCTGCTGCTGACCGCGGAGGTCGTCACCAACGCCGTGCTGCACGGCCGCAGCGACGTCAGCCTGCGCGTCGGACGTGTCGGCTCCCGGGTGCGCATCGCCGTGGGGGACGAGAACACCCGGTTGCCGATGCGCCGCGAATCCGACCCCGAGGCCCTCAACGGTCGCGGCATCGCGCTCGTCGAGGCCCTCGCCGACGCCCACGGCGTCGAGGTGGACCCCCTCGGCAAGACGGTCTGGTTCGACGTCGCGACCGCGCTGGCCCCCGTGCGCTCCGCCCGCGCCTCCGCCTGAACCTTCCGCCCGACCCTCCCCCTGGCCTTCCCGGCAGAGGACCCCCTCCCGACGGACCGTCCTCCCAGCCCGGCGACCTACCCTGGAGCCGTGGCCGCACCTACCCGCACGGCCCGCAGCGCATCCGGCACGGGCGGCGTCCTGCTCACCAGCTCGGCCGTCCTCCTCGCCGCGCTCGCGGTCCTGCTCACCGCCCTCGCCCTCGCCGGCGGACTGGACCCGTCCGTCCTCGGCGACCCCGGCGCCCTCGTCCGCTACGGCCTGCCCGTCGCCCGCACGGTCCACGACCTGTCGGCCGCGCTCGCCGTCGGCGGCTTCGCCGTCGCGACCTTCCTGCTGCCGCACCCCAGCGCCGCCTGGAACCGCGCCGTGCGCGTGGCCGGTGTCGCCGGAGGCGTCTGGGCGGTCACCGCGCTGCTCGTCCTCGTCCTCACGGCGATGGACGTCATCGGCGCCGCCCCCGGTGCGCCCGGCTTCGGGGCCCAGTTCGCCCAGTTCGCCCAGTCGATCGACCTCGGGCGGGCCCTGCTCGTCACGACGGTCCTCGCGGCCGTCGTCGCGACCGTCGGGGCGGCGGCCGCCACCCCCGCCGGGGCCGCGTGGGGCTTCGCCCTCGGCGTCCTCGCACTCATGCCGCTGTCGCTGTCGGGGCACGCCTCCGGGTCCTCCTCGCACGAGACGGCCGTCAGCTCACTGGCCATGCACCTCGTCGGCGTCACCGTGTGGGTGGGCGGTCTCGCGGCCGTCCTGCTGGTCGCGCCCCTGACGGGCCGCGGGGCGGGGACGGCCAAGGGCCAGCGGCCCGTCGACCTCACGACGCTGGCCTCGCGGTACTCGACGGTCGCGCTGTGGTGCTTCGCGGCCGTGGCCCTGTCCGGCGTCCTCAACGCCTCCGTCCGCCTCGGCAGCTGGTCCGGCCTCGCGACGGCCTACGGCGCGCTCGTCGTCGGCAAGGTCGTGGCCCTCGTGGCCCTCGGCGCCTTCGGGTTCTGGCACCGCCGCCGGACGATCCCGCTGCTCGCGAGCCGCCCCGCGGCCTTCGTCCGCATCGCCGCCGGCGAGCTCGTCCTCATGGGGGCCGCGACGGGTCTGGGGGTCGCGCTCAGCCGCAGTCCCACGCCGGTGCCCGACGACGTGCCCGGGACGGGCCGCGCCGAGGCCCTGCTCGGGGAACCGCTGCCGCCGCCCCTGACCTGGGGCCGCTACTTCACCCAGCTGAGCCCGGACCTGTTGTGGCTGGCCGTCGGCGGGGTGGCCCTCGTCGCCTACCTGGTCGGCGTCCGCCGGCTGCGGGCGCGCGGGGACTCCTGGCCCGTGGGCCGCACGATCTGGTGGGTCGCGGGCTGCGTGGCGCTGCTGTTCGTCACCAGCGGTGGTCCGGCCGCCTACGGCCGCATCACCTTCAGCGCGCACATGCTCCAGCACATGCTGCTGACGATGGCCGTGCCGCCGCTGCTCGTCCTCGGCGCCCCCGTGACGCTCGCCCTACGGGTGCTGCCGGCTCGCCGGGACCACTCCCGCGGCGCCCGCGAGTGGCTGCTCACGGTGGTCCACTCGCGCTACCTCGCCGTGGTCGGGCACCCGCTCGTGGCGGCCGCCCTCTTCGCCGGCTCCCTCATCGTCTTCTACTACTCGCCGTTGTTCGAGCTGGCGCTGCGCACCCACGTCGGGCACGAGCTGATGATGGTCCACTTCCTCGGGACCGGGTATCTGTTCGCCTCGGTGTTCATCGGGGTCGACCCCGGCGGCGTGCGACCGCCCTACCCGCTGCGCCTGCTCCTGCTCCTCGCGACGATGGCGTTCCACGCCTTCTTCGGCGTCGCCCTCATGCAGGGCCAGACCCTGCTGGCCCCGACGTGGTTCGAGGCCATGACCCCCGGGGCCAACCTCCTCGCCAACCAGCAGGAGGGCGGCGACATCGCGTGGGGCATCGGTGAGGTGCCGACGTTGATCCTCGTCCTCGGGACGGCCATCGGCTGGTCGCGCTCGGACGACCGGGAGAACAAGCGCCGCGACCGCCAGGCCGCGCGCGACGGCGACGCCGACCTGGCCGAGTACAACGCGATGCTCCAGCGGATCGCGGACCGCGAGGGTCCCCGGAGCTGACGGGTCGCCGGCCCGCGGCTCAGGACCGCGGACCGGAAAGGCCGGCCCGGACCCCGGGGTGATCCCCGTCACGGGTCTGCCCGATGATGGGGGCTCGCCCTCCCCCGTCAGGAAAGGACCGCGCGCTCATGGCCGAGCCCACCGACCGTCCCACGAGCCGTGAGCCCATCGACTTCACCGTTGAGACGCTCGGTCCGTGCACCGTCGACTCGCCCCTCTCGCCGCGGCTGCAGGCGCGCCGCACCACCCACCACTACATCGACGAGAACGACCGCGTGCTGTTCGACGACACGCTGTCGAAGGTGTCCCGGCGCGACGGCGACCTCACGGACCTGCCCAGCCTGGAGCCGACCGGTCCCCGCAAGAAGATCTTCTTCGACCCGTCCAAGACGCGCGTCGGCATCGTCACCTGCGGTGGGCTGTGCCCCGGCATCAACAACGTCATCCGCGGCCTGGTCTCGGAGCTGACGACCCACTACGGGGTCCGCCGCATCCACGGCTTCAAGAACGGGTACCAGGGTTTCATCCCGCGCTACGGGCACGACGTCATCGACCTCACGCCGCAGGTCGTGGAGAACATCGACGGCGAGGGCGGCACGATCCTGGGGACCTCCCGCGGTCAGCAGGACTTCGTCGAGGTCGTCGACTGCCTCGAGCGCATGGGCATCTCGATCCTCTTCGTCGTCGGCGGGGACGGCACGATGCGCGGGGCGCAGAAGATCTCCGCGGAGATCAAGGCGCGCGACCTCAAGATCGCCGTCGTCGGCATCCCGAAGACGATCGACAACGACATCCCCTTCATCGACCAGAGCTTCGGGTTCCAGTCCGCCTTCAGCGAGGCCTCCCGCTCGATCCGTTCGGCCAAGGTCGAGGCGCGGACGGCGCCGAACGGCGTGAGCGTCGTCAAGCTCATGGGACGGCACTCGGGGTTCATCGCGTGCTACGCGGCCCTGGCCCAGAACGACGCCGACTTCGTCCTCATCCCCGAGGTGCCCTTCATGCTCGAAGGACCGGGGGGTTTCCTGGAGCGGTTGCGCGAGAAGGTGGCCTCCCAGGGGCACGCGCTCGTCGTGGCGGCCGAGGGGGCGGGCCAGGAGTTGTTCGACCCGGCCGACGCCGCGGCCACGCTCAAGGACGCGTCGGGCAACAAGCGGCTCCAGGACGTCGGGAGCCTGCTGCGGCACGCCATCACCGAGGACTTCGCCAAGCACGACCTCGAACTCAACATGCGGTACATCGACCCGAGCTACGTCATCCGCAGCGTTCCGGCGAACCCGTACGACGCCGTGTACTGCATCCGGTTGGCGCACGCCGCGGTGCACGCGGCGATGGCCGGACGGACGAACATGGTCGTCGGCCGCTGGCGCCGCCGGTTCGTGCACATCCCGATCGCCCTCGCCGTCTCGGCCCGCAACCAGGTCGACCCGCACGGCGACCTCTGGTGGTCGGTGCTCGAGGCGACGGGGCAGCCGTGGTCGTTCGGGGAGTTCTCCGCCGAGCAGGTCACGGCCTTCGGCGGACAGTGACGTCGCTCCCGGTGCCGCCCCGCTGACCGTCCGGCACTGCGCACGTCCGGGGGTTCGGCCTCGTCGCCTCCACGCGGCCGGTGATCGGCCCCGGGGAGGCGGCGCGCACCCAGCCGTGGGCCGGGGCTACTTCGCCTCCGACCACCGCCGCACGACGGAGACGTCCGCGACGAACCGCACGCCCGACCCCGCCGCCCACCGCGCCGCGGTCTGCTGCAACGCCGAGTCCAGCAGCGCGGCCGCGCGGTCGGCGTCGGGTTCCGGGACGTGCAGCAGGAGTTCGTCGTGCAGGCACAGGACGATCCGGCCGTCCGTCCCCGCGAGACCGGCGCGCACGGTCGCGGCCCACGCCTTGAACAGTTCCGCGGCGGCGCCCTGGACGACGGCGTTGCGCGCGAAGCGGCCGCGGGCGGCGGTCGCCGCTCCGGGTTCGACCGGGGCGAGGTCGGAGATCCGCACGAGCCGGCCGCCGTACGTCCGGACGTCGCGGCCCTCCTTGCCGGCCTCCTCCGCCGCGCGCAGGTACGCCAGGGCCCGCGGGTAGGCACGTTCCATGCGCCGCAACGCCTCTCCGGCCGCTCCCGAGGTCTGGCCGTACATCGCGGCGAGCACGGCGATCTTCGCCGTGGGGCGGTCGGCGCCGAGGGCGGCGGCGACGGGGGCGTAGAGGTCCTCGTCGCGGGTCGCGGCGACGAGACCGGGATCGCGGGAGACTGCGGCGAGGACGCGGGGTTCGACCTGCCCGAGGTCGGCCCGGACGAGGACGTGCCCGGGTTCGGCGGCCACCGCGGGCCGCAGTTCCGCGGGCAGGTTGTGCAACCCCGCCTGCGCCGTCATCCGGCCCGCGGCCGCGTCGGCCGACGACCACGCGCCGCGCAACCGGCCGTCGGGGCCGACGTGCTCGTCCAGCCACGGGTACCCGTACGTCGTCGCGAGGCGTTCGGCCTTGCGCCACAGCAGGAGGGCGGCGACCGCCGGGTGCGCGTCGCGCAGCCGTTCCAGCCGGTGCGCGCGGGTGTCGGGCAGGTCGAAACCCAGACCGCGCAGGGCCGCGAGGACGTGGGCGGGGTTGCGCAGGTCGACGCCGGCGCCGCCCGGTCCGAGGTGCTCGCGCACGAGGGCGTCCCGGTCGGCGCGGGCCTGCCGCTCGGCCGCCGCGTCGACGGGGCGCGGTCCGACGGCGGCCCCCACGATCTCCTCCGCCGTCGCGCGGTCCAGGGGCAACCCGGTGCGGGACAGTTCGACCGCCAGCGCCGCGGCCGCGGACTCGGCGAACCCCGTCTGCACGGGCAACGCGGGACCGGTGGGTTCGGCGCGCCGGTCCGGCAGGGCCGCGAGCCGGGCGTCCTGGGCGTCGGCCACGTCGAGCGCGAGCGCGGCCCACCGGCCGGCGCGGTCGAGGCGTTCGGCGGTTCCGGTCTCACCCGGGTCGAACGCCCGGCCGTCGGCCCACGCGGGGGACAGCCCGCCGTCCGTGACCGGGTCGTCGGCCGTGCCCGCACCGTCGAGGTCGAGCAACCCCGTGCCGTGGGTGGGCGCGGGCCGGCGCGACGGCGGCGGCGGGACGGGCCGCCCGTGCGCGGCGGCCCAGACCGCCCCCGGGTCCTCGCGGTGGCCGCCCTCGACGACGCGGTGCACGGCCGCGAGGTCGTGGCAGCGGGCCAGGTGGACGGGTGCGGTCCGGCCGAGCGTCGACGCGGCCGACCACCACGTCCAGCGCGGCGCGAACTCCGCCTCGAGCGCGTATACCAGACCGGCCGGGTCGTCGGTGGGCACGCCCCAGTGCCCCTGCGGCACAGCCAGTCCCACTCCGCCGGGGACGACGGCCAGTCCGAGCCGGGGCACCGCGGGCAGACCGCGGAGCGCGGTGAGGAGGGGCTGGTCGACGACGTGCACCGGGTCAGTCTGGCCGAGGGTTCGGACACGACCGAACCTGTCAGCGGAACGCGGCGATCCCGGTGAGCCGCTGGCCGATGACGAGGGTGTGCACCTCGTCGGTGCCCTCGTACGTCCGCACGCTCTCCAGGTTCGAGGCGTGCCGCAGCGGCGAGTGCTCCAGCGTCACCCCGTTCCCGCCGAGGACCGTGCGCGCCTCCCGGCAGACGTCGAGGGCGACACGGGTGTTGTCGAGCTTGCCGACGGAGATCTGGTGGGGTTCGAGCCGCCCCGCGTCCTTGAGCCGCCCGAGGTGCAGCGCGAGCAGCTGCCCCTTGCCGATCGCCACGGCCATGTCGGCGAGCTTGCGCTGGGTCAGCTGGAAACCCGCCAGCGGCCGGTCGAACTGCCGCCGGGTCAACGACCACCGCAGGGCGTCGAGGTAGCTGTCGCGGGCGGCGCCGAGCACGCCCCAGACGATCCCGTAGCGCGCCTCGTTGAGGCAGGCGAACGGACCGCTGAGCCCACGGGCACCCGGCAACTGCGCGTCGGCGGGCAGCCGCACGCCGTCGAGGTCGACGTCGCACTGGACGGAGGCGCGCATCGACAGCTTCGGCGTGATGGGTCGGGCGGCGAAGCCGGGGGAGTCCGTGGGGACGAGGAAACCCCGGACGCCCTCCTCGGTGCGGGCCCACACGACGGCGACGTCGGCGAGGCTGGCCAAGCCGATCCACCGCTTGCGACCGTCGAGGACCCAGTCCGTGCCGTCCCGCCGCGCCGTCGTTGTCATGCTGCCGGGGTCGGAGCCGGCGCCGGGTTCGGTGAGGCCGAAGCAGCCGACTGCCCGTCCCGCGGCCATTTCCGGCAGCCACCGCGCCTTCTGCTCGTCCGAGCCGTGCTTCGAGATCGCGCTCATGGCCAGCGACCCCTGGACGCTGACGGCCGTGCGGAGCCCGGAGTCGCCGGCCTCCAGCTCCAGCGCGGCGATGCCGTACTCGACGGCGCTGCGCCCGGGGCAGCCCGCGTCGTGCAGGTGCATCCCGAGGACGCCGAGGCGGCCGAGTTCGGGCATGAGCTCGCGGGGGAAGTGGGCGTCCTCGTACCAGCGGGCGACGTGCGGGCGGACGTGCTCGTCGACGAAGGCGCGGACGCGGTCGCGGACGGCGCGTTCGTCCTCCGACAGCAGGGTGTCGAGGGCGAGCAGGTCCTGGTCCGGCAGGTCGGGCACGTCCGGCAGGTCGGTCACGGGGTCTCCTCGTCGGTGGGGGTGCTGAGCCAGTGGCGGACGGCCTCGTCGTGCTCGCCGAGCCGGGGCGGGGCGTCCCGCCGGGGTGGGCCGGTCCCGTCGATGCGCACGGGGCTGCGCACCTGCCGCCCGACGGTCCGTCCGTCCGCGTCGACGACGTCGAGCAGCGGTTCCAGGCCGAGGGAGGCGGCGAGGCGCAGGCCGTCGCCGATCGTCCCGACGCGGCCGGCGGGGACCCCGTGCCGCACGAGCAGGGTCTCGGCGCCGGCCGCCGAGGTCGTCCGCAGCAGGTCCTCCAGCGCGGTCCGCAGGGCGGCCCGGTGCCGGACGCGGTCGGCGTTCGTGGCGAACCGCGGGTCCTGTGCGAGCGTCGGGGCGCCGAGGGCGGTGACCAGCCGCGCGAACATGCCGTCGGTGCCGCAGGCGACGGCGACGGGACCGTCGGCGCAGGTCAGCAGCTCGTAGGGCGCGATCGAGGGGTGCGCGTCGTCGAGCGGCTCGGGGTCCACGCCCGTGCCGAGGTAGGCCTGGACCTGGTTGACGAGACCGGCCTGCAGGCTGGAGAGCAGGTCGACCTCGACGTGGCTGCCGCGGCCGTCGACCGCGCGGCGGGCCAACGCCGCGAGGATCCCGATGGTCGCGTCCTTGCCGCACAGGACGTCCACGAGCGCGACCCCCACCTTCGTCGGGTGCCCGGGCGGTCCGGTGATGCTCATGAGTCCGCCGAGGGCCTGGACGACGAAGTCGTAGCCGGGGCGGTCCGCACCGCCGTCGCTGCCGAACCCGGTGATGGACACCGTCACGAGCCGCGGGTTGAGCGTGGCGAGTTCGTCGGGGCCGAACCCCGCCGACGAGGAGGCCCGGAAGTTGCCGACGAGGACGTCGGCGCGCCGGACGAGCTCACGGGCCAGGTCCCGGTCGCCCGGATCGGCGAGGTCCAGGCAGACGGACTCCTTGTTGCGGTTCACGCTGTCGAAGTACGTCGTGCCCGTGGGGCTGAACGGCGGTCCCCACCGCCGGGTCTCGTCGCCCGCGCCGGGGCGCTCGACCTTGACGACGCGGGCGCCGAGGTCGGCGAGGTGGAGGGTGGCGAGCGGTCCGGCGAGGACCCGGGAGAAGTCCGCGACGAGGACCCCCTCGAGCGGCCGGCGGCCGACGTCCGAGGGGGGCGCGTCGCTGCGGGACCCCACGGGCGCATCGTGCCCTCTCCTGTGCTGCGTGGCAACGGTCCGGCCTCGAGCACGCCGCGTTGCTCCGAACGAGGGACGTCGGTGCGCTGTCCGTCCACACCGGCCGCGCATCCGCCGACATCAGGGGTGGCAGACCGGTGCACCAGGCCGACCGATCGGAACAGGGAGAGACGGACATGACCGCGGTGCTTCGACGCATGGGAGTGGGGGCTCGCCTCGCGGTGGCCTTCGGGGTCGTGCTGGTCCTGCTCGGACTGACCGGGACGGCGGCCCTGCTCGGTGGGCGGGCCCAGAGCCGCGCCGCGGACCGCACGGCCGACCTCGCTGTCCTGACGGCCTACGTGGCGGACCAGAAGTACTACGACGCCGACGTCTCCGGCTGGCAGGCCGCCTACGCCTGGGACACCTACCGGGTGGGCCCAGCGGCGGCCGTGAAGCCCGACTCCGCCAACCGCGCCGGGTTCCTCGCCGACAAGGCCAAGCTGCTGGCCGCCCTGCAGGCCGCACCCGTGCAGTCCATGACGGCCGACGAGAAGGCCGTCAACGCCCAGATCGCGCAGAAGTGGACGGACTACTTCGCCTCCGACGACCGCGCCGTCGCCCAGTACGGCGCCGGGGATCTGGCCGGGGCCGAGAACACGATCCAGAACGAGAGCTGGGTCGTCTACGCGGACATCCTCACCCAGACGCAGGAGCTCACCGACTCGGTGGCCAAGCGGGCCGTCGCCGTCCGGGCCGAGGGGCGCGCCGCCGCGGAGCGCAGCCGGACGCTCGTCCTGGCGGCCGTCGCCGCAGCCGTGGCGCTCGTCGTCCTGCTGCTCGTCGCGCTCACCCGCAGCATCGTCGTCCCGCTGCGCCGCAACGTCTCCGACCTCGACCGCATCGCCGACGGCGACCTGACGGTGGAGCCCGTCGTCGACGGTCGCGACGAGTTCCGGCAGATGGCGCAGGCCCTCGCGGCCGCGGTCGCCGCGACCCGTCGCACGGTGTCCGGTGTCGTCGAGCACGCCCAGTCCGTCGCGGGCCAGGCCGACGACCTCTCCTCCCGCGCGGCGTCCCTGTCCGCCGCGAACGCCCGCACGGGCGCCGAGACCGACCGTGCTGCGACGTCGGCCGGTGCTGTCTCCGGCGAGGTCGCCACCTTGGCCGCGGGTGCGGAGGAGCTCGGTGCGTCCATCGCCGAGATCTCCTCGGGCATGGCGTCGTCGGCGTCGGTGGCCCGTGAGGCCGTCGAGGTGGCCGAGGCCACGCGCACGGCCGTGGCCGGGCTCGGCGAGGCGACCCGAGACATCGCCAGCGTCGTCAAGACGATCACGTCGATCGCCGCCCAGACCAACCTCCTGGCCCTCAACGCGACCATCGAGGCCGCTCGCGCCGGCGAGGCGGGCCGCGGGTTCGCCGTCGTCGCCGGCGAGGTCAAGGAACTGGCGCAGGAGACCGGCTCCGCGACCGAGGACATCGCCGGGAAGGTCGCGGCCATCCAGCGGGGCAGCGAGGAGGCGGCTGCCGCGATCGCGCGCATCGCGGAGGTCATCGGGCGCGTCGACGACTACCAGGCGTCCATCTCTGCGGCCGTGGAGGAGCAGAACGCGGTGACCGCGGACCTCGCCCGCACCGTGGTCGGTGCGGCGGCCGGTGCGGACGACATCTCGACCATGCTCGCGGGGGTCGCCGCCTCCGGGGCCGACGACCGGGTCAGCCTCCAGCTCGTCACCGGGTCGGTGGAGTCGTTGCGGGACAGTGCCGCCCGGCTGCGGGAGACGGTCGGCGCCTTCCGGCTGTGATCAACCCCCTGGTCCTGTGTCGGGGGACGGGAGTAGGACTGGTCGCGTGCCGGACACCCCCAGCAGCCCCGCCCCCACGCCCGCGTTCGCCGACCTCGACGCCTTCACCGCGCTCCCGCGCGTCAGCGGTCTCGCCCTGTCCCACGACGGGACGCGCCTGGTGACGACCGTCGCGACCCTCACCCCCGACCGCACCCGCTGGCGCGGCGCGCTGTGGGAGGTCGACCCGGCCGGGCAGCGCCCGGCCCGCCGGCTCACGCGCGGGACGGCGGCGGAGTCCTCGCCGGTGTTCGCCCCCGACGGCACCCTGCTGTTCACCTCGGCCCGCCCCGACGCCGACGCGGAGGGGACGGACGACCCGCCGGCCGCGCTGTGGGCGCTGCCGCCGACAGGGGAGGCGCGGTGCGTCGCGTCCCGGCCGGGTGGCGTGTCCGGCCCCCGCACGGCCCGGAGCTCGTCCGCCGTCGTCGTCGCCTCGGACACGCTGCCCGGCGCCGACGACAGCACCGAGGGCCCCACCTCGGACGCGGCGCGCCGCAAGGCCCGCAAGGACGCGAAGGTCTCGGCCGTCCTGCACACCGGGTACCCCGTCCGCTACTGGGACGCCGACCTCGGGCCCGACGAACCGCGCTGGCTGACCCTGGACCTGCCGGCCGAGACCTCCGCCGGCGAACGGCTCGACGTGCGCTGGCGCGACCTCACCCCGGTCCCGGGCCGCCGCTTCGACGAGGCCTCCGCGGCCCTGACCCCCGACGGCTCGGCCCTCGTGAGCACGGAGAACGTCGCCGGTCCGGGCGGGACCCAGCGCGTCCGGCTCGTCGTCCTCGACCGCGCCGACGGGTCGCTGCGGGTGCTGGCGGACGACCCGGAGTGGGAGTTCACCTCGCCCTCGGTCTCCCCGGACGGCCGGTGGGTGGCCGCCGTCGCCGAGAGCCTTTCGACCCCCACGCAGGCACCGACGCTGCGGCTGGTCCTCGTCCCGTTCGACGGCTCCGCCGCGCCCCGCGACGTCGTCGCCGACTGGGAGGTCTGGGGCACGGGCACGCCGCAGTGGGGGCCGGGGTCGGACGCCCTGTTCCTGGCCGTCGACGACCACGGGCGCGCCCCGGTGGTGCGCGTGGACCTCACCCCGGACGGCACGGGCACGGTCCGGCGGCTCAGCACCGACGACGGGGCGTACTCCGACCTGCAGGTCGCACCCGACGGCGCGACCGTCTTCGCCGTCCGGTCGGCGGTCGACGCGCCCCCGGCCGTCGTCCGGCTCGACGCCTCGACTCCGGGGGAGCCGCTGGCGCTGCCCGGCCCGGCCCCGCGGCCGGACCTGCCGGGAACGCTGACGGAGGTGTCCACGACGGCCGCCGACGGCGCCGAGGTCCGGGCCTGGCTGTGCCTGCCGGCCGGCGCCGGTCCCGAGCACCGGGCCCCGCTCCTGCTGTGGATCCACGGCGGCCCGCTGTCGTCGTGGAACGCGTGGTCCTGGCGGTGGAACCCGTGGCTGGCGGTGGCCCGCGGGTACGCCGTCCTGCTGCCCGACCCGGGCCTCTCGACGGGGTACGGCGCGGACTTCCTGGCCCGCGGCTGGGGGGCGTGGGGCGCCGAGCCGTACACCGACCTCCTGGCGGTCACGGACGTCGCGCTCGAGCGGGACGACCTCGACCCAGAGCGCACGGCCGCCATGGGCGGCTCCTTCGGCGGCTACATGGCGAACTGGGTGGCCGGTCACACCGACCGGTTCCGCGCGATCGTCACCCACGCGAGCCTGTTCGCCCTCGAGCAGTTCGGGGCGACGACGGACGCCGCGCACTACTGGCGGCGCGAGATGACGCCCGCGATGGTGGCGGCCAACGACCCGGCCGCGCACGCCGCGAACATCGTCACGCCGATGCTCGTCGTCCACGGCGACAAGGACTACCGCGTCCCGATCGGGGAGGCCCTGCGGCTGTGGTGGGTGCTCAACGAGCAGTGGACGGGTGACCCGGCGGACCTTCCGCACCGCTTCCTCTACTACCCCGACGAGAACCACTGGGTGCTCACACCGCGGCACGCGGTCCTCTGGTACGAGACGGTCTTCGCCTTCCTCGCCACCCACGTCCACGGGCTGCCGTTCGAGACCCCCGACCTGCTCCGCTGACGGGGTTCCGGGGTCCGTGGGGCCGGTGGCAGAGTGCGGTCATGCGCTCTGCCACCGGTGACCACGACCCCGGCTCGGCGTGGACGGAGGTCGACGAGTACCTCGTCCAGACGCTGCTGCCGGAGGACGAGGTGCTCGAGCTCGTCCTCGACGAGAACCAGGCCGCCGGACTGCCGGCCATCGACGTCTCCCCGCTGCAGGGGGCGCTGCTCTCGCTGCTCGTGCGGATGACCGGGGCCCGCCGCGTCCTGGAGATCGGGACGCTCGGCGGGTTCAGCACGATCCACCTCGCGCGGGCGCTGCCGGCCGGGGGTCGGGTCGTGACCTGCGAGCACGAGCCCCGGCACGCGGAGGTGGCGCGCCGGAACCTCGACCGCGCCGGCGTCGCCGACGTCGTGGACGTCCGCGTCGGTGCCGCCCTCGACACGCTGCCGCAGCTCGAGGCGGAGGGTGGCGACCCGTTCGACCTCGTCTTCATCGACGCCGACAAGCCGAACAACCCGCGGTACCTGGAGTGGGCCCTGCGGCTCACCCGCCCCGGCAGCCTCATCGTCGGGGACAACGTCGTGCGCGGGGGGCTGGTCGCCGAGGAGGCGAGCACGGACCGCACGGTCACCGGGACCCGCTCCTTCCTCGAGGCCCTCGGCGAGGACCCTCGGCTGGAGGTCACCGCCCTGCAGACCGTCGGATCGAAGGGCTGGGACGGGTTCGCCCTCGCCCTCGTGCGCTGACGTCCCCGCCTCAGGAGGAGGCCGGCTCCGGCGCGATCTCTTCGAGACGGGCCGCGACGGCTGCCTCGAGACGCTCGTCCGTGGCCAGCGCCTCGAACTCGCCGTCCAGCCGTTCCCACACGGCCGCGTCGGCGTCGGACAGCTCCTCGTGGCCGGTGGGCCGGAAGCGCAGGAACTCCCCGCGGGCCCGCAGGACGAGGTCGGCGACGTCGTCCAGGCCGAGCCAGCGCAAGCCGGCGGCTGCGTCGTCGACGGTGTGGAGTCTCTCGGTGAAGAACAGGTTTTCGACGCCTCCCCCGACGAGGCCGCCGTTCACGGAGATGCCGTGCAGCGCCAGCACCGCCCCCAGGGACCGCAGCCCCGGGGTGGTGGTGCCGTCGTCGAGCTCGTAGGCCGTGATCGCCGGGACGTTCAGCGCGTCGATGAGCGGGGTGCCCACGCCCGTCAGTCGCCCTCGGAGTACCCGTGCAGGTCGACGGCCGTCCCCTGCACCTCCAGCTCGCGACCGTCGGGGTCGGTGACGCGCAGGACCCGGCCGTAGGGCTCCTCGACGACGTGCGAGTCGAACCCGGCGTCCTGCAGCCGCCGCGCCACGACCTCCAGCGGTTCGTTCGTCGAGAAGGCCAGTTCCGTCGACCCGGCGGGCGTCGCCGTGGTCGCCGTCGCGGTGCTGTGCAGCCCCACCTCACCGCCCCCCGCGGCCTCCAGGCTGACCCAGCCCCCGTCCGCGGAGCTCGAGGTGCTCGTGAGGCCGAGGGCGACGAGGAAGCGCCGCATGGCGGGGACGTCCTGGGTGAAGCGGACGGGAGTGACCTTCACGGGGGTTCCACCTTCCATCGGGGCGAGCTGCCGGACGATCATGCCGGTCCGGCAGGTCGCCCGCCCGTCGCGCCGCGGTGCCCCTCCGACCCGACCCCGGCAGACGCGGGCACCGGAGGTCAGTCCGGAGGAGGCCGGAACCACCCCGACCGACGACGCGGGGGACGGCGTGCTCATCCGACGGCCTCCACGGTGACCTGCTGACCTTGCAGCTGGGACAGCTGCTCCTGCGTGGCGTCGTAGGTCCCCAGGTGCGGGGTGTCGTCCGAGTGGCCGATGCCGGAGGCGTCGTAGTAGAAGCCCAGGTTTCCCCAGGGGACGAAGTAGATGAGGTCCCCGTCCTCGGGGTCCGACCCCGGCGTCCCGTCCACGTCGAGTTCGCGCGGGGGGTCGCCCAGCTTCTCCCTGCCCGCGAAGTCCTCCAGCCGCATCCTGAACGGCAGCAGCGACACGAAGTCCCGTGTCGTGGGTGTCTCCGGTCCGAGCGTGACGTCCACGGATGTCCCGCCTCCGGAGAAGCGGACGACGGTGCCCTCCGTGCCGTCCCGCCCGGGCGTGCTCGGGACGGCGGCGGGTGGCGCGGAACTCACGGGTGCCGTTGCCGGGGAGGTCGTCGACGGGGTGGTCGGTCGGGCCGTCCGGGGGGCGTCGCCGGGGCCGGAACCACACCCGGCCACCACGAGGGCGACCAGTGCACAGCCGGCGGCCAGGTGTGGGGTGCGCAGGGGGATCCTCCGTCGTGGGAGCGGTTCGAGAACGGTGTGCGACGTGCAGTGGGAGGGGGGGCTTAGGCGTCGGCCCGGTGCGGGACGCACCGGGCCGGGTCGTCACGCCTGGGCGCGCTGGTAGTCCTCGTCGCTCACCGGCTCGAGCCAGGTGACGGGGCTGGTGCCGCCGTCGGCGGTGTCCGCGGACTCGTGGATGGCCAGGTGTGCGGCGAAGGCGTCGGCGGTGGCGCCGTGCCAGTGCTCCTCGCCCGGGGAGCACACGACGGTGTCACCGGCGCGGGCCCGCACCACCGCTCCGTCGCGCGTGCCGACCAGAGCCGTGCCGTCGGTGACGTGCAGGACCTGACCCATCGGGTGGACGTGCCAGTGGGTGCGCGCCCCGGGGGTGAACCGCACGAGGGCGACCCCGACGCGCGAGGGCGTCTCACCCGTGGCGATCGGAGTCATCAGCACGTCGCCGGTGAACGTGGCCGTCATCTTCTGGGTCGCTGCGGGGGTGGTGAGCTTCACGGGACGTCCTTCCGGAGGTGAGCGGGGTTCAGGGGCGCAGGAGGACCTTGGTGGCCCGTCGCTCGTCCATGGCCCGGTAGCCCTCGGCCGCCTCCTCGAGCGGGAGGTCGAGGTCGAAGACCTTGCCGGGATCGATCGCGCGGTCCCAGATGAGCTGGATGAGGTCGGGCAGGAAACGGCGGACCGGGGCGGGCCCCCCGTGCAGGTGCACGTGGGTCATGAAGATGTCGTCGCCGGTGATGGCGACGTCGTGCAGCACGCCGACGAACCCGACGTGGCCGCCGGGACGGGTGGCGCCGATGGCCTGGTGCATCGACTCGTGGGTCCCCACGGCCTCGACCGCGGAGTGCGCCCCGAGCCCACCGGTGAGTTCCTTCACCGTGGCGATGAACTCCTCCCCGCGCTCGGCGACGACGTCGGTGGCGCCGAACTCCCGCGCCAGGGCCTGCCGGTCGGGGTGACGGCTGGAGATGACGATCCGCTCCGCTCCGAGCTGCGCGGCGGCCAGGACCGCGCACAGCCCGACCGCGCCGTCACCGACGACGGCGACGGTCTTGCCGGGACCGGCCTCGGCGGCGACCGCTCCGAACCATCCGGTCCCGAGGACGTCGGAGGCGGCCAGCAGGGAGGGGACGAGGTCCTCGTCGGGGTGGCCCGGGGTGGCGACCAGGGTGCCGTCGGCGAGCGGGACGCGCATGCGCTCGGCCTGGGCGCCGCCGGACGTGCCGAGGACCTGCCGGTGCACGCAGGACGTCTGGTAACCGGCCAGGCAGATCTCGCAGGTTCCGTCGGAGGCGAAGAAGGAGCCGACGACGAAGTCGCCGATCTTGACGTTGCGCACGTCGGCGCCCACCTCCTCCACGACACCGGCGTACTCGTGGCCCATGTGGAGGGGCTCGGTGACCTCGTCGGCGCCGCGGTAGGGCCACAGGTCCGAACCGCAGATGCAGGTCGCGGCCAGGCGGATGATCGCGTCGGTGGGTTCCACGACGGTGGGTTCGGCGACGTCCTCGACACGGACGTCTCCGGGGGCGTGCATCACGACAGCGCGCACAGGGTCGCTCCTCTGGTCATCCGCTCGGGCCGGGAGGGCGGGGCGGGGGTGGGACTGGTCGGGTGCCCGGATCGCGAGGTGTTTCCGGGCACCCCACGATGGTGACCCCCGTCGGGCCACCGCACCCTCCGTGAGAGGTGCCCTGGTGAGGGATTCACCGGCAGTGCACCCTTCGCCAGGGTGCGCCCGGGGGGTGTCGACAGGTTTCCCGGACACCTGCCGTCGCCACCACGGACAAGGCAACCTCTTCTCACTGGCTCCGGACCGGTCTGCGGTGGGGGTCAGAGGTGCTCGCCGAAGAAGGACGTGAGCGCGTCCCAGGGGATCAGGTCCCTCCGGTCGTAGAGGTCGACGTGCCCGGCTCCGGGGACGACGAGCAGTTCCTTGGGTTCCGGCGCCTGGGCGTAGGCGTCCTCGGTGTAGCAGCGCGAGTGGGCGTGCTCGCCGGCGACGAGCAGCAGGGGTCGCGGTGCCGTGAGTTCGAGCTGGGCGAGCGGCGTGAAGTTGGTGATCGCGCCGAGGCTGGTGAGGGACAGGGCGTGCGAGCGGGGGTGGAAACCTCGCGGGGTCGTGTAGTAGGTCGCGAACTCGTCGGCCGCTGCCTGCTGGGAGGGTTTCAGCGCCACGGCGTCCCCGCCTCCGTAGCGGACGTCAGCGCCCTCGAACTCCGCCCAGCGTTGCTCGGCCGCCTCCGCCAGGGCGAGCTGACGTTCCTCGACGGTGTTGACCTCGCTCGGGACCGGCGCGTACCCCAGACCGTCCCGGTACGCGCGACCCATGTCGTACATGCTCACGGTGGCGACCGCCTTGAGGCGCGGGTCGACCTGTGCCGCGGAGAGGGCGAAACCGCCGCTGGCGCAGACTCCGATGACCCCGATCCGGTCCCGGTCGACGTAGGGACGGGTCCCGAGGAAGTCGACCGCGGCGCTGAAGTCCTCGACGAAGGCCTCGAGGGAGGCGATGTGGCGTGGCCACCCGCTGCTCTCGCCGTTGTAGGACGCGTCATGGGCGAGCGTGACGAAACCGCGCTCGGCCATGGTCTGGGCGTACAGACCCGAGGTCTGCTCCTTCACCCCGCCGAAGGGGTGCCCCACCACGAGGGCCGCCCTCGGGTGGGCGACGTTCCGGGGACGGTAGAGGTCGGCGACCAGTTCGATCCCGAGGCGGTTGGTGAAGGTCACCTTCTGGTGGTCGACGGCGGCGCTGCGGGGGAACGTCTTGTCCCACGCGTCGTCCCGGTCGGTGTCGTCGGCGTGGGCCGCGGGGGGCCCCTGCACCGCGGTGAGGGTTCCGGTCGCGGCGGCCACACCGCTGAGGGCGAGGAGGCGTCGGCGGGACACTCCCGTCGGGAGCAGTTCGGCGGTGCGGGACTCACGGGACGTCGAGGTCATGGTGGCCTTCCTGGAGTTCACGGATCGTCGTGCCTCCAACCAAGCGCTGGAGGCCTCGGCGGGGAAGTCACCACCGGTGGAGGTACCGGTGGGGTACCCCTGCAGTGCATCAGTCGGGAACGAGAGTGCCGTCGTCGTCGTTCCCCTCCCTCCCGTGGGGAGACCAGAGGTGCTCTGGCGCGTGGAGGTTCCCGGCTGCCCGACGGCCTCGGGCGATCGCGGTTCGCGACGCGCGTGCGGTGTCGACGGCTCCGCGTCAGGACGGGTCAGAGGTTGGTCTGGGCCTCGAGCCAGTCCGGGTAGCGTCCGCCCTCGATCTGGATCGCGGCCGACTCCCGGGACAGGCGGTCGATCTCGTCCTGCGTGAGGACCACCTCCGCCGCACCGACGTTCTCCCGCAGCCGCGCCGGGTTGGTCGTCCCCGGGATCGGGACGATCCACGACCGCTGGGCCAGCAGCCAGGCCAGGGCGACCTGGCCTGGGGTGCACCCCTTCGCGGTGGCGAACCCCCGCACCAGCTCCACCACGACCTGGTTCTGCTGTTGAGCCTCGGGGGCGAACCGCGGGATCGAGGCCCGCAGGTCGGCCCCCTCGGTGAACGACGTGCCCGCGGTGATCGAACCGGTGAGGAAACCCTTGCCGAGCGGGCTGAAGGGGACGAACCCGATGCCGAGCTCGTCGCAGACGGCGAGGACGCCCTCCTCCGGACGCCGCCACCACAGCGAGTACTCGCTCTGGACGGCGGTCACCGGCTGGACGGCGTGGGCTCGGACGATGGTGTCGGCTGCCGCTTCGGAGAGCCCGTAGCGCTTGACCTTGCCCGCGGTGATGAGGTCCTTCACGGCACCGGCGAACTCCTCGATCGCGATGTCGGGGTGGACGCGGTGCTGGTAGTAGAGGTCGATCACGTCCGTCCCCAGCCGGCGCAGGGAACCCTCGGCGGCGGTCGCGAGCTCGTCGGGGCGCAGCATCCGCCCCGTCGCCGTCCGCTCGACCGGGTCGATGTGCTGCGCGAACTTCGTCGCGACGACGACGTCGTCGCGCTGCGCGCGCACCTGGCGCAGGGCCTCACCGACGAGTTCCTCGTTCTCGTGCGGCCCGTAGACCTCGGCTGTGTCGAAGAACGTCACGCCGAGGTCCACCGCGGACCGCACGTGGGCGACCATCTCGTGCCGGTCCGGTGTCCCCCCGTACCCGCCGGTGGTCGTCATGCAGCCGAGACCGATCGCCGAGACGGTCAGGTCGTGCCCGAGAATCCTGGTGTCCACGAGTTCCTCCGGTGGGTGCGGGTGGTCAGGGTTTCCGTGCCGGGACGCGCAGGCTCACGAGGGCGGCGCCCAGGAGCAGTGCGGCGGCGGTCACGAAGCTGGTGCGGGCGCCGACGAGGAAGTCCCCGGCGACGAGGGCGCCGAAGACGGCGATGGCGACGGCCCCGCCGACCTGGCGGAACGTGTTGAAGACGGCGCTGGCGGTGCCGGCCTGCTCGGGCGGGACGCCCTCCAGCACGACCGAGGTGACCGACGGCATCGCCACCGAGCCACCCGCCCCGATGAAGCAGACGCAGACCGCCGTGAGCACGACCGGACCACGTCCCACCGTCGCTGCGAGCCCGACCAGACCCACCACCATCGACGACAACCCGGCCACGACCGCCACCCGGGCCCCGAAGCGGTTGGTGACGACGCCGCTGCACAGGTTCCCGGCGATGGCGACGACGGCGGAGGGGACGAACACCAGCCCCGCCTGCAGGGGTGGGAGTCCCAGGTGCTGCTGCAGGTAGAGGCTGACCACGAAGACGTTGCCGAAGTTGCCGACCATGAACGCGAAGCCCACCGGCAACGCGATCCGCACCCCTCGGGCGTGGAAGAGGTCCAGCGGCACCATCGGGTGCTCGACCCGGGCCTGGACCGCGAGGAACCCCGCGATCGCGAGCACCGCGAGGGCGAGGGCGAGGACGACGACCGGGGAACCGAAACCCGAGTGCCCACCGTCGATCAACCCGAACACCAGGGCCGACAGCCCGACGACGGCGAGGACCTGACCCGCCCAGTCGAAGGGGCGAGGCCGACGCGGCGAGGTCGCCACGAGGCTGAGGGGGACGAGCATCCCGACGCCGACGGGCACGTTGATGGTGAACACCCACCGCCAGTCGACGGTGGTGAGCAGACCGCCCAGTGGCTGCCCCACGAGACCGGCCACCGCGCCCCCCACGGCCCAGACGCCCAACGCCCGGGCCCGTCGCCCCGCGTCGGGGAACGCCTCGCGGACCAGGGCCATCGAGGCGGGCAGCATGATCGCGGCCCCGGCGCCCTGGAAGCACCGAGCTGCGATGAGGCCGGCGGTGCTCGGGGCCAACGCGCAGGCGGCGGAGGTGAGGGTGAAGACGACGATCCCCGCGGCCAGGGCTCGTTTGGCGCCGATGCGGTCGGAGAGGTTGCCGGCGGACAGCAGCAGGCACGCGAACAGCAGGGTGTAGCCGTCGATGATCCACTGCTGCCCGACGACTCCGCCGCCGAGCTCGTCGCGGATGCTCGACAGGGCGACGTTGACGATGGAGATGTCGAGCGTGACGAGGAAGAACCCCAGTGAAGCGATCGTGATGACCACTCGGGAGCGGGGGGCGTCCCGCACCGCTGTGGAGGCGTGCGACCCCTCGGACGTCGTCGTCGACGGTCTGGTGCTGGACAGGAGGGACCTCTTCCGGGTGGAGCGTCTCGCCGGGACCGGTGCGGGACCCGGGTGAGCTGGACGTCGCGGCGGTCGACGGCTCAGCGGTGGCTGCCCGACCGGCGCAACCGCGCCGTCGTCCCACCGGCGTCGTCGTCCACCCCACCAGGCTAGGCCGGTCCCGACGCCGGAGGGATGCCCTGTCAGTACGCCCTTCAGGCGGCCACGCAGCCGGGACCGTCCTCGCCCACCGCGTCCGGGAGCGGTGCCCCTCAGTCGTGGGTTCCCACGACGTCAGCCGCCCTCGGAGTACCCGTGCAGGTCCGTCATCGTCGCGTGGACCTCGATCTCCTGCCCGTCGGGATCGGTGACCTGCAGGACGCGACCGAAGGCCTCGTCCACGACCACGGCCGGGAAACCGGCTGCGTCGAGTCGGCGGGCGACGGTCTCGAGGGGCTCGTCGGTCGTGAACGACAGACCCGTCGACCCGGCCTTCTGCGGGTTCGCCGCGCTGTCGACCGAGTGCAGTCCGACCTCGCCGCCGGAACCTTCGAGGCTCATCCAGTTCCCGGAGTCGGAACTCAGGGTGCTCGTGAGCCCGAGAGCCACGAGGAAGCGGCGCATGGCGACGAGGTCGTTCGTGAAACGGACGGGAGTGACCTTCACTGGTTTCCACCTTCGCTCGAAGTGTCCTGCACGGCACGGCGCATGGCCCGCTCGACGAAGGCGGACAACGACATCCCCTCGTCGATGCACGCGTGCTTGACCTGCACGACGAGATCGGCGGGGAGGTAGACGTTGAACTGCACCTTCGAGGGTCGTTCGGGCATGGCTAGGATGCTAGCAACCTAGATCCCGTCCGTCGAGGGTGAGCTCGGTGGGTCCGCCGTCAGCCGATCAGGCGTCGAGGAGCCCCGCGTCGTGGGCCACGATCGCGACCTGCACGCGGTTGTGCGCCTCGAGCTTGGTGAGCAGGCGCGAGACGTGGGTCTTCACCGTCGCCTCGCTCATGAACAGCTCCCGGCCGATCTCGGCGTTCGACAGTCCCCGGCCGACGGCGCCGAGCACCTCGCGCTCGCGGTCGGTCAGCAGCTGCAGCCGTTCCGCGGCCTCCCGGCGACGCGGGTTCACGGTGTCCGCGGCGTAGTGGCCGACGAGCCGGCGCGTCACGGTGGGGGAGAGCATCGCCTCACCGGCCGCGACGACCCGGACCGCGGAGACGAGTTCGCGCGGCGGGGTGTCCTTGAGCAGGAACCCCGTCGCACCCGCCTGCAGCGCCTGGAACACGTACTCGTCGAGGTCGAACGTCGTCAGCATGACGACGCTCGGGGCCTGTGGGCGCTCGGTGATGGCCTTCGCCGCGGTCAGCCCGTCCATGACGGGCATCCGGACGTCCATGAGCACGATGTCGGGCCGGTGCGCCGCCACGGCCTCCACGGCCTGGGCCCCGTTCTCGGCCTCGCCGACGACCTCGATGTCCTCGGCGCTGGACAGGATCATCCGCAGCCCGGCGCGGACCAGTGCGTCGTCGTCCACCAGCAGGACCCTCGTCGGCCTGCCCTGCTGCTCGTCCACGCCCACGACTCCGCTCGCCTCCACCTCGACAGTCCCCCTCACCCTTCCTGGGTCGCCGTCGACCCGGCGGGGGTGCGCACGATCCTCGCATCCGGGGGTGTCCACGCGGTGGAGGCACCGGTGCGGGGCCGTCCGTCCGCGGCCTGCCACGGCAACCGCGCGCGCACGGCGAACCCCCCACCCGGTTCGGGGCCCGACGTGATCGTGCCATCGGCCAGCCCCACGCGCTCGGACAGCCCGACGAGTCCGGACCCGGCGCCCGGCAGTCCCGCCGACGTCCCGTGCGGGCGGGCGTTGACGACCGAGACGAGCATCTCGCGCCCGACCTCGCCGGAGACCGTGACGACGGTCTGCGCCGACGGCGCGTGCTTGTGGACGTTCGTCAGCGCCTCCTGCACCACCCGGTAGACGGTGCGCCCGAGTTCGGCGGGGACGTCGGCGTGCACGGGGACGTCCGTGCGGAACTCGGCCGCGACCCCCGCCTCCCGCGTGGACTCCACGAGCCGGCGGACGTCGACGAGGGTCGGCTGCGGCGCCAGTTCCGCCGCCTCGGCGGCGGCCGAGCCCGTGCCCGGGGCGCGCAGCACGCCGAGCACGCGGCGCAGGTCCTCCAGTGCGGTGCGGGCGGTCTCGCGGATCGTCGCGGCCGTCGCCTCGACCTGGTCCGCACCGACGTCCGGCCGCACCTCCAGCCCGCCGGCGTGCAGGGCGACGAGGGAGATCCGGTGCGCCAGGACGTCGTGCATCTCGCGGGCGATGCGGGTCCGCTCGGCCAGCCTGGCCTGCTCGGCGCGCAGGACCTGCTCGTGCTCGGCCCGTTCGGCGCGCTCGCGCAGGGAGGTCACGAGGTCGCGGCGCGCTCCGACGAAGGCGCCCACGAACACGCACAGCGAGACCCCGACGACCGCGGACGTCAGCGACCAGCCCAGCCCGTTCTCGGTCGTGCGCAGCGACGCCACCGTCACGACGACACCGGCCGCCGCCGACAGCAGGACGAGCAGGCGGTCGCGACGGCGCACCGCCAGCGTGAGGAGCGCGAAGTAGAGGGCTCCGTCGAAGGCCAGCACCCCCGCCACCGCCAGCGACACCAGGCAGAGCAGGACCGGGTGGTCCCGCCGCCACCACAGGGCCAGGCAGCTCACGACGACCAGGGCGCAGGCGAGGACCTCCGGCGCCCGGGCCTGCGCGACCCAGGTGAGCCCGTCGGGGAAGACGGGGCCGCCGGGCTGGTTGCGCACCGGGCCCACGACGACGGAGTGGAACCACGCCACGGCGAAGAACAGGGCCAGGAGCACGGCGACGACGTCGCGCAGCCGCGGGGCGAACCGCCATCGCGTCACCCACGGGTCGGTGGGCGGAGCGACGGGGTGCGCGAGCTGACTCACCGCCTCAGGGTAGGGAGGTGGTTGAGCGTCCGGCGTCCCCCGATCGTCCCTGCGCTCCTCCCGCATCCGTCGCACGCCGTCACTCCGCGCATCACCCAGCGTGTGCGCCCGTCCGCGAGGAACCGCCCTGTGAACCCTCCTGCTCCCGCTGAGCACCCCTCGACGATCGCCTTCCTCGGCCTCGGCCGGATGGGCCGCGTCCTGGCCGGCCACCTCCTCGACACCGGCCACCACGTCCGCGTCTGGAACCGCACCCCCGGCCGGGACGGCGACCTCGTCGCCGCGGGGGCCACGGCCGCGAGCTCGCCGGCGCAGGCCCTGGACGGCGCCGACGTCCTCGTGACGGCGCTGTTCGGGCCGCCCGCCGTCCGCGAGGTCGTCCTCGACGGCCTGTCCCCGGCGGCCGGGACGCTGTGGATCGACATCACGACCGTCGCACCCGCCGACGCCGCCGAGCACGCGCGCTGGGCCGCCGACTGCGGCGTCGACCACGTCCACGCGCCCGTCGTGGGGTCCCTGGGCCCGGCCGCGAACCGCTCCCTGGGGGTCCTGGCCGGCGGACCGCGGGCCGAGCGTGCGGTCCCGTTCGTCTCGCTGTGGGCCGACCCCGACCGCCTGCAGGTGCTGCCCGAGGCGTCCGCGGCCGCGACCGGCAAGCTCGTCGCGAACCTGGCGCTCGCCGTCTCCTTCCAGGGCCTCGTCGAGGCCGTCCGGCTCGGCGCCTCCGGAGGGCTGGACGTCGAGCAGGTCCTGACGACGCTCCAGGGCACCGGGCTCGGCCCGATCGCGGCGATGAAGGGGCAGAACCTGCGGACCGGGGAGTTCGGGGACACCCAGTTCTCGGCCGACCTGCTCCTGAAGGACACCGGGCTCATGACGTCCACGACGCGTTTTCCCTTGCCCGCGCTCACCGTCGCGGCCCAGGGGTTGTTGGCCGCCCAGCAGGCCGGGCACGGCGACGACGACTTCTCCGTCGTCGCCCGGGACGAACCCCGCTGAGCCGCACGGTGTCCAGGGCACCGACGCGCAGCGGGTAGACTCCTGCTTGCCGGTTCCGGGAACGGGATCGACGCTGGGGCCCCGTTGTGTAGCGGCCCAGCACGCCGCCCTCTCACGGCGGTAGCGCGGGTTCGAATCCCGTCGGGGCTACCGAGGAAGGCCTCCGGTCCACGTGACCGGGGGCCTTCTCGCGTCCCAGCGTGGCGTCCTCACTCCGCGCGCAGCACCCGGACACCGCGCCCCTCCAGCTCCCGCACGGCCCCCTCGTCGACGGTGTCGGTGACGACGCCCGCCACGGCGTCCAGCGGCAGCACCGCGTGCGGTGAGACCGCCCCGACCTTCTCGCTCGAGGCGAGGACCCACGTCTCGGCCGAGCGCCCGGCCAGCAGCCGCTTGACCGCCGCCTCGTCCGGGTCCCCGGTGGTGAGGCCGCGGTCGGGGTGCACGCCGGTCACCCCGAGGAGGAACAGGTCGGCGCTGACGCGCTGCGCTGCCTCGGCCGTCGCGGCCCCGCACGTCACCGCGCTGTGCTTGAAGAGGCGACCGCCGAGGACGAAGACGTCGACGGACGGGTGCTCGACGAGGGCCGCCGCGATCGTCGGGCTGTGCGTGACGACCGTGCACACCAGGTCCGGCGGCAAGGCCCGGGCGACCGCCAGCGTCGTGGTCCCGCCGTCGAGCACCACGGTCGACCCCGGGGGGACGAGCTGCACGGCGCGTCGGGCGACGCGGTCCTTGCTGTCGGTGGCCAGCCGGGTGCGCGCGGCGTAGTCGGCGACGGCGGGGGACGCGGGCAGGGCGCCGCCGTAGACGCGCTGGCACAGCCCGGCGGCGGCGAGGTCGCGCAGGTCGCGCCGGACGGAGTCCTCGGAGACGGCGAGCTCGTGGGCGACGTCCTTGGCGACGAGCCGCCCGTCGCGGGCCAGCCGGGCCAGGAGCCATTCCCGTCGCTGCGCTGCCAGCACGCCATCCTCCACGTTGGTCGAAGTTCCTGCACGTTTCTGCACGATGAGTCTAGGATGGCGCCATGACGCAGGCCACCCCACCCCGCCGCGGGGTCGACGTCCCGGACGGCCGCGGCCGCACCGGGCTCGACCGGGTCGGACGGGACCTGCACGGCAACCCGGACGTCGTCGTCCGCGACGTCGAGGTGACCTCGGACGGCTGGCACGTGCTGCGCCGCACCACCTTCGACCTTCGCCGACGCGACGGCACGTGGACGGTGCAGCAGCGCGAGACCTACGACCGCGGCGACGGGGCCGTCCTCCTGCCCTACGACGCCGCGCGCCGGACCGTGCTGCTGACCCGCCAGTTCCGCTACCCGGCCTACGTCAACGGCCACCCCGACGGCCTCCTGCTCGAGGCCGCCGCCGGTCTGCTCGACGCGGACGACCCCGAGACGGCCGTGCGGCGCGAGGCCGCCGAGGAGCTGGGGGTGGACCTCGGCACCGTCGAGCGCCTCTTCGACCTCTTCATGAGCCCCGGGTCGGTGACCGAGCGCCTGCACTTCTTCGCCGCGCCCTACCGCCCGACCGACCGCACGCAGGACGGTGGCGGTGTCGCCGAGGAGGGGGAGGACATCGAGGTCGTCGAACTCGACGTCGACACGGCGCTCGCGATGTGCCGCGACGGGCGCATCCGCGACGGCAAGACCGTGACCCTGCTGCAGTGGGCCGTGCTGGACGGACCGTTCGCCCCGTCGGCGCGCTGAACCCGGCGCGCGTGCAACGTGGGCGGCCCGACAGGCGTCTGCTGGTCGGGACCGGCACCGGGCCGGTGGGGACCCGAGGGCACGGAGGGGGAGGACGGCATGAGCGAGCACCGGAGGGGAGCCGACCCGGCGGAGGACGACCTGGTCCGCGCGCTGCGGCGCGCGGGCTCGGCCGACGCCGGGGTCGACGTGTCCGCTCTCGTCGCGGGGGCGCGGGGGCGCGCCCGCACCCTGCGACGACGCCGGCAGGGGGTGGCCGGCGTCGTCGCGGTCCTCGCCCTCGGGGTCCCGTTCGGGGTGTCCCAGTGGGGCGGGGACCCCACCGTCGTGCGTCCCGTGGTGCCCGCCACCCCCAGCCCGACCGCGACCGCGGTCCCCAACGAGGCCCTGCTGACGACGCAGGACGTCGACACCGTCGTCCCCGGGCTGGCGCTGCTGGGGCAGACCGTCACGGCGGGGTCGGGGTTCTGCCAGGACGACGCCTACGACGGGACGCGCACCGTGGTCGACAGCCGCGCGGCGGGCTGGGGCGGGTCGCCGACGGCGCGCTCCGGTCCGCCCGAGGACGTCAGCCTGCGGGTCCTGCTCTTCCGCGGCACGGCCGCGCAGGACTGGATGGCCGCCACCGAACAGGACGCGCAGGACTGCACGACGACCCAGCTCGAGGGCGCGGCGTGGACGCTGGCCCCCGCGGCCGTGGGGGCCGAGCAGGTGGTCGCCGGCTACCGGCCCGCGACGCTCGGCGCCGACCCGTCGTGGAACGCGACCGTCGTCGCGCGCCAGGGCCAGCTCGTCGTCAAGGTCACGACGACGACCTACCAGCCCGACGGGCAGACGGCCCTCGACCAGGCCTCGGCGCTGGTCTCGCGGGAGCTCGACCTGGCCGCGGAGCTCACCGACGCCGGGGGTGGCGCCCGGTGACCTCCTCCAGGACCTCACCCCCCACGGAGGAGGAGACCGCTGTCCTCACCTTCGAGGACTTCGTCGCCGCTCGCGGTGCGGCGCTCGTGCGGTTGGCCCGCGGCCTGCTGCGGGACCCGCACGCCGCCGAGGACGTCGTCCAGGACGTCCTCGCCAAGGCCCTGCTGCAGTGGGGCCGCGTGAGCGCCGCCGACGACCCCGTCGCGTACGTGAACCGCATGGTCGTCAACGCCTCGACGTCGTTCTGGCGCCGCGCCGCGCGCCGGGAACGGCCCACCGACGACCTCCCCGAGGCCGCCTCCGCGGACCGCAGCGGGCAGGTCGCCGACCGCGACGAGCTGCTCACGGCCCTGCGCCGGTTGCCGGCCAAGCAGCGCACCGTGCTCGTCCTGCGGCACTTCGAGGACTGCTCGGACGAGCAGATCGCCGACCTCCTCGACGTGACCACGGGGACCGTCCGCAGCAACGCCCACCGCGGTCTCGCGGCGCTCCGCGCGCAGCTCGGAGCCGCTCGCGCAGGGTGAGGTCAAGTTCGCGGCACTTCCCGCCGAAACACTCACAGGAGCATCGCTTCTAGAAGTTTCGTCACCCGGTGTGGGGGGATCGCAGTGTTCGGACGCCAGAAGGTCGCCGTCGGCCACGTCGCCACGGGACCGATGCCGCGCGACGTGGAGGCGTTGGAAGCCGTCCTGGCCGCTCTCGACTCCGGCATCACCACCGAGCTCGAGGCGCAGCTCGCCTGCGTCAAGGCGCTGGCCGAGGCCCTGGACCTGAGCTACGGCGGGGTCTGGCTGCCCGGACCCGACGGCCGTTTCCAGCTCGCCAGCGAGGTCGGCCCGATGGTCGCGGCGCTGGCCTCGACCCGGGCGCTCGCCGTCGGGGCGGGGGACGGGTGCGGCGGCAAGGCCGTCACCTCCCGCGAACCGGTGCAGTGCGACGACTCCACCGAGGCGATGGCCTGCGAGCGCTGGCGCGCCGCGCGCGCCGCGGGCGCGCAGTCCGGTGGTCAGCTGCCCGTCGTCGAGAACGGTCGCGTCGTGGCCCTGCACGAGTACTACTCGCGCGACGAGCTCCCCTTCTTCGGCGGTCGCGCGGAGAAGTGGTCGGCCATCGGCCGCGTCGCCGCGCACGCCCGCCGCCGCGCGTTGGACACGGCCGCGCTGCAGGAGACCCTCAACGACCGCGCGGCCGTGACCACCGTCGTGACGAAGGTGGGGGCCTCCGCGAACCAGGAGGGCGCCCTGCGCACCGCGCTGGAGACGGTCCGGGAGGCGTTCGGCTGGGCGTACGGCTCGTACTGGGCGCTCGACGAGGACAGCGCGTCGCTGAAGTTCGCCGTCGAGTCCGGGTCGGCGGGCGAGGAGTTCCGCCGCGTCACCCTGTCCGCCAGCTTCGCCGAGGGCGTCGGGTTGTCCGGCCGCGCCTGGCGCCAGCGCGACCTCGTCTACGTCCGCGACCTCGCCGAGATGACCGACTGCGTCCGCGCCCCCGCGGCCCAGCGCGCGGGGGTGAAGTCGGGCGTCTGCTTCCCGATCCTGTCCGAGGGCCGCGTCGTCGGGACGATGGACTTCTTCGCCACCGACGTCATCGAGTTGTCCGACTCCCGCGCGTCCTCGCTGCGCAACGTGCAGCAGCTCGTGTCGCAGCGGCTGGACGTGCTGCGCCGCAGCGAGCACGACGCCGCCCGCTCGCACGAACTCCTCGACACGGTCTCCCGGCTGCGCGACGCGGTCAACGACGCGGGCCGCGTCGCGGACGCCGCCGTCGGCCAGGCCTCGACGATGACGAGCGAGGTCGACGCGCTGACGCAGGCGTCGGCCGCCGTCGGGGAGGTCATCAAGATCATCTCCGGCATCGCCGACCAGACGAACCTGCTGGCGCTCAACGCGACGATCGAGGCCGCCCGCGCCGGCGAACTCGGCCGGGGTTTCGCCGTCGTCGCCAGCGAGGTCAAGGACCTCGCCCGCGAGACCGCCGACGCCACCCAGCGCGTCTCCCAGCAGGTCTCCGGGATCCAGGCGTCGAGTTCCGCCGTCTCCGTCGGCATCAACGAGACCGCCGCGATCATCCGCGAGCTCGACGCCGTCCAGGCGCGGATCTCCGAGGTCATCGACGAGCAGGTCGCCATGGCGACCGCGTACGAGCGTCCCGGGCGACGCTGACCCCCTGACCCGCCGCACCGTCGTCCGCTCAGAGCGGACGGCGGTGCGGCGGCCCCAACCTCCGGCGTAGCGTCGGTGGGAACCGACCGCCGGAGGTTCCCGTGCCCCAGCTCACCGTGGTCCCGACGCGTCGGGTGCGTCGCCGCCCGGACCCCCTGCTGCGCGACGCCCTGGGGGCGGTGCTGCGCGCGGAACGGTCCGCCCAGGGACGCACCCTGTCCGACGTCGCCGCCCGTGCGCGGGTGTCGTTGCCGCACCTGTCCGAGGTCGAACGCGGTCGGAAGGAACCCTCCTCGGAGGTGCTCGCCGCGATCTGCGGCGCCCTCGACCTCGACCTCGCGGACCTGCTGCTGCGCACCAGGAACCACGTGCTCGACCTCACGACCGGGGCGACGGTGAGTTCCGCCGCCGGTCACGCGTCCGTGCCGTCGGGTCCGGTGCTGTCGCTGGTCGCCTGACGCCGCCGGGGATCAGGCGCCCGGGTACAGGCCCAACCAGCCCGGCGAGGGCGGACCGGACACCTCGCCGACGATCAGCGTCAGGTGCTGGCGGAACCGTTCGACGCGCGCCCGGTCGGCCATGAACTGCTCGAAGCTCGCGATGCCCGCGTTGCGGTACTCCCAGATCCGCCGGAAACCCTTCGGGGGTTCCACGTCCGTGCGGACCGACCACTGGAACGACGCCTGCTGGACGGGCAGCGAGATCGCCCAGTTCAGGTAGAGCTTGGCGGCGGCCGGTCGGTGCGCCCCCCTGAGCAGCGCCGCGCGCTGTCCCCACGAGACGAACGGTTCGTCCTGGGCGGGGACGACGAACCGGGACGTCTGCCCGGGGTAGGGCACGACCGGAACGGCGACGCCGTAGGCCAGCGCCTTGGTTCCGGCCGCGACCTGGTCCGCCGGCGACTGCGTCCCGCGGACCCAGTGCACGTCCTGGGCGACGAGGCGTTCCAGCCAGTCCCACCCGTGCCGGGTCACGGCCCGTTCGTACAGGTGCAGGACGGCGTCGTCGTCGTTCGGGAACGTCGAGGCGATCCGGCCCTTCCACCGCGGGTCGAGCAGGTCCGTCGCGGTGCGCGGAACGTTCGACCCGACCTGCCGGCTGTCGTACGCGAGGGAGAACGACAGGCTCGTCACGCCCGTCCACGCGCCGTCGGGGTCGACGAAAGCCGGGTGCACCTCCGAGAACCCGGCGGGGCGGTAGTTCTGCAGGACGCCCTGCTGCTTCCAGCGCGGGAAGTCCTGCAGCGTCTGCAGTTGCACGACGTCGGGGACGAGGCGGTGGGCGGCGAGCTGGTGGTCGACGCGGACGTCGTGGAACTTGCTGTAGTCCACGACGACGTCCATCGTCACCCCCGGGAACGCCGCCTCGAACGCCGTCTTCGTCGCGTCCTGCTGCGTCGGGGTGTCCCCGCCGGCGTAGACGACGACGCGACCGCCTTCCGCGACGGCCTCCCGGTGCAACTGCTCCAGGGGTTTCGTCTCCTCGCGGGGACCACCGGGCGCGGCCTGCGCCCCGGTGGCCGCCGCCACGGTCAGGCCGGCAGCTCCCACGGCTCCGGACGACAGGAGCCCACGACGCGAGAACGTCACGGGCGGACCTCTACCTCAGTTCGGGGCACCACGGCCGGTCGTCGCGATGTCTCCGCCCGGGACACGGCGTGGGGTCGGGGGAGTTCACACGTCGGGTGCCCAGGTTCCGCCGGGAGTGCCGCCAGGGGGCCGTCAGGAGGCTGGGGAACCCGGTGCGAGGACCTGGGTCAGCGCCCTGCGCAACGTCGCCCGCAGGTCGTGCCCCTCGGTCGTGGCCCACCACTGCAGGGCGGCGGACAGGGCGGCCAGCGTGGTGTGGGCGGCGACCGCGGCGCCCAGCTCGTCACCGGGTTCCCGGGCCGCGACGAAGGCGACGAGCCCGTCCGTGAACGAGGACTGCTCGACGAAAAGGTGCGACTGCAGGTCCGCGTTCCCCGCGATGAGCGCCAGCCGCGCACGCAGCAACGCCTCGTCCCCGTCCGGGAACACCAGGGCGGTGGGCAGGGTCTCGACGAGCGCGGTGCGCCAGGGCGTCGCGGCGGGGACGGCGGCGAGGGCGGCCGCGATCGCCCCGGTGGCCTCGGGACGCCCCTCCCAGACGATCGCGCCCTTGGAGGGGTAGTAGCTGAACAGGGTGCGCCGGGCGATGCCGCAGGCCTTCGCCACGTCGTCCATCGTCGTCGCCTCGTACCCCCGCTCGGCGAACAGGCGCAGCGCCGTCGCGGCGATGGCGGACGCCGACGTGGCCGGGGGGCGACCCCGCGGACGCGACCGCTCCACCCCCTGGTCCGTTTGATGCACTGAGTGCTTCAATGGTGCTCCCATCCCGTCCGAAGGAGGACGTCGTGTCCACCCCCGCCCGTTCCACCGCCGAGTTCCCCGCCCAGTCTCCCGCTGTCCCCGACCTGCCCACCGTGCCCGGCCGCTTCGAGGGCCGCACCGCGATCGTCACCGGTGCCGGCTCCGGCATCGGCCGGGCCACGGCCCTGCGCCTGGCGAGGGAGGGTGCCCGGGTCGTCGCCGCCGACGTCTCGGCCGAACGCCTCGACGCCCTCGTCGCGGAGTTTCCCGCCCTCGACCTCGTGCCCGTCGTGGGCGACGTCACGAGCGAGACCGGGGTGTCCGCCGTCGTCGCGGCCGCGGGCGAGCGCATCGACGCCCTCGCCAACGTCGCCGGGATCATGGACGCGTTCCTGCCCCCGTCGGAGGTCGACGACGCCACCTGGGACCGCGTCCTCGCCGTCAACCTCACCGCCCCGATGCGGCTGGTCCGCGCGGTCCTGCCCGCGATGACGGCCGTCGGGAAGGGCGCCATCGTCAACGTCTCCTCCGAGGCCAGCCTGCGCGCGTCGGCGTCGGGTGTCGCGTACACGGCCTCCAAGCACGCCGTGAACGGCCTCACCAAGAGCATCGCGTTCTTCCACGGGCCGCAGGGGATCCGCGCCAACGCCGTCGCCCCGGGGGCCGTCGCGACGAACATCGAGGCGCCGGTGCGCTCCGAGCTCGCGGCCCGCCGCGTCGGCCCCGTGCTCCAGACGGTCGTGCCCGCGCCCGCCACCGCCGACCAGCTCGCCGCGAGCATCACGTGGCTGCTCAGCGACGACGCCGTGAACGTCAACGGGGTCGTGCTGCCCTCGGACGGAGGGTGGTCGGCCGTCTGACGCGTCGGGGTCCAACTCCAGGTCCCCTCACGGCGTGGAGGGGTGGGGTCAGGCGGGGTGCCGCGCCACGACGGCGAGGGCGGCGAGGGAGGCGGCGGCACCCAGCGACACGAGGACCGCGACGGGCACGGCCGTGTGTTCCCCGCCCAGACCGGCCAGCGGTGCCGCGACGCCGGCGGTTCCCCACTGCACCATCCCCAGCACCGCCGAACCCGTTCCCGGGTGGTCGGGCACGGCGGCGTTGGCCAGCGCGCCGGAGTTCCCGATGGTCAACCCGATGGCGACCATGAGCAGGAAGAAGCAGACGAGGGCGAGCAGGAGCGGGGTGCCCCAGAACAACGCCCCGGTCAGCAGGGCCAGCCCGGCGGCCAACGCCAGGACCTGGCCGACGACGATGACCGCGCGGGTCGCCACCCTCCCGGCCAGGCGCGCCGAGACCAGGGCGGCCACGGTCATGCCGCCCGCGTTGGTCGCGAAGGAGGCCGAGTACTCCAAGGGTGACAACCCGTTCATCGACCGCAGCACGAACGCCGACGTCGCGACGTAGGCGAACAGGGCGACCATCATCGCCGAGCACACCAGCAGGTAGCCCACGTAGGACCGGTTCCCCAGGACCTGCCGCGCCGCGGTCCCGAAGGCCCGCAGCCCCCCGGCGTGCCGGCGCTCCACCGGCAGGGACTCCGGGACGACGCACCAGACGACGACGGCGGTGACGGCGGTGATGACGGCGATCACCCAGAACGGGGCCCGCCAGTTCGACAGCTGCAGGACGACCCCGCCCAGCAGCGGCGCGACGACGGGGGCGATGCCGCCGACGCCCTGGACGAGGTTGAGGGAGCGGACCAGTTGCGGACCGCTGGCCAGGTCGACGACGACGGCGCGGCCGATGACCATGGCCCAGCCGCCGGCGAAACCCTGCACGAAGCGGGCCGCACCCATGGCGGTAATCGACGGCGCGATCGCGCACGCCACGGAGGCCAGCAGGACGACGGCGACGGCCGCGAGCAGCGGCGCGCGCCGGCCCCGCTGGTCCGAGAACGGCCCACCGACCAACTGCCCCAGGGCCATGCCGGTGAAGAACGTGGTGAGGGTCAGCTGCACCGCCGTGGCCGAGGTGCCCAGGTCGCGGGCGACGTCGGGGAAGGCCGGGACGTACATGTCGGTGGCCAGCGGGGCGATCCCCGTCAGCAGCACGACCGCACCGATCAGCGCGGCCGAGACCGGCCGCGCGGTCGGGGAACCCTGCGTCGTCGTGGTGGGGCTGGTCACGGGGCGGGGCTCCGCTCGGTGTCGTCGGCCGTCGAGGGGGTGGTCGGGCGCTCGGTGGCGGCCCAGGCCGACAGCAGGGTGAGGGCCTGCGCCGTGGGGCTGGCCGGTTCGGCGGCGTAGAGGGTGAGGGTCAGGCCGGGTTCGGCGACCATCTCCAACGACTCGTAGGCCAGGACCAGGTCACCGACCGCGGTGTGGTGGAAGTGCTTGGTGCCCGCGCCGTGCAGGCGGACGTCGTGGGACGTCCACAGGGCGCGGAACTCCTCGCTGCGGGTGGACAGTTCCCCGACGAGGTCGTGCATGCCCTTGTCGTGCAGGTCCCGACCGGCCTCGGTGCGCAGGATCGAGACGCAGGTGGCCGCCGCGGTCGCCCAGTCGGGGTAGAACCGGCGGGAGTCGGGGTCCAGGAACGTGTACCGGGCGAAGTTGGGGTGGTTCCCGCCCCCGGCGGCCTCCAGCGAGGCGTACACCGAGGAGTGCATCGCCCAGCCGAGGGTGTTGGTGGCCAGCAGGTCCATGCGTCCGTTGCGGACGATGGCCGGTCCCGCGCCGAACGCGTCGAGGGCCCACTGCAGCGCCGGCCGCGGCGACCAGCGGGCGGTGGAACGACGACGGGGCCGGGCCAGGGCGCTCGTCCCGTCGGCGGCGCTGGCCAGGTCGAAGAGGTGGGTGCGTTCGGCCTCGTCCAGCCGCAGCGCGCGGGCGAGGGACTCCAGCACCGAGGCCGAGACCCCCGCCAGCGCACCCCGTTCGAGCTTGGCGTAGTACTCGACGCTGATGCCGGCCAGCGCGGCCGCCTCGGCCCGGCGCAGGCCGGGCACACGGCGCCGCCCGACGTCCGGGAGCCCGGCGGCGGCCGGCGTCAGCTTGGCCCGGCGGGTGGTGAGGAAGTCCCTGACCTCGTCGCGGTTGTCCACGACGACGACGCTAGGCGCAGACCAGAGCGTGAGGAAGTCACCGCTGAGAGGTGCACCAGGAGTGCACCCCTCAGCAGGGCACCCTGTCGGCACGCGTCAGGACGGCACGGCCCCGACGGGGACCGGGGTTCCCGCCCGAGTGGACGCGCTGGCCCGCAGCGTGGCGCCCCAGCGTTCGGCGTACGCCGCCAGGGCGGGGGTGTCGGCGCCGTGGGCTTCGGCGTCCTTGTCGATGAGGTAGAGCCCGGGGGCGGGGCAGGCGGCGCCGAGTTCGGCCAGGACGGGTTTGAGGAGGAGGTCGGGGGCCAGGGCGTGGGTGGGGGCGGCGCCGAGCATGAGGGGGACGGCGGTGACGCCGCGCAGGCCTTCGCCGCCGGCGAACTGGTCGAGGAAGAGTTTGAGCAGTCCGGTGTAGGTGGCCTTGTAGGTGGGGGAGGCGACGACGAGGAGGTCGGCGGTGGCGACGTCGGTGACGGCTTGCTGGACGGTGGGGTCGCCCCAGCCGAGGAGTCCGGGGCCCAGGGTGGTGACGTCCAGGACGTGGTCGACGGGGCCTTGGGCGAGGAGTTCGGCGGCGGTGCGGGCGGCGGTCAGCGTCCTGGAGGCCGGTTTGGGGTTGCCGACGACGACGACGGTGCGGAGTGCGGTCACGCGTCGGCCTTGGGGGTGAGGGTGCGGAACCCGGAGGAGTGCCACACGAGCGGCTCGGTCTCGGGGACCCCGCCGAGGGAGTGGACCTCCAGCAGGACGACGTCGTGGTCCCCGGCCGGCACCTCGGAGTGGATGCTGCACTCCAGCCACACCGGGGCCCCGTGGACGAAGTGGGCGCCGGACGGCAGCGTCGTGGTGTCCAGGCCGTCGAACCGCTCGGCCGCGCGCAACGCGCGGGAGGCCAGCGTGCGGGCTGCCACGTCGTGCGCCTCGCCGAGCACCGAGACCCCCAGCTTCCCGCCGGCCTGCACGGCCGCTCGCAGCTTCGGCCAGCTCGTCGACGTGTGCTGCACGGCGAACAGCACCAGGGGCGGGTCGAGGGAGATGCCGACCTGGAAGGAGGAGGCGACGAGGACGACGGGTTCGGGACCGTCCTCGCCCTCCACGACGGCGGACAGGGCCGCGACGCCGGAGGGGAACAGGGCCGACGTCGTGCGCAGCGCCATCGGGTCGGCGGCGACGGGCGTCATCGGGACGGCACCGGTCGGGTCGGTCACCACGGTGAGCCCGGTGGTGCCGGTCGTGGTGTCGGTCGTGGTGTCGGTCATCGGTCGGAACTCCTCTGGAGGGGGTGGGTTTCGGTGCCGGCGTGGGCCAGGTCGACGACGGTGGGGTAGGCCCACCGGAGCTGACCGAGGGGCAGTCCGGTGCGGGCGGCGACGGCCTCGTGCGTGAGGTCGCCGGCCCGGCCGAGGTCCTGGACCGCCTGCCGGACCAGGAGCGCGCGTCGGGCGGCCCGGTGTCGCCACCTTTGCTGCGGGTCCTGCGACGACGCCTCGGGGCCGGTGGTCCGCCGGTGCCGGGAGGCGCCGACGGGGTGGCGCCGGCCGGCGTGCCGGGTGGTGGGGCTCGTCACCGTCCGGTTGCCGGACCGTCGGCCAGGAGGTGCCCGAGGCCCGCGTCCACGGCCCACCGCCGGGTGTCGGCCACGTCCTGGCGCAGCTGCGCGACGAGTTCCTCGGACCCGGGGTAGCGCCGCTGCGGGCGCAGTCGGGCGTGGAGGTCGATCCGGACGCTGAGCCCGTAGAGGTCGCCGGCGAAGTCGAGGAGGTTGGCCTCGAGCAGACGTTCGCCGTCCTTGCCGTAGTACGTCGGGCGGTGCCCGACGCTGACGGCCGCGACGTGCACGGTGCCGCCGTGGCGTCCGCCGCCACCGCCGATGCGCACGGTGCCGGCCCAGACCCCGTCGCGCAGACCGTGCGGGGGGACGGCCACGTTCGCGGTGGGGAAACCGAGGAGGCGGCCGCGTTCGTCGCCGTGCTCGACGACGCCCTCGACGCGCAGCACGACGTCGACACCCCGGGGGGTGGGCAGCTGCAGGTCCGCGGGTGCGGGGGCGGTCGTGGTGGACGGGCTCGGTCGGGTGGGCATGCGGACTCCTCGGGGAGTGGGTGCAGCTGACGGGTGGGTCAGAAGGCCAGGAGGTTGTCGCGGAACAGGTCGTGCTCGTACGTGCGGCGCACCCGGCCCAGGTCCGAGAGGGACCCGACGAGGCCGTCGGTGAGTTCGGCGATCGCGCGCCGGCTGCCCCCACCGGTGATGAGGTACCCGTCGCCCCCGACCTCGTCGAACTCCTCGGCCATGGCGGCGGCGACCTCGTCGGGGGTCCCGACGAAGGCCGGGTTCGTGTAGCGGGTGGCCCAGCGGCCCGTCGCCTCGCGCAGCGTCCCGCCGAGCCCGGTGAACTTCTCGAGCGTCGTGCGGTGGCCGTTGGTCTGCAGGTCCCCCAGCGGGGCGTCGGGGTCGACGGTGGAGAAGTCGATCTCGGTGAGGGCGCCCATGTGGCCGAGGGAGATCTCGACCGCGGTCTCGCTGGGGTTCTGCATCTCCTCGAACAGCTGCTGCGCCTCGCGGCGGGAGGCCGCCACGACCGGCAGGGTGATGAACATGACCTTGACGTCGTCCGGGTCGCGGCCGTACGCCTTGGCGCGGGTGCGGACGTCGTCGCGGAACTCCCGCATCGCCGGGACGCCCTGTGCCGCACAGATGACGGCGTCGGCGTGGCGGGCGGCGAACTCCCGGCCGCGGGGGGACCCCCCGGCCTGCAGGTAGACCGGCCGGCCCTGGGGGGAGGGCAGGGTGTTCAGGGGGCCGCGGACCTTGTAGAACCGGCCCTCGTGGTGGATGGGCGCCACGCGCGAGGCGTCGACGTAGGTCCCGGTGGCGCGGTCGGCGACGAGGGCGCCGGGCTTCCAGGAACCCCACAGACCTTCGACGACCTCGACGAACTCGTCGGCACGGTCGTAGCGGGCGTCGTGCTCGTAGAGGGTGTCGAGGCCGAAGTTCTGCGCGGCCCGGTCCTCCGAGGAGGTGACGATGTTCCAGCCGATCCGACCGCGAGAGAGGTGGTCGATGGTGGACATCGACCGCGCGAGCAGGAACGGTGGGTAGAACGACGTCGAGGCCGTGACGACGATCCCGATGTTCCGGGTCTCGCGGGCCAGGACGGGGGCGAGCGCGAGCGGGTCGTGCTTGGGGGCGTAGAGCGAGTGCTTGAGGTCGGCGTCCATGGTTCCGCGGAAACCGTCGGAGACCATGGAGGAGTCCTCCAGCATCATGAAGTCGAGCTTCGCCCGCTCCATGGCCCGGATCCAGTCGACGTGGTACTCCCCGTCGGTCCACTCGCGGGCCTCGGCGTCGCTCACCCAGGGCGTCGTCCACGCCGGCCGGGTGAAGTTCATGAACCACCCCAGGTGCATCCTGCGTGGCGCGCTCATCGTCGTCCCTCGTTCCGGGTTGTCGGCGTCGTTGTGGTCACCGGTCCCCTTGATTCTGGGAACGAGTTGTTTCCGACAGGCGTCGGATTTGTGAACGTGGTGTTGCGCCAGAGCAGACGCGTTGCACGGCAACGGATCCGGCGGGACAACGCCGCCGACGACCGTCGCGGCTCGAACCCGGACCGGCGTTGTTGGCCGCTGCAGGCCCCTGACCTGCGGTGACGGGTGGCGAAACACGAGGTTAACCGGTTCGACGCGGAGCGGTAACGCCGCACCGACAACCTGACGGCCACGCAGTCGACCGGCCCGAGCCGTCCTGCACCCCTCTTCCACCGGCGCACCCCGGGAGGTGCCATGCCCCACGTCCAGTCGAGCCCCTTCACCGAGCTGTCCGCCGAGCGGGTCACGAAGTCCTACCGTCGCGGGGCCCCCACGGCGGTCGCGGGGATCGACCTGCGCATCCGGCCGGACACCGCACTGGGGATCGTCGGGGAGAGCGGATCGGGCAAGTCGACCCTGTCGCGCATGCTCGCCGGTCTGGAACCCCCCTCCAGTGGCCGCGTCCTGCTCGACGGCCAGCCCGTCGCGCACCTGCTGAGCACCCGGACCGGGCGCACGGCGTTCCGGCGGACGGTCCAGTACGTCGCCCAGGACACGAGTTCCTCCTTCGACCCCCGGCGGTCCCTGCGCGACTCCGTCCGCCAACCCCTCGAACGCCTCCACGGCCTGGGACGCGCGGCCGCCGACCGGCGGGTCGACGAGGTCCTCACGTCCCTCGAGGTCGACCCCGCCCTGGCCGACCGCCGCCCGCGACAGGTCTCCGGCGGCCAGCGGCAGCGGTTCGCGATCGCCCGGGCCCTCGTCGTCGAACCGCGCGTCCTCGTCTGCGACGAGGTGGTGTCCGCCCTGGACGTCTCGGTGCAGGGCAGCGTCCTGAACCACCTCAAGGACTACTGCCGCAGCGCCGGCTGCGGCCTGGTGTTCGTCTCGCACGGCCTGCCGGCCACCGCGTTCGTCGCCACCACCCTGGCGGTGGTCCACCGCGGCGAGGTCGTCGAGGAGGGCCCGGTCGAGGACGTCGTCACGGCGCCGCGCCACGAGTACACGCGGCACCTCCTGCTGGCGCACGGCGGGACACCGCAGCTGGGGGTGGCCTCGTGAGGAGCTGGGCGACCCGGCAGCGGTGGTGGTTCACCCGGCTGCTGGCCCTTCCGCTGCACCTGTTCCTCTTCGCCGTCGCCACGTTCTTCCTCGTCCGCCTCATCCCGGGCGACCCGGCGCGCGAGGTCGTCGGGCCGGAGGCGAGCGAAGCGGAGTACCTGGCCACCCGGCAACGGCTCGGCCTCGACGGCTCGCTGCCCGAGCAGTTGTGGACCTACCTCGGCCACCTCGTCCACCTCGACCTCGGCGAGGGGATCGCCACGGGCCGCTCGGTGACGGCGGACATCGCCGACCGGTTGCCCGGGACGCTGGAACTCGCCGTCATGGCCTTCACATGGCTCGTCGTCGTGACCCTGCTGCTGTCGACCGTCGTGACCGCGCGGCCCCGCTCGTTCGCGGCGACCCTCGTCCGCGGGTACTCCCAGGCGGCCGGTGCCGTCCCGGAGTTCGTCGTGGCGGTGTTCGGGATCTTCCTCTTCTACGCCACCCTGCACGTCGTGCCGGCCCCCACGGGCCGCACCCGTCCGGGGCTCGCGGCCGCCGAGCCGCTCACCGGTTTCCCCTGGCTGGACGCCGTGCTGCGGGGCGACACCCTCGTCGTCTCCTCCATGTCCTCGCGGCTGCTGCTGCCCATCGCGGTCCTCGTCGTCTCGGTGTGCCCGGTCCTGCTGAAGCAGTTGCTGTCGGCGCTGGAGGACAGCACGGCGGCGCTGTCCACCCAGTTCGCCGTCGCCGTCGGAACCCCCCGCCGCGTCGTCTGGGCCGCCGCCTACCGCCGCGCCCTGCCCCCCGTGGTCACCATGGCGGGCAACGTCTTCGGCTCCCTCGTGGGGGGCGCCGTCATCCTCGAGTCCCTCTTCGGCCTCGGCGGGATGGGCACCTACGCCGTCGACGCGGTGGGGACCACCGACCTCGTCGCGCTGCAGGGTGCGCTGCTCGTCATCGGCGCACTCTCGATGGTCGTGTTCCTGCTCGTCGACATCGTCAACATGCTGCTGGATCCCCGGCGCAAGCCGGGACGACAGGTGAGGTCCGCGTGAGCGACGTCCGAACTCCCGACACCGACATCCACACCGGCTCCAAGCCCGCGGCCCCCGAGGTCACCGGGGTCCTGAGCCCTCGCCGGCGCAGGATCCGCACCGGGACCCTCGTGGCCGCGGTCCCCGTCCTCGCGCTCGTCCTGCTCGCGGTGGTCGGACCCTGGATCACCCCGCACGACCCCACCCGCGTCGTCGGGACCCCGTCCCTGCCCCCGGGGGGTGAGTTCCTGCTCGGCACAGACAACGCCGGTCTCGACGTCTTCTCGCGCACCCTGGCCGGCGCCCGCGTCGACGTCGTCATCGCGACCCTCGCGACCCTGCTCGCCACAGCCGTCGGGGCGCTCGTGGGCCTCGTCGTCGGGATGAACGAGGAGCACGGCGGACTGCGGGGCGCGGCCGCCCGGGCGGCGACCCGGGGGATGGACCTCCTCGAGGCCGTCCCCACCGTCATCGTCGCCCTCGTCGTGGTCTCGTTCTTCGGGACCAGCACCCCGACGATGGTCGTGACCCTCTCGGTCATCCTCGCGCCGCTGCAGGCCCGTCTCGTCCGCACCGAGGTGCTGCGGGTGCGGCACGACGCCTACCTCGACGCGGCGCGGCAGGCCGGTCTCAGCGAGGTCCGGCTCGTCCTGCGGCACGTGCTGCCGAACGCGACCACCCCGGCGCTGCAGAACGCCCCCGTCCTGTTCGGGGTGACGATCATCCTCACCGCGGCCCTCGGGTTCCTCGGCGTCGGTCTGCCGCCGCCGAGCCCGGAGTGGGGCGCGATGATCACCCGGGGGGCCGGGGACGCCGCCGTCGGCAAGTTCTGGGCCGCGGGAGCTCCCGCCGCCGCCCTCTGCCTCGCCGTCGCCTCCGTGGCCGTCTTCGGCCGGCGACTCGCGGCCGACCTGAGCCGCTGACCGACCCTCCCCACCCGACCCTTCCGACCCGACCGGGCGGTTCCCCGCCGGTCGAGCGCTCCACCCTGCCCGCGCTCCACCCCGCCGCTCCCCCCACCGACTCCCCGAGGAGACCCCATGCCCCCCGCGCGCCACGTCCCGGCCACCGGCCCGAGCCGCCGCCAGGCGCTCGCCCTGCTGACCGCCGGCGGCGTCGTCGTCGGGCTGAGCGCCTGCGCCGACGAGGCTCCCGCCGGCGACACCGGCGCGAAGAACACGACGCTCGTCGTCGTCACGCCCGACCAGGCGTCGAACGTCGTCCGCGACTACGGCTACACGGCGGGCACGGACAACCAGGACGTCACGAACAACCTGCACGCCCAGCTCCTGCGCAAGCCCTACGTCGAGGACGGCAACGCCGAGAACCAGGACCTCTACACGTTCGACCCCTACCTCTGCGAGAGCTACGAGACGAGCCCCGACGGCCTGACGTTCACGTTCCACCTCAAGCAGGGCGTCAAGAGCCAGCAGGGCAACGAGCTCACCGCCGACGACGTCCTCTGGTCCTTCGAGCGCAAGTTCGCCACCCCCGGCGGCGGCATGGCGGGCTACTACAAGCCCATGCTCACCGACCCGGCGCAGCAGATCACCAAGGTCGACGACCACACCGTGACGTTCACCGTGGAGAAGGCCGGTTACGGGCTGACGCTGCTGGCCAACCTCGCCGAGAACATCGGCTCCATCTACGACAGCACGTACCTCAAGCAGCACGCGACGCCCGCGGACCCCTACGCCGTGCAGTGGGGCGTGCAGGACATGCTCCGGGGGAACGTCGGGTTCGGTGCGTACAAGCTCGAGTCGGTCACCCCCGGCCAGGAGATCGTCATGGTCTCCAACCCCGACTTCGTGCTCGGCGCCCCCGCCATCACCCGCATGACGCGCCGCCTCGTCGAGGACGCCGCCACCCGCGCCAACATGGTGCGCAGCGGGGACGCGGACGTGGCCCTCGGCCTGCGGCCGTCGGACCAGAAGGCGCTGGAGTCCGACAGCGGGGTGTTCGTCCCCGACACCCGGACGAACTCCTTCCTGCTCATGGCGATGAACACGACGCGGGCCCCCTTCGACAACCCCGCCGTCCGCTACGCCATGGCCTTCGCCGTGCCGTACGGCAAGATCATCTCCGACGTCTACTCCGACCGTGCCTACGCGTACACCCACGTCCTGGACGACACCGCCCCCGGGTACGACGCGAGCGCACTCCCGGAGTTCACCTACGACCCTGCGCACGCGAAGTCGCTGCTCGCGGCGGCGGGCGTGAGCAACCTGTCCTTCACCCTCAGCGTCAACAACCAGATGCCGTCCGTGCAGGACACGGCGATCCAGGTCCAGTCCGCGATGGCCGACGCCGGCATCACCGTCGAGATCCGCGAACTGCCGGCGGCCCAGCTCAACCAGGACAGCCTCGAGGGCAAGCTGCAGGCCTCCCTCAGCGTCGGGTCGTCCGTCACGATGACCCCGCCCTACATGCTCCAGCTCCTCACCCAGCCCGGCGGCGGTTCCAACACCGCGCTGTGGAACGACCCGCCCTTCCTCGCCGAGGTGCAGGCCGGGCTCGACGCCGGGGACGCCCTGAGCCCGGAGGCCATGGAGCACTGGCAAGCCGCGGAACTCCGGATGGTCCAGCAGGCGCCCTACGTCATGATCGCCCGGATCAAGCCCGCCGCCGTCCTGCGCGCCGACGTCGAGGGCTTCGCCCAGCGCACCGACTTCCGCATCGACTACTCCCACCTGGAGCGGTCGTGACGGCGGACAGGTTCCACCTCGGGTGGTTCGGCGCCTTCGTCCCGCACGGCTGGAACCAGCCCTTCGAGGGCACGGAGGCGAGCCACCGCGAGTGGCTGGACGGCACCTTCCACGTGGACCTGGCGCGGGCGCTGGACCGGGCCTGCTTCGACGTGCTCCTGCTGGAGGACTCCTCCATGGTGTCCGACACCTACGGCGGGACGTCCGAGGCGACGCTGGCCCGCGGCGTCTGGGCCCCCAAGGGCGACCCGCTCGCGCTGGCGCCCCTGCTCACCGAGGCCACCGAGCACCTCGGCATCTCGGTGACGGCCTCCACGAGCTTCTACCCGCCCTACGTGCTCGCCCGGGCGTTCAGCACCCTCGACCACCTCTCCGGCGGCCGGGCCGGCTGGAACGTCGTGACCTCCAGCGAGGACCGCGCCGCGCAGAACTTCGGCCTCGACGGGCTGCCGCAGCACGACGAGCGCTACGAGCGGGCCGAGGAGTTCATCGACCTCGTCGACCGCCTCTGGTCGTCCTGGGAACCGGACGCCCTCGTCATGGACCGCGAGACCGGGGTGTACGTCGACCACGAGAAGGTCCACCCCGTGCACTTCGAGGGCCGCTACCACCGGTCCCGCGGACCCCTCAACACGCTGCCCGCACCGCAGGGCCGGCCCCTCGTCAGCCAGGCGGGCGGGTCGCCGAAGGGCCGTGACCTCGCGGCCCGCACGGCGGACCTCGTCATGGCGCTGCCCAAGGGCGTGCCCGCGATGAAGGCCTACCGGGACGACATCCGGGCGCGGGCCGAGGCGTTCGGTCGCGACCCCGACGACGTCAAGGTCATGTTCATCGTCTCCCCGGTCCTCGGCGCCACCGAGGCCGAGGCCGCCGAGCGGTTCGAGCGCCGCCGGCAGGCTGTGCGGGACGACCCGACGGGTCAGCTCATCGGCTGGTCGGGCAGCATGGAGATCGACTTCTCGCGCTTCGACCTCGACGAACCCCTGCCGGCGGACGCGCGGACGAATGGGCACCAGTCGACGCTGGAGACGTTCCGCACCTGGGCCGGGGACCGCACCCTGCGCCAGGCGGTGGAGGCCTACCGCACCGAGGCCGTGGAACTCGTCGGCACCCCCGACTCCGTCGCCGACCAGATGGGCGCGATCGCGGAGGAGGTCGGCGGCGACGGTTTCATGCTGTGGAGCCAGCCCCCGACCCGGCAGTACGTCACCGAGGTCTGCGACGGCCTGGTCCCCGCCCTGCAACGCCGCGGCCTCGTCCGCACCGGGTTCAGCAGCACGCAGCTGCGCGACAACCTCCTCGAGTTCTAGGAAGGCCACTCCCCATGACCACCTCGAAGTTCCACCTCGGCTGGTTCCTCGGCGCCGGCTTCGGCGTCCAGAGCTGGAACCAGCCCTGGTCCGGCACCGGTGCGCACGACTGGATGCTGCCGGACCAGTACGTCGACCTCGCGCACAGCCTCGAACGGGCCTGCTTCGACTTCCTCATCATGGAGGACTCCGTCCAGGTGTCCGACACCTACAAGGGGTCGATGGAGTACTACCTGCGCACCGCCTCGGCCGCTCCGAAGCACGACCCGGCGGTGCTGGCCGCGATCCTCGCCCACGAGACGAAGCACCTCGGGATCATCCCGACGCTGACGACCACCTTCTACCACCCGTACACCGTCGCCCGGATGATGACGACGCTCGACCACATCGCCAAGGGCCGCATCGGGTGGAACGTCGTCACCGGTTCCAACACCCGGGCCGCGCAGAACTACGGCTTCGACATGCCCGAGCACGACGTCCGCTACGAGATGGCCGACGAGTTCGTCGAGCTCGCGCACAAGCTCTGGGACACCTGGGAGAACGACGCGGTCCTGGCCGACGTGGAGAACGGCGTCTACGCCGACCACGAGAAGGTCCACCGGCTGGACTTCCAGGGCAAGCACTACGCCTCCCGCGGCCCGCTGAACACCGTCCCCAGTCCGCAGGGTTCTCCGGTCATCCTCCAGGCCGGCGGCTCCAGCGCCGGCAAGGCGTTCGCCGCCCGCTGGGCCGAGGCCATCATCTCCAACCCGCACGGGACCTCGAAGATGCGGGCCTACCGGGACGAGGTCCGCACGCTCGCGGCCGAGCAGGGCCGTGACCCCGACCACGTCAAGGTCCTCTACCTCATCTCCCCGGTGCTCGGGGAGACGACGGCGGAGGCCAAGGGCAAGCTGCAGCGCCGCAAGGACGCGATGTCGAAGAACATCGACGGTCTCCTCGCCGGGCGTTCGCACCTGTCGGGCATCGACCTGTCGCAGTTCGACCTGGACGCCCCGCTGCCGGCGGACCTCGTGAGCAACGGGCACCGCAGCAGCTTCGAGGAGTTCAAGGGGGACGGGACGCAGACCCTGCGCGAGCGGCTCATCGACCACTCCGCGATCGACACCATCGAGTTCGTCGGCACCCCCGAGGACGTCGCCGACCAGATGGAGGGGGTGATGCAGGACGTGGGCGGTGACGGGTTCCTCATCGCCGGCGCCCCGCTGAACCGCCGCTACGTCGCCGAGGTGACCGACGGTCTCGTACCGGTCCTCAAGCGCCGCGGGCTGACCCGTGACCGCTACGAGCACCAGTTGTTCCGCGACAACCTGCGCGCGTTCTGACCCACCCCCGACGAGAGAGTGAGTAGCGATGTTCCACCTCGCGTGGTTCCTCAGCTGGCAGGTGCAGAGCTGGAACGGGATGTGGTCCGGTGAGGGTGGGACCGAGTGGAACCACCCCGAGCTCTACGTCGACATGACGAGGTCGCTCGAGCGGGCCGGGTTCGACTACGTCATGTTCGAGGACGGCGCCTTCGTGCCGGACTCCTACGGCGGCAACCACGACTGGTGGCTGGCCCGGGCCCGGTCGGTGCCCAAGCAGGACCCGTGGCAGCTGCTGCCCGTCCTGGCCCAGCACACCGAGCGCCTCGGCCTCGTCGGGACGATGTCGACGTCCTTCTACCCGCCCTTCATGGCGGCGCGCACCGCGGCGACCGTGGACCACCTCAGCCACGGTCGCGCGGGGGTCAACCTCGTCACCTCGCACAACACCCGCACCGCGCAGAACTTCGGGCACGACGACATCTTCGAGCACGACCTGCGCTACGACATGGCCGACGAGTGGATCGACCTGGTCAAGCAGCTGTGGGGTTCGTGGGACGCCGACGCCCTCGTGCAGGACCGCGAGCGCAACGTCTACGTGGACGGGTCGAGGGTCCGGCCCGTCGACTTCCAGGGGAAGTGGCACCGCAGCCGGGGGCCGCTCAACACGCTGGCCCCGCCGCAGGGCAGTCCCGTCGTCTGCCAGGCGGGGGGTTCCGGCCCCGGGCGGGCCCTGGCGGCCCGGCACTGCGACACCTTGCTGGCCCAGGTGGAGTCCGTCGAGGCCATGAAGGAGTACCGGGCCGACGTCCGTGCCCGCATGGTCGAGGCGGGACGCGATCCGGACTCCTGCAAGGTGCTGTTCATCGTCTCGCCCGTGCTGGGGGAGACCCAGGCGGACGCCGAGGCCAAGAACGAGCGGGTGCTGGCCGGGTTCAAGGCCGACATCTCGGTGAACCTCGCGAACATGTCCTACGCCAGCGGGGTCGACTTCGCGCAGTACGACCTCGACGCACCGTTCCCCGACCTGTCCGGGACCAACGCGACCCGGTCCTCGATGGTCATGATGTCGGTGAACGCCCAGGGCATGACGCTGCGCCAGGCGGCCGAGTCGAACGTGCGCCGCTCGGTGGAACTCGTCGGCACGCCCGACGCGGTGGCCTCCCAGATGGGCGAGATCGTCGACGAGGTCGGTGGCGACGGGTTCCTCATCTCCGGCAACGTCAACCGCCGCTACGTCGCGGAGATCACCGAAGGCCTCGTCCCCGAGCTCCGCAAGCGCGGGCTGACCCGCGACGGGTACACCCACGAGCAGTTCCGCGACAACCTGCTGGAGTTCTGATCCGCGTGCCCTCCGACCGCCCCGTCCTCGCGCGGATCCCGCGCGCGGCCTGGCTCACCCTGTCTTCGACGGCCCTCGGGCTCGTCGTGGCGTTCGCCAGCGTGAGCATGGTCCCGGTCGCGCTGCCCGCGATGATCGACGACCTGGACGCCAGCGTCGTCCAGGGGCAGTGGTTCCTGCTCGCGTACCTGCTGGCCTGCTCGGCGTCCATCCTCGTCGCCGGGAGGGTGGCGGACGCGTTCGGCCGCCGCCCGGTCTACCTGACGGGGCTGGCGCTGTGCACGCTGTCGGTCGCGGGGATCACGTTCGCCGCCGACCCCTGGCTGGTCGTGGTGCTGCGGGGTCTGCAGGGGCTCGGGGCGGCCTGCGTCATCACGAACTCGACGGCGCTGCTGGTGGAGGTGTTCCCCCCGAGCCGGCTCGCCGTCGGGATCGGCGCGAACATCGGCATCATGTCGGTCGCGACCGCGATCGGCCCGCTCGTCAGCGGGGCCCTGACCGAGGGCGTCGGCTGGCGCGCGGTGTTCGCGGTCGGGGCACCGCTGGGACTGGTGGGGGTCGTCTGGGCGGGGTTCGCCCTGCCGCGGGTCCTGAGGGTTCCCCGGCGGTCGGGCCGGCCGGACCTCGCGGGCGCCCTGGCCTCGGCGACGCTCATGGCCGGCGTGGTCTTCGGCGCGAACCAGGCCGGAGCGTCCGGGTGGACGGTGACGGCCGTCGGGGCGCTCGTGGCCGCGGCCGCCGCCGGCGTCGTCCTGGTCCTGGTGGAACGCCGCGCCGCGGACCCGGTCGTCGACCTGGGCCTGCTCCGCGAGCGGTTCCGGGGGTCCGCCTACGGCGCGACGGGTCTGTCGACGCTGGCCGAGGGGTCCGTCGCCGTCGTCGTCGTCTGGCACCTGCAGCAGGACGAGGGGTTCTCCCCGCTCGACGCCGGGGTGCAGGTCACCGCGCTGGCCGTGGGCACCGCGGTCGCCTCGGTCGTCGCGGGCCGGCTGGCGCCGCGGTTCTCGGGCCGGGCCCTCACCGCGACCGCCGTCAGCGGGTCCACGGTCGTCCTCCTCCTCATCGCCCTGCACTTCGCCGGGCCCGCGGAGGTGGTGCCGCTGTGGGCGCTGCTGTGCGCCATCGGACTCACCGGCGGGATCTTCAAGACCGCCAACGCCGCCGCCCTCAACGTCGGCGGCGACGCCCGGGGGGCGGGGATGGTCAACGGCCTGCGGGTCGCCGTCGACAACACCGCCGTCACCGTCGCCGTCGCCCTCGGCCTCGCGATCACCGACACCGCGGGGGTCGTCGTCTGCTTCGCCGTGCTGGCGGGCCTGTCCCTGGCCGCGGTCGCGCCGGCCTGGGGTCGCGGCCTGCACACCGACGAACCCTTCCACCGCCGTGGCGATCGCCGATCCGCCGCCGACCCGCAACTCGTCGCCTGACCCTGGAGGTTCCCCGTGTCGATGTTCCACCTCGGGTGGTTCACCAACTTCAGCAACCCGCCGTGGAACCACGCCTGGGCGGGCACCGAGGGCCGCGACTGGCCCCGCGGCCGCGCGCACGTCGAGTTCGTCCAGGCCCTCGAACGGGCCTGCTTCGACTACGTCATGCTCGAGGACTCCTCGATGGTGAGCGACGCCTACGAGGGGTCCACCCGCGCCGACCTCGCCCACGGCCTCTACGCCCCCAAGCACGACCCCGTCGTGCTCGCCCCGCTGCTGGCGGCCGCCACGTCGCGCATCGGCATCATCGCCACGGCCTCGACGTCGTTCTACCCGCCGTACCTGCTGGCCCGCCGGTTCGCGACCCTGGACCACGTCTCGCACGGCCGGGCCGGCTGGAACGTCGTGACGTCGAGCGAGGACCGGGCCGCGCAGAACCACGGCCTCGACGGCCTCCCGCCGCACGACGAGCGCTACGAACGGGCCGAGGAGTTCGTCGACCTCGTCGAGAAGCTCTGGGAGAGCTGGGAACCCGACGCCCAGGTGCTGGACCGCGACCGCGGGGTCTACGTCGACCACACCAAGGTCCACACCCTGGACTTCCGCGGGAAGTTCCACGCCTCGCGCGGACCGTTGAACCTGCAGCGACCGCCGCAGGGCCGCCCCGTGCTCTGCCAGGCCGGGGGTTCCCCGCGCGGTCGGGACCTCGCCGCCCGGCACGCCGACACCGTCCTGGCGATGGCGGCCGGTCCGGAGCAGATGAAGGAGTTCCGCGACGACGTCCGCGCCCGGGCAGTGGCCGCCGGCCGCGACCCGGACGCCGTGAAGGTCATGTTCGTCACCTCCCCGGTCCTGGCCGACACCGTCGAGGAGGCCCGGGCGCGGGCCGACGCCGCCCGGACGCCGGACCCGCTGAAGATCGAGGTGGCCCTGGCCCACATGTCCGCGGTCACCGAGATCGACTTCTCCACGCTCGACCTCGACGCCCCCCTCGGCGACCTGCAGACCAACGGCCACCGCACGACCCTGGCCCAGTTCCTCAAGCACGGCCGCACGGCGCGGGAGGCGGCCATCGGCTGGCTGACGGGGAACGCGCACTACGTCGGGACCCCCGAGACCGTGGCCGAGGCGATGGGGGAGGACATGGCCGCCGTCGGTGGTGACGGCTACCTCATCACCGGCAACATCGGCCGCCGCTTCGTCTCCGGCATCACCGACGGCCTCGTGCCCGCGCTGCAACGGCGGGGCCTGACCCGCACGGAGTACGCCCACGAGACCTTCCGCGACAACCTCCTGGAGTTCTGATGACGTCCAGCGCCACCCCAGCGCCCTTCACCGTCGGCTGGTTCGCGGGATGGGGCGTCCCCGACTGGTCCGGGCCCTGGGCCGGTGACGCGGTGCAGTCGTGGGTCGACGGCACGTTCACCGTCGAGACCGTCCGCGACCTCGAACGCGCCGGGGTCGACCTCGTCGTCATGGAGGACCTGAACTACCTCTCCGACGTCGTCGGCGGCACGTTCGAGCAGGAACTGCGCACGACGGCGCGGGCACCCAAGCACGACCCCGTCGTCCTCATGAGCCGGCTCGCGGCCGAGACCGAGCGCATCGGGCTCATCGCCACCGCGTCGACGACGTTCTGGCCGCCCGTCGAGCTCGCGCGGACCTACGCGACGTTGGACCACCTCACCGGCGGCCGGGTCGGCTGGAACGTCGTCACCTCCACCGGTGACCGGGCGGCGCAGAACTTCGGGCTCGACGCCCTGCCGGGGCACGCGACCCGCTACGCGACCGCCGCGGAGTACCTCGAAGTCGTCCACGCGCTCTGGCGCGACGGCAGCGTCGAGCACCACGGTGAGCACCTCGAGGTCAGCGGCCGCACCGGGACGCGCACCCCGGCCGCGGGCCGGCCCGTCGTCTGCCAGGCGGGGGCCTCGGCCGCGGGGACGGCGCTGGCCGGCCGCTTCGCCGACGTCGTCGTCTCCTACCCGCCGGGTGTGGAGGCGATGCGCGAGTTCCGCGACCAGGTGCGCGCGGCCGCGGAGGCCGCCGGCCGCGACCCGGACGACGTGCAGGTCCTCTACCTCGTCACCCCGCACCTCGGCGAGACCGAGGAGCTCGCGGCCGAGGCGGCGGCCCGCTACTACGACCCCACCGACGCGGCCGTGCGCCGTCGCCTCGTCCAGATGTCCGGCGACGTCGACTTCTCCGCCTTCGACCTCGACGCGCCGCTGCCCGACGACGTCAGCACCGAGGGCAGCCGCAGCATCCTCGACAACCTGCGCCGCGTGGCCGCCGGGCGGACCCTGCGGGAGTTCATCGGCAGCCAGCGCAGCGAGGCGGTGCGCCTCGTCGGCACGGCCGCCTCGGTCGCCGACCAGATGGAGGACGTGCTCGCGCAGGTCGGCGGGGACGGGTTCCTGCTCTTCGGCGGGGGTGGCGGGGTCCTGACGCGCCGGTACGTCCGCGAGCTGTGCGACGGGCTCATGCCGGAACTGCGCCGCCGCGGTCTGGCCGGCGTCCCCGGGGACGACCGGCCGGGGGCGACGCTGCGGGACCGGTTGCGGGACCGTCGCCGCGAGGGGGTGCTCCGGTGAGCGCGCCCACCACGACCACGAAGGCGACGGGGACCCGGACCTGGCGGTGGGGTGCCGTCACGGGGTTCCCCGCGGGCAGCCCGGACCCGCGCCGCGCCCTCGAGGTCGTGCGCCGGGTCGACGCCGCCGGCGCCGACCTCGTCCTGCTCGAACCCGGACCCGACGGCGTCGACTCCCACGACACGACCTCGCTCGCGGGGTTCACGAGTTCCCTGCGCACGGCGGCGGCCGGGGTCGTCCCCGGTGGCGCCGTCGACGACGTCCCGCCCTACCAGCTCGCCCGGCGCACGGCCTCGCTCGACCACCTGCACCGCGGTCGCAGCGGCTGGTGGTGCACGGGCACGGCGGGTCTGCCCGTGGGCCGGGCCGAGGAGCACGCGGCGGTGCTGCGGGCGCTGTGGGAGTCGTGGGAACCCGACGCCGTCGTGGGGGACGTCGCGGGCGGTGCGTACGCCGACCACACGAAGGTCCACGCCGTCGACCACCGCGGGCCGCACTACGCGGTGCGCGGCCCGCTCAACACCGTGCCGTCGCCGCAGGGCCGTCCCCTGCTCGTCGTCTCGGACGACGGGGAACGCAGCGTCGCCCTCGCGGCCCGCTGGGCCGACGTCCTGGTGCTCGACGGGCGGTCGGCCGCCACCGGGTCCGACACCCGGGCCGACACGGTGGCCCGGCTGCGCGCGGGGCTCGTCCGCGCCGGCCGCGGTCCCGGGGACTGCCTCGCGCTCGTGCGCGTCGCGACGACCGACCCGGACGCCGTCGAGGCCGTCGTCCGGTCCTGCGGCGCCGACGGCTTCCTCGTCGACGTCCCCGCCGCCGCGGCGGCGCACGAGGTCGAGCACCGCCTCACCGCGGCGACGGCCGACCTCGTGCGCGTCCTGTCCGCGCGCGGCCACCTCGCCCCCCGGCCGGCCGAGCACGGCCTGCGCCGACGACTGCTGGAGGAGAACTGATGCACCTCGGATGGTTCGCGACGACCGGTTTCGGCGTCTACGGCTGGGAGGACCCCTGGGCGGGGAACGTCGCCTCCGACCTCGGCCGGCCGGGGTTGTTCGTCGACCTCGCCACGTCGCTGGAACGGGCCGGCTTCGACTACCTCATGCTCGAGGACTCCTCGGTCCTGCCCGACGTGTACCGCGGGACCTTCGAGAGCTCGGTCCGCCGCGGGACGCACGTGCGGTTCGACCCGGTGCCGCTGGTCCCGCTGCTGGCGAACGCCACGCAGCACCTCGGCATCGTGGCGACGGTCGCGACGACGTTCTACCCGCCGTTCCTGGCCGCCCGCCTCTTCGCGACGCTCGACCACCTCTCGGGCGGTCGGGTGGGGCTGAACCTCGTCACGGCCAGCGCCGACGGCGCGGCGCAGAACTACGGCCTGACCAAGCACGTCGAGCACGACCGCCGCTACGAGATGGCGGACGAGTGGATCACCGTCTGCAAGGAGCTGTGGTCCTCCTGGGACCGCGACGCGCTCACCCTGGAACCGGGGGGCGCCTTCGCCGACCACGAGAGGATCCACACGATCGACCACGTGGGGGAGCACTACTCCTCCCGCGGCCCGCTCAACCTGCCGCCCGGCCCGCAGGGTCGGCCCGTGATCTGCCAGGCCGGCGCCTCGCCGGCGGGACGGGCCTTCGGCGCCCGGCACGCGGACACGATCATCGCGGCGCAGACGGGGGTGGACGCCATGCGCGCCTACCGCGAGGACATCTCCCGCCGGCTGCTGGAGAACGGCCGCAAACCCGAGGACGCGAAGGTCCTCTACCTCGTCAACCCCATCCTCGGGGACACCGACGACGACGCGTTCCGCAAGCGCGACCGGTTGCGGCAGGTGCAGTCCGGGCACGTCGACCGGGTGCTGGCCGCCCTGTCGTACTTCACGAGCATGGACTTCTCCCAGTTCGACGTCGACGCCCCGCTGCCGGACCTCAGCGGCAACAACGGGCACCAGGGCACCGTCGCGGACATGGTCCGCACCGGCAAGACGCTGCGGGAGATCGCGACGACCCACAAGGCGACCGAGTCGATCGAGCTGTGCGGTTCGGTCGAGACCGTGGCCGACCGGATGGAGGAGGTCATGGCCGAGGTCGGCGGCGACGGGTTCCTCATCGCCGCGCCCGTGACCCGCAAGAACGTCACGGAGATCACCGACGGTCTGGCCCCTGCGCTGCGCCGCCGCGGCGTGCTGCGGCACCGCTACGAGCACGCGACGTTCCGCGACAACCTGCTGTCGACGTGACGGGCGCCGCCCGCGTGCCCATCTCAGGGTTGCGGCATCCCGATCTCCGGTGCGCCCTCCTCCGACGCCGACCGGACCGGGGGGAGGTGCGCGTGGTCGCCGCCGAAGACCGCCACCCGGTCGCCGCGGAAGTGCGTGAAGCTCATCTCGCGCGGGGTCCCGTCCGTCGTGCGGGTCATCAGCTCCCGCAACAGGACCGGAGCGCCCACGGGGATGCCGAGGAGTTCCGCGGCGCGTTCCTGGCAGGAGATCGCCTCGACGACGGAACTGCTGCTGCCGTAGGGCACGTCGAACAGGCTGCGGAACACGACGGGCACCGGCGGGTAGTCGACGTGGTTCGCCTCGATGCGGCGCAGGAACGCCGCCTCGTCGAGGTCGGTGACGCAGTAGCCGACCCGCAGGTAGAGCGGGGAGCCGCCGACGTACCCGACCTGCTCCAGCAGGACGACGCTGTCGACCTCCTGGCCCAGCGCGGCCCGGACCGGTTCCGGCGCCGTGATGCGGCGGCACTCCAGCGTCACCACGCGCAGGCGGCCCTCGTCCGCCGCACCGGGGTAGGCGCGCGGGCCGATCTCGCCGTCGCGGACGGCGACGATGTCGTGGGCCACGTTCGTCCCGGCGCGGCGCTGGCGCACGACCACCCCGTCGTCGGCCAGCATCTGCAGCGCACGTCGGACGGCGTTCCGGCTGGCTCCCAGCCGGCTCACGAGGTTCGTCTCCTCGAGGAGGGTGTCGTGCGGCATCGTGCCGCGTCGGATCATCGAGCGGATGAGTTCGTAGACGTGCCGCGGCGACGTCGACACGTCCTCGGTGCGAGGCTGCCGACTCCGCTGGTAGGCCCGGCGCCGCTCCTGGTCCCTGTCCTGGTCCCGGACCCTGTCCGGGTCCCTACCCTCGTCCACGTGGGGTTCCTCCCGCCTCCGGGCCACCTTCAGGACCCCGGCTCGACCCCAAGGTAGTCGTCCGCCCGACCCGTGAGGAGAACCCCGATGCCCGAACCCCGCCAGCCCGCCGCCCCCACGTCCCTGCCGACGTCCGTCCCCACCGCCGGCCCCGAGTCCGCGCGCATCCCCGAGCAGTCCTCGCGGGAGGCGCCGCCCGTGCTGCGCGTGCGCGACCTGCGCGTGCGGTACCGCGCCGCGGACGGTGCCGGTCACGTCGCGGTGGACGGCGTCTCCTTCGACCTCCTCGCCGGGCAGCGGATGGCCCTCGTCGGGCAGTCCGGGTCCGGCAAGTCGACGCTCGCGCTGGCGGTCACGGGGTTGCTCAGCGCCTCCGCCGACGTCGAGATCAGCGCCGCGGAACTCACCGTCGCCGGCACCCCCGTCCGCACCCGGCACGCCTCGAGCGTGCCGGTGCGCACCCCCGGCGTCTCGATGGTGTTCCAGGACGCCATGACGGCGCTGGACCCCGTCCGCCCGGTCGGGGCGCAACTGGCGAGCGTCGTGGCGACGACCGGGGTGCGCGGACGGGCCCGGCGCGAGCTGTGCGGGGAGTGGTTGCGCCGCGTGGGCCTGACCGACGTTCGCCGGGTGTCCCGGTCCCGGCCGCACGAACTGTCCGGCGGCATGCGCCAGCGCGTGATGATCGCGGTCGCGCTGGCGGGCCGGCCCCGGTTGCTCGTCGCCGACGAACCCACGAGCGCCCTGGACGCCTCCCTCGCGCGGGGGACGATGGAACTGCTCGACGAGCTCACCCGCTCGGAGGGGATCGCGCTGCTCGTCATCAGTCACGACATCCTGCTGAGCCTGGAGCACACCGACGTCGTCGGCGTGCTCCAGGGCGGCGAGCTCGTCGAACTGGGCCGTTCGGCCGACCTGCGCGAGCACGCCCGGCACCCTTACACCCGCGGTCTCGTCGCCTGCGTGCCGACGCTGGCCGACCGCGGCCGGGACCGGTTGCCGACGCTCGCGGACGCCGGTGCCGGTCCCGTGGCGAGCTGAGCCTCACCCGGGCGTCAGCACCCCCGCGGGGGAGATGACGCGGTCGGCCACGCCGTAGGCGATGGCCGCCGCACCGGGCAGGACGAGGTCGCGGTCGAGGTCCCGCCGCAACTGCTCGACGTCGCGGCCGGTGTGCCGGGACAGCACCTCCTCGATCTCCGAACGGATCCGCAGCACCTCCCGGGCCTGGATCTGCAGGTCCGCGGCCGTTCCCTGCGCCCCGCCCGACGGTTGGTGCAGCAGGACGCGGGAGTGCTCCAGGACCGAGCGCTTCCCGGGGGCGCCCGCGGCCAGCAGCACCGCCGCGGCCGAGGCGGCCTGGCCGACGCAGAACGTCGCGACGTCGGGCTGGACGAACTGCATCGTGTCGTAGACGGCCATGAGCGCGCTGGCCGAACCCCCGGGGGAGTTGATGTAGAGGTTCACGTCGGCCGTGGCGGACTCCGAGGCGAGGTGGACCAGCTGGGCGATGACGACGTTGGCGACGGCGTCGTCGATCTCGCCGTGCAGGAACACGATCCGGTCCGACAGCAACCTGCTGAACACGTCGGACGTGCGGTCCCCACGGGGCGTGGACTCGACGACGTACGGGATCGGGTAGCTCATCACAGCCCCACCTTCCGGGCCGCGCCGAGCCGGACGTCCGCGACGCCGGTGACGACGTGGTCGACCATGCCGTACTGCAGGGCCTCCTCCGCGGTGAACCACCGGTCGCGTTCGGAGTCCGCGGTGATGGTGGCCTCGTCCTGCCCCGTGTGCTGCGCGGTCAGGCGCGTCAGGACGTTCCGGGTGTGCTCGAGGTTCTCGGCCTGGATGGCGATGTCGGCGGCGGTTCCCCCGATGCCGCCCGAGGGCTGGTGCATCATGACCCGCGCGTGCGGCAGGGCGTAGCGCTTGCCCGCCGTCCCCGCGCACAGCAGGAACTGCCCCATGCTCGCCGCCATCCCCATGACGAGCGTCGAGACGTCGTTCGGGATGAGCCGCATGGTGTCGTAGATCGCGAGCCCCGCCGTCACCGAACCCCCGGGGGAGTTGACGTACAGGGCGATGTCGGCGCGCGGGTCGTCGGCCGAGAGCAGCAGCAGCTGGGCCGTGATCCGGTTCGCGACGGCGTCGTCGACCTCCTGCCCGAGGACGACGATGCGCTGGAACAGCAGTCGCCCGGACAACTGGTCGTCGAACGGTCCGGCCAGGGTCGTGGTGGACATGGGTTCTCCTCTGCTGACGGTGGTGCGGTGCGTCCCACCACCGTCGGCCCGCGGGCCGTTCCCGGGAAGGTCGTTCTGCCCGCAGGAGATCCACCGCGGGCGAACACGGGGCGACGACGGGCGGCGCTCAGGCCTTCCAGCCGCCGTCGGAGAACAGCAGCTGACCGTTGACCCAGCCGCCCCGGGCGGACAGCAGGAACGCGACGAGGTCGGCCGTGTCCTGCGGGGTCCCGAGCCGCCCGCGCGGGTTCGGGGTCAGCGCGGCCTCGCGGACCGCGTCGTCCATCCAGCCCGTGTCGACGGGGCCGGGGTTCACGACGTTGGCCGTGATCCGCTGGTCCTGGAGTTCGCGGGCCGCGGCCAGGACGATCCGGTCCATCGCGCCCTTGCTCGCGCCGTAGGGGAGGTTGTGGACGTAGTGGTCGCTCGTGATCGCGACGATGCGACCGGTGCCGGGCTCCACCCGCAGGCGCCGCGAGAACTCCGCGACGAGCAGCCACGTCGCCCGCGCGTTGACCGCCATGTGCCGGTCGAAGCTCTCGACCGTGGTGTCGAGGATCGAGGAGTCCACTGACTCGCAGTGGCACATCACGAGCGCCGTCACGGCGCCCAGTGCCTCCTCCACCGTCTCGAACAACCGCGCGGGCGCGGCGGGGTCGGCCAGGTCGGCCGCCACGGCGACGGTCCGCGCCCCGGCCGCCCGCAGGCCCGCGTGCACGTGCTCGGGGTCGTCCGGCTGCGGCCCCCACGGCATCCGCTCGTCGTACGGCGCCCAGTGGCTGGTGGCGACGTCCCAGCCGTCGCGCGCCAGTTGAGCGGCGATGCCGGCACCGATGCCGACCCGCCGTCCGACCCCCGTCACGAGCACCACCGATCGCTGCGCCATGGCCCCCACCCTGGCGGGGACCGGGGTGGGGAGCGCAACGGGTTTCCCGCTACTGCTGGTAGTGCTCGACCTCGTCGACGGGTCGGGCCGCCGCACCCTCGGGGTCCTGCCCGGCCGTGCGGCGCGCGTCGCGCTGGCGCAGCAGGTCCCAGCACTGGTCGAGGGCCTCCTCCGCGGCCCGCAGCTGCGCGTGCTCCTCGTCGGCCGAGAGTTCGCCCTTCTGCAGCGCCTCGCGCAGGCGGTGCTCGGTGGCGACCAGGTCGCTGATCCGCTGGTGGATGTCGTGCTCGTCCATGCCCGGATCCTGCCGCGGCCGGTGCCGGACCGCGAGCGAGGGTGGGTTCACCGGCACGGGGTGGCCGACCGTCCGTCGTGCCACCTGGTCGTGACGTGCCCCGGCGACCCGGAACGGGACGTGCTGGGGCACGAGGTGCTGGACGGTGCGCGCGAGCCGGTGGACCATCGCGGGGTGGACGAGCTCACCGGGAGCCTCGACGAGTACGTGGTGCGCGCGCCCGCCCCCGCGCTGCGGCCCTGGGTCGGTGCGTGGAGCGGCTACCGGCAGCGGGGGGTGCCGCCGGTGCGGCACCTGGGGTTGCCGTCGCCGTGGCTCACGGTCGTGGTGACGCTCGACGACCCCCTCCACGTCGTGAGCCACCCCGACCCCGCCCAGCCGGGCGGCCGCTACGACGCGCTCGTCGGCGGCCTGCACCTCCGTCCTGCCGTCATCGCCCACGGGGGACGGCAGTCCGGGATCCAGGTCGCCCTGCACCCGCTGGCCGCCCGGGCCGTCCTCGGGGCCCCCGCGGGGGAGATGGCGTCCCTCGACCTGCCGGCCGACGCCCTCCTGGGACCTGCGGTGGACCGGTTGCGGGACAAGCTGTCCGGCCTGGACTGGGAGGAGCGGTTCGCCGAGCTCGACCGCTGGGTCGGGCACCGGCTCGCGGCACCGACCGCCGGTCTGCCCGCCGGGATCGGGACGGCCTGCCGTCGCCTCGCGCGCGGGGACCGGGTGGGCGAGGTGGCCCGGGAGGTGGGGTGGAGCGCCCGGCACCTGACGACGCTCGTGCGGCGGGAGACGGGGCTGTCGCCCCGTGAGTTCGGCCGCGTCGCCCGCTTCGACCGGGCCCGCCGGCTCCTGCAGCGCCGGCCCGGCCTGGGCGTCAGCGACGTCGCCGCCCTGTCCGGGCACTGCGACGCCTCCCACCTCGTGCGCGACTTCCGCGACCTCGCCGGGGTCGCGCCCACGGTGTGGCGGGCGCAGGAGTTCCGATCCGTCCACGACAGCGACCCCCTGCTGGCGGCAGGCTCGGCGCATGACGCACACACCGGGGACACCTCGGACACCTGACGCACCCGCCCCCACCGTGTGGCCGGCCTTCCGCGCTCGCGACGCCCGCGCGCTCATCGCCTTCCTCGTCGACGCGTTCGGGTTCGAGGAGACGCTGGTCGTGCCGGGGGACGGTGACCTCGTCGCCCACGCGCAGCTGACCTGGCCGCACGGGGGTGGTGTGATGCTCGGGTCCGAACGCCCGGGCACGGGCTGGCACGTCGCCGCGGGCGGCGCCGGCTGCTACGTCGTCGTCCCGGACGACGCGGCCCTCGACGCGCTGCACGCCCGCGCCGCGGCGGCGGGCGCGTCCGTGACCGACGTCGTCGCGCAGGACTACGGCTCCCGTGAGTTCACCGCCCGCGACCCCGAGGGCAACCACTGGTCCTTCGGCACCTACCGCGGGGAACCGCGAACCGGAGTGTTCTAGTTCGCAACGGGGACCGGAACTACTAGCATCCCTGGCGTGATCCCCACCGGACAGCAGGTCGACGAGGACGTCGAAGCCGTGCTCGCGGGTTCCCGGGCCGTCGTGGGCATCAGCGTGCGCTCGCTCGCGGAGGCGATGGAGTCCCTGACGCTGCAGCAGTACCGCGTGCTCGTGCTCATCTGCTCGCGCGGGCCGCTGCGCAGCGGGGCCCTCGCGGCCGCCATCGGCGTCCACCCCTCCACGTTCACGCGGGCCGTCGACCGGCTGGTCGCGGGTGGCTGGGTGACCCGCGAGGACAACCCCGACACGCGCCGCGAGGTCCTCGTGGCCCCGACGGAACGGGCGCGCGTGCTCGTGGACCAGGTGCTCGCGCGGCGCCGGGCCGAGTTCGAGGCCGTCCTGGAGCGCATGGACGACGACGGCCGCGCGGCGGTGCGCGACGGTTTCGCGCGGTTCGCCGAGGCCGCCGGGGACACCGACATGCCCGAGGCGACGACCCTCGGCTACGAGAGCTGACGTTCCCGCACGTCGATCTCCCGGTGGGCCTTGGTCTGCCGGCGCGTGTGGTGGCGGCGGCACAGCACCTCGTACTCGACCGTGCCGACGGGCCCGACGTCCAGCGTCCCCTCCTGGCCGCTGACGTCCCCGACGACGACCTGCTCACCCGCGACGACCATCTCCCCGTCGACGGTGCGGGCGTTGTGGGTGGCGCGCCGGCCGCACCAGCAGAGCGCCTCGACCTGCGGCACCTGCACTCTGTCGGCGAGCTCGATGAAGCGGGCCGACCCGGGGAAGAGCCGGGTGCGGAAGTCGGAGGTGATGCCGAACGCGAAGACGTCGACGTCGAGGTCGTCGACGACCCGGGCCAGCTGGTCGACCTGGTCGGGGTCGTAGAACTGGGCTTCGTCGCACACGACGTAGTCGACCGGGTCCGCCGCGTGCCGCCGGCTCACCTCGACCCACAGGTCCGTGCCGTCGCCCACCTCCAGCGCGGCCCGGGCGAGCCCGATGCGGCTGGAGATGACGGCCCGCCCCGCCCGGTCGAACCGGGTGAACAGCAGGCCCCGTCGCCCCTGCACCCGGTGGTTGTGGTCGGTCTGCAGCGCGAGCGTCGACTTCCCGCAGTCCATCGTCCCGGAGAAGAACACCAGCTCAGCCACGGGCGTCGATTGTGCCGCACGCCCGGCCCGGCGGGGGTGGGCTCGTAGACGCATCCGGCTCACCCTAGGAGCCCGACGTGACGACGATCCCTCCTGCGCGGCGGGGCCGGGGTGGGCTCGTTGTCACGTCCGGCTCACCCTAGGAGCCCGACGTGGCGACGATCCCTCCCCGGCGGGGGCGCCTCAGGCGTCGCCGGCGGTGACGGCCTGGGCCTCGGCGGGCGAGTGCGGTGCGGGTTCGTCGTGCACGACGACGAGGTGGCGGCGGCCGCGCCGCAGCACGAGCAGGCCCACGAGCACGCCGACGGCGCCGAGGACGAAGGGCGCCCAGTCGGCGAGGACCTCGCCGAGCTCACCCGCCGCCCACGCGGCGATCGCGCCACCGATGAACCGGACGAAGGAGTAGGACGCCGACGCCGTGGAGCGCTGGACGGGGGAGACCTCCATGACGAGTTCGGTGACGATCGTGTTGTTCACGCCGAGGAACAGCCCGGCGACGATCGTGCCGACGACGAGGACGGCCGGGTGCTGGACGAACACGGCCTCGACGACGAGGACGATCGCGAAGAGCGCGAGCATGGTCGAGACGACGGCCACGGACCCGAACCGCCGCTGGAGCCGCGGGGCCAGGGCCACGGAGGCGATGGCCAGGCAGAGGCCCCAGCCGAAGAACACGAGCCCGAGCTTGATGGGCGAGGAGATCCCGAGCGCGAAGGGCGTGTAGGCCAGCAGGGTGAAGAACCCGAAGTTGTAGAGGAAGGCCATGGCCGCGACGGTCGCGAGCCCCTTGTGGCGCAGGGCGCGGATCGGGTCCGAGATCTTCGAGCGCACAGCGGGTTTCGGCGTCGAGGGCAGCAGCGTCACGATCGCGGTGAAGGCGATGGCCATGAGGACGGCGGTGCCGAAGAACGGTCCGCGCCAGGAGACCTCACCGAGCAGGCCACCGACGAGCGGTCCGGTCGCGATGCCGAGGCCGAGGGCCGCCTCGTAGAGGATGATCGCGTTCGACATCCCACCGCTGGCGGCGCCGACGATGGTGGCCAGGGCGGTGGCGATGAACAGCGCGTTGCCCAGGCCCCAGCCGGCGCGGAACCCGACGATCTCGCCGATCGAGGACGACGACCCGGCCAGTGCGGCGAAGACGACGTTGAGGGCGAGCCCGGCCATGAGGGTCTTCTTGGCGCCGAACCGGCTGGAGATCCAGCCGGTCAGCAGCATGGCGAGGCCCGTGATGCCGAGGTAGGACGTGAACAGGAGCAGCGTCTGCGCCTTGGTGGCGCCGAGCTCCCCGGCGATGGCGGGCAGGATCGGGTCGACGAGACCGATGCCCATGAACGAGACGACGGCGGCGAACGCGACCGCCCACACGGCGACGGGCTGCTTGAGCAGGCCGGGGCGTGCGTCGGTCCCGGTGTGCGTCGTGGTGTCAGCCGACACGGAGGGTCCTTCCTGAGACGAGTTCGGTGGTGATCTCCTCGAGCAGGCCGGTGAGTCGTTCGAGGTCGCCGGGGGTGACCGGCAGGTCGTGCAGGGCCCGGGCCAGCGGGGCGCGCAGGGCGCGGCGGTTCGCCAGCAGGGCGGTCCGGCCCTCGTCGGTGAGCGCGACGAGCACGGCGCGGGCGTCGGCGGGGTCGGTGGTGCGGGTGACGAGGCCGGCGTCGGCCAGGCGCGAGACGAGCCCGGTCATGCTCGGCTGCGCGCAGCCCTCCAGGTCGGCGAGGCGGCTCACGCGCAGGGGGCCGTCGCGGTGGAGGGTGCCGAGGACCCGGGCCTGGGTGAGGGACAGGCGTGTGCCGTCGGCGACGGCGGCGGCCCCCCGCGTCAGGGCGGAGCAGCTGAGGAGCAGCCGCTCGGCCAGGTCCTCATCAAGTTGCATAGGGACACTATAGATCGGTAGCCCCAGGCAAGCAATGCGGCGGCGGCGTGACAGGGGGACACGCTGCGTGGTGAGGTGGTGACGTGAGTGACGAAGGGGCCGAGCGGCCTGACGAGGTCGAGGCTTCGGACGTGGACGACGCGACCGGCGAGAGCGAGGAGAACCGTCGCCAGCGCGTCGACCGCCGGACGACGATCGACCTCACGCGCGCCGAGCGCGGGGAGCCCGAACGCCGCCGCCTCCCCGGCGTCGACCGCCGCGACAACCCGGACACCGAGGGCCGCTGACCCGCCCCCACCCCGCCCCCACCCATCGGCGGAGAACACTCCTTCCGCCCTCCGGGAACGGTTCCAGGGGGCGGAAAGAGTGTTTTCCGCCGCGAGGGTGGCGGGGTCGAGCGGGGGTCAGGAGAGGGCGCTGAAGGCCTCGACGTCCCGGATCTGCCCGGACACGATGATCACGTCGTCGGCGGCGAGCACCGTCTCGGGCGTGGCGTACGTGAAGCCGTCGCCCGCCCGGTGGTGGGCGACGACCGTCACCTTGTAGGTGCTGCGGAGCCTCACCTGCCCCAGGCTCTTGCCGACGATGGGGCTCGGCGGCGTCGTCTTGACCATGGCGTAGCCGTCGTCGAACTCGATGTAGTCGAGCATCCGGCCGCGCACGAGGTGGGCGACGCGCAGTCCCATCTCGTGCTCGGGGCGGATGACCTTGTGGGCGCCGAGCTGGGTCAGGATCCGCGCGTGGGACTCGCTGATGGCCTTGGCCCACACGTTCCGGATGCCGAACTGCAGCAGCGTCGAGACCGTCAGGATGCTCGCCTCGAGGTTCGTCCCGATGCCGACGACGGCGCGGTCGAACTCGTGGACCGACAGCTGCCGCAGCGCCTCCTCCTTCGTGGAGTCGGCGACGACGGCGTGGGTCAGGGAGCCGGCGAGCTCGTCGACGAGGCTCGCGTCGTTGTCGATGCCCAGGACGTCGACCTGACCGTCCTCCATGAGCTCCAGGGCCAACGAGCGGCCGAAGCGGCCGAGGCCGATGACCACGACCGACCGCGGGCTGGCCAGAGCGGAACGCTTGCTACCCAATGATCGGCCTTCCCTCGGGGTACTCGTACAGACGCGTGCGTTCGCGCAGCGCCAGGGCGGCGCCGAGCGTGATCGGCCCGATGCGGCCGAGGAACATCAGCAGGGCCAGGATGACCTGTCCGGAGTCCGGCAGCTGCACCAGCAGCCCGGAGCTGAGGCCGACCGTGGCGAACGAGGACACGACCTCGAAGACGACCATGTCCAGCGGGGCCCGCGTCATCTCCACGAGCACCACCGTCGACACGACGACGACACCCAGCGAGGCCAGCGCCACGGTGAGCGCCTGCCGGACGACGCGGTCGGCGACCTTGCGCTGGAAGAGGGTGACGGTGGGCTCGCCGCGGAACTCGGCGTAGACCGCGACGGCCAGGAGCGCGAACGTCGTCACCTTGATGCCGCCGGCGGTCGAGGCCGACCCGCCCCCGATGAACATCAGCACGTCCATGACGAGCCAGGACCCGCCGTTCATGCTCGTGATGTCGATCGAGTTGAAGCCCGAACTGCGCGTCGCGGCAGCCTGGAACAGGCCCGCCAGCGGCCGGGCCCACCAGTCCAACCCGGCCAGCGTCGCGGGGTTGCGCCACTCGTTGACCGTCAGGAAGACGGCCCCGATCAGCAGCAGCGGGATCGTCGTGACGAGCGTGAGCTTGGTGTGCAGGGACCAGCGCTGCGGGAAGCGGAACTGCTTGCGCAGCTCCAGCAGGACCGGGAAACCCAGCCCGCCGAGGAACGAGCCCACGATGACCGGCAGGCACATCCAGGGGTCGGACACGAAGTCCGTCATGCTGTCCGAGCGCAGCACGAACCCGGCGTTGTTGAACGACGAGATGGCGAGGAACGACCCCTCCCACGCCGCCTGGCCCGGGGTCCTGCCGTACCCGGCGAGGAGCCGGGACGTCAGCAGGACCGCCACGACCGCCTCGACGAGCAGGGAGACGCGCACGACGCCCAGCAGCACCGAGCGGACGTCCCCGAGGTTCAGCCCCCGGGACTCCGTCGCCGTGAGCATCCGCGACCGCAGACCGAGGCGGCGGGAGGCGAAGACGCCCAGCAGCGAGGCCGAGGTCATGATCCCGAACCCGCCGACCTGGGCGAGGGCGAGGATGACGACGAGGCCGAACGTCGACCAGTGCTCGCGCGTGTCGACGACGACGTGCCCCGTGACGCACAGCGCGCTGACGGCCGTGAAGAGGGCCTCGACGAACGTGGCCGACCCCGGACCCCGGCGCGCGACGGGCAGCCACAGCAGGGCGGTCCCGAGCGCGACGGCCGCGGCGAAGCCGATCGCCACGACCTGGGCGGGGTGCCGGAAGATGCGCTGACGCCGGCGGGTCGCGGGGACTTCCGCCACGAGGTGCCTCCGCCTGCATCGTGCCAGCACGGGTGCGCCCGCGCACGACGCGGGCGCGCCGACCGAGGCCAGGCTAACGGGGCCGCGGCGGCGGGGAGGGACGGTCAGTCCGGTTCGGGGACCTCGAGCAGTTCCAGCAGGTCCTCGCGGCCGAAGAAGCGCGCGGCCTCCAGCGCGTTCGGGGAGCCGAGGTAGGGGTCGGCGTCGGCGCCGACGAGGGCGGCCACGACCTCCACCTCGCCCTTGAAGACGGCGCCGGCCAGGGGGGTCTGGCCCCGGCTGTTGGCGCGGTCGGGGTCGGCGCCGCGTTCCAGCAGGGCCAGGACCGTCCGCGGGTGCCCGTGGTAGGCCGCGAGCATGAGGAGCGTGTTGCCGTCGCTGTCGGTGGAGTTCACCGGGACGCCGAGGTCGAGGTAGCCGCACAGTTCGCGCACCCGGCCGTTGCGGGCGTGCTCGAAGACGCGGTGGGCGAGCGCGAGCGCCCGTTCCTCGCCCTCGTCCGCCGGGCCCGAGGGGACGGCTCCCACCGCGGTGCCGGCGTCCGCCGACCCGGAGCCGGGGTCCTCCCGCTCGCGTGTCACGGCGTCAGGGTAGGTCCCGCTGCACGCAGTGTGCACGCCCGTCGCGTGTCCGCGGTCACACGCGCTCCATGACCGAACCGACGGTGACCATGGCGCCACTCAGCGCTGTCAGGTACGCGCGGGACACCTCGTAGACCGCGTGGCCGGCGTCGGTGATGACGAAGGGGTCGTCCTCCTCGTACGCGAGGACCGCGCGCAGGGCCCGACCGGCGGTCCCCCGCCGCTCGACGAGCGCAGCCCGTACCGACGGTGCGACCCCCGTCGTGTCGACGAGCTCGTCCTCGCCCATCGCCAGCACCGTCGCGACACCGGACAGCAGGCCGACCGTGTAGGCCAGGTCGGCGTCCTGCGGCGCCAGGCGCGAGCAGGCCGCCGCCCGGGCCAGGACCATCGTCAACGCCTCCGTGTCGACGCTCGTGACGCCGCCCAGGAGCATGAGCACGACCCAGGAGCACAGCTGCTGGCGGCCGAGCAGGACGATCGCCTGCCGCAGCGAGGTGATGCTCGTCTTCGTGCCCGCGGCCGCCGACGACACCGTCTTCAGCACCCGCAGGCTGAGCGCGGGGTCGGAGGCGACGAGCTCCTCGACCTCGCGCAGCGGCGCGTCGTTGCCGGTGAGGGCCCGCACGAGTCGCAGGCAGACCAGCTGCGAGGGGGTGAGGCTGACGGCCTCCAGGGTCACAGGCCGCTGCAGGCCGTAGCCCTGGAACAGGTCGGCGCCGGCGGCCAGGCAGCGGGCGAAGAGCTCGTCGTCCTCGATGCGCTCGACGACGACGAGCGCCGTCGGGTTGTGCTCGCGGGACAGTCGCAGGACGCGCTCGAAGTCGTCGCCCGCGGCCTCGACGTCGATCTTCACGTAGTCGGCGAGGGCGACGGCAGGCAGCCGGCCCTCCTCGCCGATGAAGTCGTCGACGGCGATGCGGTAGCCCAGGGCGCGCAACCGGTGCAGGCCCTCGAGGACCTCCGCGTCGACGTCGATGTTCTCGAGGAGCTCCAGCACCACCTGGTCGGGGGAGCACGGGATCGGCAGGGCGCCGGTGAAGAAGCCCCGCGTGAGGTTGATGAACAGCAGCCGGTCACCGGCGATCTGCTCGACGCCGAAGTCCCCGAAGGTGGCGCTGATGACCTGCGACGTCGCGTGGTCCTGCTCGGCGCCCTCGGCGAGCTCGGCGCTGGCCCGGCCGTGGTTGCGGAACAGCAGCTCATAGGCGACGAGGCGGCGTTCGCTGTCGTAGATGCCCTGGCGGCCCACGCGCACCGGCGACACCGTCATCGCCGGGTCGGCCTCGGGTGCGGGTCGTGCAGGGGTGTGCGCGTCCACCGCGGTCCCCTCCCCGTCCGTCGTCACCACGAGCTCCACATCCGTGTCAACGGCGTCCCCACGGGAGGACTGAAGTGTTCTCCGTCACCGCTGGGCCGAAAGGGTGCGACGCGTGCTCGGACCGGTGCTCAGACCCGGGTGCGGTGGAAGCCCTGGGCCGAGCGGCTGGGCGTCGGACCCCGCTGTCCCTGGTACCGCGAGCCCGCCGAGCCCGTGCCGTACGGCTGCTCGGCGGGGGAGGAGAGCTGGAAGAAGCAGAGCTGGCCGATCTTCATCCCCGGCCACAGGGTGATGGGCAGCGTGGCGACGTTGGACAGCTCCAGCGTCACGTGCCCGGAGAACCCGGCGTCGATGAATCCCGCCGTGGAGTGGGTGAGGAGCCCGAGCCGGCCGAGGCTGCTCTTGCCCTCCAGCCGCGCGGAGATGTCGTCCGGCAGCGACACGACCTCGTACGTGGAGCCGAGGACGAACTCGCCGGGGTGCAGGATGAACGGCTCGTCGGGGGCCGTCTCGACCAGACGGGTGAGCTCGGGCTGCTCCAGCGCCGGGTCGATGACCGAGTACTTGTGGTTGTCGAAGAGGCGGAAGAAGCGGTCCAGCCGCACGTCCACGCTGCTCGGCTGCACCATCGACGGCTCGTAGGGCTCCAGCGACACCCGTCCGGAGTCCAGCTGGGCGCGGATGTCGCGGTCGGAGAGCAGCACGGGCGTCACCGTACCGCCGGTGCGAGCACACGCCGGCGTCGGTTACAGTGGTCACCGTCCTGCTCCGCAGGGCATGCGGGCGTAGTTCAATGGTAGAACTTCAGCTTCCCAAGCTGATAGTGCGAGTTCGATTCTCGTCGCCCGCTCCAGCCCGAAGGCCCAGGTCCGGTAGACCTGGGCCTTCGTCGTTCCCGAGGTCTGGACGTGGCGTCACGTCAGCAGCGCCCGGACCGCCTCGACGACCTCACCCGGCCGCGGAGGGGTCGTGAGCGCGTCCGCGGCGGCTCCGTCCAGGAGCCAGCGCACGCGCCGGGCCAGGACGTCGGGCCCCGTGGCGCCGGGCCGCACCTCACCCCGCTGCGCCGCGATCTGCAGCTGCCGCAGCAGGAACCCCTGCACGAGGTCGGCGTCGGCGTGCAGGGCCGCGGCCACCCGGGGGTCCTGCTCGACGGTCGCGACGGCCAGCACGAGACCGGGGTAGTCGGGGTCGCCCGCCTCCGCGGCGGCGTCCGCGGCGTGCGCGAGGACGGCGTCCAGTCCGGAACCGGACTCCTCCAGTGCGGCCAGGCGCCGGGCCGTCGCGTCCCGGCCCGCGTCGAGGACCCCCACGAGCACGTCGAGCTTGGTGGGGAAGTGGTGGAAGAAGGTCCCCGACGAGACGCCGGCCGCCCGGCAGATCGACGCCGTGGACGCCCGGTCGTAACCGACGGCGGCGAACTGCCGCGAGGCCGCCTGGAGGATCGCCTGGCGGCGCGGGTTCACGCGGTCGCCCGCTGTGCCGGTCATCGATCTCCCTCTGGAGTGGCTGCTCTAGAGCACGTACTCTAGTCGCATGCCGATGACGACGAGCCACCCGTCCGGGGCCCGGAGCTGGTGGGTGGCCCTCGGCGGGATCGCCCTCGCGTGGACGCCGATGTGGCTACCGCCGGTCGTCCGCGCCGCCGGCGCGGACCCGTCCGCCGCCCTGCGGAGCCTCGGCCTGACCGGTCCGGCCGTCTCCATCGCCTGGAACGTCCTGGCCGTCGCACTCCTGCTGACCTGGGTGCGGACGGTCGAGCGCCGCGACCTGGCGTCCCTGCGGATCGTGCGTCCGACGGGGCGCGACCTCGAGGCGGCCCTCGTCCTCGTCGGCGTGGCCATGCTCTGGTCGTGGCTGGGAACGGTCGTCCTGCCACCCGCGGACGGGCCGGGCCGGGGGAGCAGCGAGATCGTCGCGCTGCCCCTGCTCGCCGTCGTCGCGATGGTCCTCAGCGCGGCCGTGTTCGAGGAGGTCCTGTTCCGGGGCTACCCGCTCGAACGGCTCACCGGACTCACCCGGCGCCGGTGGCTCGCGGTCGCCCTCACCGCGCCGTTCTTCGTCGTCCCGCACCTGGCGTTCTTCGGGCCGGGGTGGCTGCTGCACCACGCCGGGGGGACGGTGGCGATCTACGCCTTGTACCTGTGGCGTCGGAACCTGGTGGCGTGCATGGCGTTGCATGCCGCGGTCAACGCGCCCGTGCTCGTGCCGGCCGTCGCCGCACGTGTCACGGGCGCGTGAGCGGGGAGGTCAGCGCGTCCCGGTCGGGCCGTCGTCACCCGGCACCGCGTTCGCGGCGTCCTCCTCGCTGATCTCGACCCCGGCGATGGGGTTGCCCTGACCGGTCCCGTCGGCCACGTCGTCCTCCAGACCCAGCGGGTCCTGCGGGTCGCGGGCCGGGCTCGGCACGGGGCCGGAGTCGGAGGCGCGGGCGTTCTCCCGACTGCCGGTCTCCTGCACGGTGCGGACCTCGGCGTTGTCGCGCGGGTCCACCTGGGGCGTCGTCTCGTCACTCACCCGGCCACTGTGCTGGCGACGGGGCGCGGGCGCGCGCCGGAGGTGGTGCCTGCACCACCACGGTCCCTCCAGCGCACGGGATCGATCGGGCGCCGCGGTCCGGGAAGGCTCGGGGGACCGAGGAAACGCCGACCAGGAGGACCCCGTGACCACCACGAAGACCCGCTCGCTCGCCGCCGCCCTCGCCGGCGCCGCCGTCCTGTCCCTGGGCCTGACCTCCGCCGCGACGGCCGCCCCCGGGGCCCACCAGGGCGCGCGCTCGGCCGCCGTCCAGCAACACCTCGACGACCTCGTCCGCGAGGACCGGTTCCCCGGGGTGCTCGCCGCCGTCCGCGACGCCGACGGTCGCGTCACGAACTACACGGCCGGCGTCCAGGACCTCGCGACGGGCGACCCGATCCACGCCGACGGCCGCGTCCGCATCGCCAGCAACACCAAGACGTTCACGGCCGTCGTCGTCCTGCAGCTCGTGGGGGAGGGGAAGGTCTCCCTCGACGAACCCGTCGAGACGTACCTGCCCGGCCTCGTGCGCGGACCCGGCGGCGACGGCCGCGCCATCACCGTCCGCCAGCTCCTGCAGCAGACGAGCGGTCTGCCCGACTACGACACCGTCGTCGCCGACGCCGGCAAGGGCGACACGGCGCTGCTCGACATCCGGCACACGTACTTCGACCCCTCCCAGCTGCTGCAGGCCGCGCTCGGCGCCCCCGCGGAGTTCACCCCGGGTGCGCGGTGGCAGTACAGCAACACGAACTACCTGCTCGCGGGGATGCTCGTGCAGCGCGTCACGGGGCGGCCGGTCGGGGAGGAGATCACGCGGCGGGTCATCGAGCGGCTGGGGTTGCGGAACACCTACTGGCCCGGGACGGGCGAGCAGGAGATCCGCGGCGAGCACCCGCGGGGCTACCTCGCGGCGGGCGAGGACGCGCCGTGGACCGACGTCACCGACACCGACCCCTCGCTCGGCTGGGCCGCGGGCCAGCTCGTGTCCACGCCGTCGGACCTCGCCCGGTTCCAGGCCGCGGTCCTCGGGGCGCACGGTGCCGAGGGTGCCGACCTGCTCGCCCCGGCGCAGCGCGCGGACCTGCTGACGACCGTCCCGGCCGCGGAGTTCGAACCCGAACCGGGCTGGAGCTACGGCCTGGGGTTCGCGCACCGGACCCTGAGCTGCGGGGTCGAGGCCTGGGGGCACGGCGGGGACATCCAGGGGTACGAGACCCGCAACCTCGCCACCTCCGACGGTCGGTCCGTGGTCGTCGCCGTGACGGCGCTGCCGCGCACGCTCGAGGACCTCTCCGACGTCAACGCGGCCGTCGAAGCCGCCGTCTGCGACGGGCACACCTGACCCCGCCCCTGCGGGTGTCGGTCCGGAAACGGCGTCTAGGGTGAGGGCACCCGACGGGGTCGTCGGGACGACGGGAGGAAACGTGCGCGTCCTGTTCATCGGTGGCACCGGCACCATCAGCTCCGCCTGCGCCGACCTGGCGGTCCGGCGGGGGATCGACCTGACCGTCCTCAACCGCGGTTCCGGACGGCGTCCGCTGCCCGAGGGGGTGACGTCGCTGGCGGCCGACGGCCGTGATCCCGCCGCCGTGCGGGACGCCCTGGGGGACAGCACCTTCGACGTCGTCGTCGACTTCGTGGCGTTCACCCCCGAGCACGTCGCCGCGGACGTCGAGCAGTTCCGGGGTCGCACGGGGCAGTTCGTCTTCATCTCCAGCGCCAGCGCGTACGCCAAACCCGTCGGGCACCTGCCCATCACGGAGTCGACGCCGCTGCGCAACCCGTTCTGGCAGTACTCCCGCGACAAGATCGCCTGCGAGGAGCTGCTGGTGCGGGAGTGGCGCGAGAACGGGTTCCCGGCGGTCGTGGTCCGCCCCAGCCACACCTACGACCGGACGATGGTGCCGCTCGACGACGGGTGGACGGCCGTCGACCGGATGCGGCGCGGGAAACCCGTCGTCGTGCACGGGGACGGCACCTCGACGTGGGTCCTGACGCACCACACCGACTTCGCGGAGGGTTTCGTGCCCCTGCTCGGGGAACCCGCCGTCACCGGCGAGGCCGTCCACATCACGTCCGACGAGGTGCTTACGTGGGACGGGATCGCGCGCCGCCTCGCGACCGCGGCCGGGGTGGACGACCCGCAGATCGTGCACGTCCCCAGCGACGTCATCGCGCGCGAAGCCCCCGACCGTGGGCCGGGTCTGCTGGGCGACAAGGCGCACTCGGTCGTCTTCGACAACACCGTGCTGAAGCGGCTCGTCCCGGGTTTCGCGGCACGCACGTCGTTCTCCCAGGGAGCGCGGGAGATCGTGGCCCACCACGACGCGAACCCGGCCCTGCGGGTCGTCGACCCCGCTGTCGACGCCCGTCAGGACCGGCTCGTGGAACGGTTCGGCTGACACGCAGCCGAGGGGCGGATCAGCCCTTGAAGGCGTCCTTGACGTGCTCGCCGCGCTGCTTCAGGTCGGCGGCCGCCTGGTCCTTCTGACCCTCGGCGCGCAGTTCGTCGTCACCCTTGGCGCCGCCGGCGGCCTCCTTGGCCTTGCCGGCGAGGTCCTGGGCGGCGTTCTTGATCTTGTCCGTGGCGCTCATGGTCAGCCTCCTCGATGACCGGGTGGTTCCCGGTGCGGTCCCACTGCAGCACCGCCGCAGAGGGACCGCACCCGGGAACGGGGCCGGGCCGGGCGTCGTCACGACACCCACACGAACACCCTCGGGGACGAGGGTCAGGAGTACTTCTCGACGGCCCCGTCGTCACCGTGCCCGAGACCCGGGGGCAGGTCGCCGAAGCTCTTGCGGTACCAGACCGCGGCCTGCCGCTCGACGATCAACCGCGTGAGGCCGATGACGGCGCCGGAGGCCAGCGCCCACACGACCGCTTCCTTCCACGCCACGTCCGGGTCCTCCGGGTTGTCCGGCGGCGGCGACTTGGTCACCGCGACCCAGACCTTCTTCGTGACGCGCCCCGCGACCGCGGTCGCGAGGATGCCGGCACCCGGGCCGACGAACTTCCAGACGATCGAGCTCATGCCCGGCACCCTGCCCTACAGCAGTCCCAGGAGCCAGCCCAGGACCGGAGTCAGCGCGGCGGCGCTGCCGGCCAGGACCGCCAGCACGACCACGAGGGTCATGAGCTTGACCGCCCGCGACGGGCCGCCATCCGGTCCTCGCATCATCCGCAGCACGGCACCATCCTCCCCTCACCGGCCGGGGCGCCGCCGCGGTACCCTCGCCGGGCAACGACAGGGGAGCGCCGTGGGGCGCTGAGAGTGCGGGTTTCCGCAGACCCTCGAACCTGATCCGGTTCACACCGGCGTAGGGAGTCGGGACGTCCTCGACGCGTGACCGCGGTGGTCGCGCGTCCCCCTCCTGGGACCAGGAGGAACCACCGTGAGCACCACGCTCAACCGTTCGCGCGCCGCGCACCACTGGCGCACCGTCGACCTGCTCACCGCCGCCGTCCTCGGCGTCGCCTTCGGCGTCGTGTTCTGGGGCTGGGACGTGGTCTACGCGGCCGTCGAGCCCGCCTTCGCCTTCCTGCCGCCCCTGAAGGGCCTGCTCGGCGGGGTGTGGCTGCTGCCCGCCGTCGTCGCGGCGCTCGTCGTCCGCCGGCCCGGCGCCGCGCTGCTGGCCGAGATGGTCGCCGCGACCGTCGAGGCCCTCCTCGGCAACTACTGGGGCATCACCGTGCTCGTGTCCGGTGCCGTCCAGGGCGTCGGCGTCGAACTGGCCTTCGCCCTCTTCGCCTGGCGCCGCTCCGGCCCCGCGGTCGCCGTCCTCGGCGGCGTCGTCGCGGGTGTCCTGGAGGGGGTCGTCGAGCAGTTCCTCTACTACGGCGACACCTGGACGATGCCGTACCGCCTCGTCTACATCGGCTCCTTCGCCGTCTCCGGCGCCGTCATCGCCGGCCTGGGCGGCTGGGCCCTCGTCCGCGCGCTGGCCCGCACCGGTGCGCTCTCGGCGTTCCCCGCCGGGCGCGAGCACCGCGGCTGAGCACGGTGCCCCACCTCGCCCTGCGGGGGCTGACCGTCACCGCCCCCGGCGGCCGCACGCTCGTCCGCGACGTCGACCTCGACGTCGCGGCGGGCGAACGCGTCCTGCTCGCCGGACCCAGCGGTGCCGGCAAGTCCACCGTCCTGCGGGCGCTCGCCGGACTCCTCGACGACGACGTCGAGGCCACCGGCGAGGTGCTCCTCGCGGGACGGGCGGCGGCGCCGGGGGAGGTCGGGCTCCTCGTGCAGGACCCGCTCGACGCCGTGGTGGCCGAGACGGCCGGGCGGGACACCGCCTTCGGACCGGAGAACGCCGGCGTCGACCGTCCCGGCACCTGGCGCACGGTCGCCCGCGCCCACGCCGCGGCCCGGTACACCGCCGGGCGGGACCGTGAGGTGCGGACCCTGTCCGGGGGGGAGCGGCAGCGGCTCGCCCTCGCCGGGACGCTGGCGGCCGACCCGGCCGTCCTGCTCCTGGACGAACCCACCTCGATGCTCGACGCCCCGACCGCGGCCGCCGTGCGCGCCGCCGTCCTCGACGCGGTCGGGGGGACCCGCAGCCTCGTCGTCGTCGACCACGACGTGGCCGGGTGGGCACCCCACGTCGATCGCGTCGTGGTCCTCGGCGGTGGCGGTGTCGGTGTCGGTGTCGACGGCCCCGACGGTGGCGACCTGTGGTGGCCCGGGGTGCCCGCCCCGCAGCCGCTCGACGTCCCCGCCGGGCTGCTCGCCCCCACGCTCGCCGCCGGCGCCGGGGAGCTGCTGCGCGGTACCGACCTCGGCCTGGTCCGCACGCGTCGCGGGCTGCGGCCCCGGCCCCCCGCGACCGTCCTGCGCGGGATCGACGTGGCGCTCACCGCGGGCGCCGTCACCGCGGTCACGGGCGACAGCGGCGCCGGGAAGTCGAGCCTGCTGACGCTGCTGGCCGGGCTCACCCCGCCGACGTCGGGCCGGCTGCAGGCCGCGTCGTCGCTGGCCGGACGCAAGGGCCGCCGCGCGCCGCACGCGTGGACCTCCCGCGAGCTCGCGGCGCGGGTGGGGTGGTCGCCGCAGTTCCCCGAGCACACCTTCGTCGCCGCCACCGTCCGCGAGGAGGTCGCCGTGACGGCGTCCGTGCTCGGCGCCGACGCCTCCCGCGGGCAGGCCCTGCTGGAGCTGCTGGGCCTGACGGCGCTCGCCGACGTCAACCCCTTCCGCCTGTCCGGCGGGGAGCAGCGCCGGCTCGCCGTGGCCGCCGCCCTGGCCGCCGGACCGGCGCTCGTGGTCGCCGACGAGCCGACCGTGGGGCAGGACCGCGGCACCTGGGCGGTCGTGGCGGGCCTGCTCGCCGCGGCCGCCCGCGACGGCGCCGCCGTGGCCGTCGGCACGCACGACGTCCGGCTGCTCGACGCGCTGGGCCCCCGGTCCGGGGCCCCCGTCCACCTGCACCGCGGGTCGCGCACGGAGGCGGCCGCGTGAGCCCCCGGGAGCCCCGCCCCGCCGTCCACCCCATCGTCCACACCTCTGTGCACAGCACTGTGGACGAACCTGTGGGGACTCCTGTGCAGGGTGTGGGCGAGCGTGTGGACGACGGTGTGGACGAGGGGGTGCCCCCGACCCCCGCGCAGCGGCGCAGCGCCGGCCCCGGACCCCTCGTGCGGCACTGTGGACCGCTGTCGCTGCTGGCCGTCGGTGTCCTCTGCGCCGTCGGGGCGTTCGCCGTGCAGACGTGGTGGCACGCCGCGGGAGCGCTTGTCGTGCAGGCGCTCTGCCTCCCCCTCGTCGTCGGGGACGTCCGCGTCGCCCTGCGCCGGCTGCTGCCGTTGGGCATCGCGGCGGTCTCCGTCGGCTGGTCCACCGTCCTCGCCGGGGACAGCGCCGAACCCCTGTGGACGGCGCTCACGGCGGCCTTGCGGCTGCTCGTGCTCGTCCTGCCGGGAGCCCTGCTGCTCGGCTGGCTCGACCCCGCCGAGGCGGGAGACCACCTCGCCCAGCGGCTGCGCCTGCCGGGGCGCGTGGTCGTCGCCGTCGTCGTCGCGCTGGGCCGGCTCGACGCCCTCGCGGACTCCTGGGACCAGGTCGCGGCCGCCCGCCGCGTCCGCGGCCTGGGCCCGGGACGGGGCCCCGTCGGGCGGGTCCGGTGGGCGGCCTCGACGTCCTTCGGGCTGCTCGTCGACGCCGTCCGCGGTGCCGGGCGCGTGTCCCTCGCCATGGACGCCCGCGGCTTCTCAGCGGAGGGGGCCGGGCGGCGGACGTGGGCGCTGCCCGCGCCCTGGCGACGGGCCGACACCGTGCTCCTGCTCGTCGGGACGCTGGTCGCCGCGGTGCCCGCGCTGCTCCGTGCGGGGGGTGCGTTCCTCACGGTCACGACCTGACGGCTGACCTACCGGCCGTCCCGGCGGCGGAGGAGCCTCTCGGACAGGGCCCGCACCGCGCGGGTGCCACTCGGGGGAGGGCCAGGGTGTCGGGGCGGGTGACGAGCAGGGTGGCGAGGCGAGCTCCGGGCGGTGTGCCGGGCGGGGGCCTGGCGACCGTCGGGGGAGACCGTCGCGACCCTGCGCACGCCGTCAGCGCGTCCGGCGTCCACGTGCGGTCCGGGCCCTACCCGTCGTCGGACCTCGAGGGGGCCGCCGCCGCGGTCCTCCTCGAGGGTGTCGACCTCGACGTCCGCGCCGGTGAGGTCCTCGCCGTCGTCGGCCGTCGGGGGGCGGGCACGTCCACCCTGCTCTCGGTGCTGGCGGGCGGCACCCGTCCCACCGAGGGCTCCGTCCGCGTGCTGGGCCGGGACCCCGGCGCCGACACGGTCGCGACCCTGCCGTCGCACGCGGCCCTGTTCGACCACCTCACGGTGGAGGAGACGCTGTCGCTGTGGGCCGCGCTGCGCAGCCGTCCCGGTGCCGGCACCGACGAGCTGCTCGCCCTCGCCGACCTCACGGACGCCGCCCGGGTCCTCGTCCGCGGCCTCGCCCACGGGGAGCGGCAGCGGCTGCAGCTCGCCGTCACCTTCGCGGGCGGGGCACCCGTCGTCGTGTGCGACGAACCGGCCGGCGGGGCGGCTCCGGGCACGGCCCCCGCCCTGGCCGCGCTCCTGCGCCGGCACCGCGCCGACGGCGGGACGGCCGTCGTCGCCGGTGGTCGCCCGGAGGTCCTGGACGCCGTCGACGGGGCCCGCCTGCTCGCCGCCTGCGACCGCGTGGCCGTGCTGCGCCGCGGGCGGCTCGTCGCCGTCGCACCCGCCCGCGAGGTCGTCGAGCGGTTCGCCTCCCACGGCGGCGTGACGGCCCTCGTCGCCGACGCCGTGGAGGCCAGTTCGCTCGCCGCGACCCTGCCCGGGGCCACCTTCCGGCGCGTCGGGGACCTGACCCGCGTCGACGTGCCGGACGTGTCCCCCGACCGCTGGACCGCCCTCGCCTCCGGGCTGCGCACCCTGCGGGAGGTGCACCACCACGACGCCTCGCTCGCCGACGCCGTGCGGCGCGCCACGGCCGACCGCCGGCGGGCGCTGTGAGCCTCACGCGCGAGAGCGCCCGCGGAGCCACCACCGCGACCCCCGACACGGGCCGGCGGCAGCGCCCCTGCCCCCGCCGCCTCTCACCGTCCCGGGCGGCGCTGCGCGAGTCGCTGCGCGACCGGCCGTTGCTGGCGCAGGCCGTCGTCACCCCGCTGCTCGTCCTCGCCGTCGCCCTCCTCCTCGGACAGCTCGGCGGGTCCGGCGCACCGCACGTCGTGCAGGTCGCGGGCGGGCCGGCGGCGGGGGCCGTGGAACGCGCCTTCGCCGTCGCCGGTGACGAGGTGCGCCCCCCGACCGCCGGGACCGGACCCGACGACGTCCTCGGCGCCCCCGGCCCGGGGCTCGACGCGACCGTCACCGTCCCCGCCACCGGACCCGTCCTCGTGCGCGTGGCCCCGGCCGCCACGGGGGCGGCCGGGGACCTCTTCGAGACCGTGCAGCGCGCCCTGCCCGGCCGCGCCGTCCACGTCGTCGGACCCGACGGCCGGACCGCGCACGGCGTCGCCGGCCAGGTGCTGCCGGGCGTCGTCGTCCTCACCGCGGTCGTCCTGGCGCTGCCGGGCACCGCCGGCCGTGTCCGCCGCTGGCGGGCCAGCGGCACGCTCGCGCTCGTCATGGGCACGACGAGGGTGCGGGGGTTCCGCGCCGCCCGGTTCGCCGGGGCCCTGCTGCCCTCCCGGCTCCTGCTCGCCGTGCCCGCCGTCGTCGTGGTCGCCGTCGCCGACCCGCCCGGACCCGTCCCGTTCGTGCTGCTCGTCCTGCTCGCCACGGCCGGGACCCTCGCGGGCACGGCGGTCGGCGCACTCGTCGGCGGGTTCCTGCGGACGGGCCGGGAGACCGGCCCGGTGCTGTGGGTCGTGGCGGGTGTCGTGGGGTTGTTCGGCGGGGTCCTGCTGCCGTCCTCCGTGCTTCCCCCCGCGCTCGGCACGCTGCTCCGGTTCGTCCCCACGGCCTGGTTCGCCGACGGGGTGCGGTCGGTGCTCGCGGGGGGTCCGGCGACTCCGGCGCTGCTCTGCCTCGCCGGTCTGAGCGCCGTCGCCGTCCTCGCGTGGGCGGCGCTCGCCGGCGTGTGCGCGCGCTGCGCCCGGCTGTGAGGAACGCACCCGGGAACGGTGAGGTGCGCACTGACGCCCCGGGTTTTCCGGGGGCAGGCTCGGCCACGTCCACCGCACCGACAGTTCCCAGGGGGTTTCCGTGAACGTGGCCACCGAACGCGACAGCACCGCTCTGCGCACGGCGCTGGACGCCGAACTCGACCGCATCCTCGCCGCCGTCCCGCCGGGGCCGGCGCCCCGCCGGCCGGACCGGACCGTGTCGGCCAGCCCGTTGTGCCTGTGCTGGCCCGACGAGACCGACGAGTGAGCCGACCGTGACGAACGGCCCTCGCGGACTCGCGCCGCGGGGGCCGTGGCGCGTCCTGCGGGACCCGGGTGGGGGTTTCCTGCTCGACGACGACGAGGACCGGGTCCGCGTGCCGGACCGCTCCGCCCGCGCACTGGAACTGCTGCGCCGTCGGGGGGCCGTCGGCACCGACGACCTCGTCACCGGCCTCGGGGTCGCACCCGACGACGTGTCCGCCCTGGCCGGGGAACTGGCCGACCTCGTGCGCGCGGGGGTCCTCGTCCGCACCCCCGGACCGGGGTCCCCCACCGTCGCCGTCGAGGGGGTCGGACGGTCGGCCACCGCGGAACTGTGGACCGTCCTGGAGGCCGCGGGAGCAGGGTCCGCGGGGGAGGGACCGGCCCACCTCGTCGTCCTGACGTGCGACGACCACGCGGACCCGCGCCTGCCGGACCGGTTGACGGACCTGGGTCGCCGGTCGGCCGTCCTCCTCGTCCGCTGGGGTGCCGGCCGCTGTTGGATCGGTCCCCTGATCCCCGCCGGCCAGGGCCACCGCGCCACCGGCACCTGTCCGGCCTGTCTGGTCGAGGCGTTGCGCGGCAACGCAGAACCCGATCTCGCCGGGGCTGCGCACCCCGTCGGAGCGGGTGGCGCCGCGCTGCGCAGCGCCGCCGTCGGGGCGGTCGCGGCGGTCGTCGACGGCCTGCTCGAGGACCTCGCGAGCTACCACCCCGGAGTCTCGAACCCCTGGTCGACCGCGGTCCGCGAACTGCGGCTGCGCACCGCCGAGGTCGTCGTGCACCCCGTCCTGCCGTGCGCCGGGGACCGGCGTCCCGCTGACCCCGGTGCGGACCTGGCGAACCGGCTCGAGGGTTTCGTGTCGGCTCTGACGGGTTTCCTCGACCGGCCCACCGTGCGGCGTTCGGCCGCCGGGGTGTTCCTCGCCACCACCACCCACCCCGTGCGGCCACCGTCGGTGGGAGCGGGGGTGCAGCGCCGCCGGGCGACGGCGTTCGGGGCCGGGCGCACCGAGCGGGACGCGGTGACGACGTGCCTGGGGGAGGCCGTCGAACGTTTCAGCACCTCGTGGCGGCCGGACCCCGACGCCGTCGTCACCACGACGACCGCGCTGCGGGTGAGCGGTTCCCGCGTGTTCCTGCCGGTCGCGCGCCGGGACGGGGCCTGGCGCGAGGACGAGGCCACCGAGTTCCGCCGCGTCCGGGACCTCGTCTCCGGGGAGTGGCTCGACGCGTGGGTCCCGGCCGCCGCCGTCACGTTCGGCCACCCCCACCAGTGGGCGGCCGCGGCGGCGCGACCGGACTCCACGGGCTGCGCCGCGGGCCGCGACACGGCCGACGCCGCCCGGCGCGGGCTCGCCGAACTCCTCGAGCGCGACGCGGTCGCCTCCTGGTGGTGGCCACGGGAATCCCGTCCGGGCGTCGAGCACCCCGATCCCGGTCGGATGGCCGCCGACCTCGCCGCCCACGGACGCCGGGGGTGGTTCCTCGACCTCACCGGTGCCGGCGGGGTTCCCGTCGTCGTCGCCGTGGGGGTGCTGACGGACGGGACGGGCGTGACGCTCGGTTTCGGGGCAGCCCCCACGCCCGGGGAGGCCGTGGTCCGCGCGGGTGAGGAACTGCTGCAGGTCCTCGCGTGCCTGGAGTTCAGGAGCGAGCTCGCCCTCGACGGTGCGGGCTCCGCCGCGTGGCGGGCCGAGCACGTCGAGGACCACCCCCACCTGCTGCCCCACGGCGTCCGCCGGCCCGGGGACCCCGTGGGAGGTGCGGATCCGCTCGCGCAGTGGAACTCCCGGCTGCTCGCGGCGGGCTGCGAGGTGGGTTTCGTCGACCTCACGCACCCGCGCCTGGGGGTTCCCGTCGTCCGGGTCGTCAGCCCGCAGCTGCGGTCCTGGCGGCGTCCCGTCGGCCCCGGCGCACCCGCGGAGCTCAACCCCTGGGACCTGCCGGTCTGAACGTCCCGTGGGGGCCGTCGCGGGGGACCGGTGCGGGATACGGTGTGCGGCGTGCGACCCCCGCCTGCCCCCCGGAGCCGCCGGGCACGGGTGCGCCGCGTCCCCGCGGTCGGGGGCACCGTCACCCGCCGGTTGCAGGCCCTGGCGGTCGCGCTGTTCCTGCTCTGCGCCCTGGGGTTGTCGGTCTCCGTCGTGGGGGACGTCCGTGCGGGTCGGCTGGCCTGGGTACCGCCGGGTTCGGGGTCCACGGAGGTCCTGGCGCTGGGGGTCGTCGCGCTGAGCGCCGTGACCGCGGGCGGTGTCACCGTGGCGGTGCTGCGCCGGACGCTGTCGCGCACGGGCGTGCGGTCGCGGGGGTCGGCGCTGCTCGCCCTCGCGGCGGTCGCGTACGTGCCCGCGCTGCTGCTGGGGCCCGGGTGGCTCGCCTGGTCGGCGGTGACGGCCTGCTTCGTCCTGGAACTCCTCACGACCCGGCCAGCCGTCACCCTCGCCGCGGTGGGACTGGTGCTGCAGGTCACGCTCACGCGGGCCGCGGGCGCGGCCTGGGGGACGTCCGTCTTCGCCGGGGTGAGCTACGTCGCGACGTCCGTCCTGCTGTTCCTGGTCCTGCGGTGCGTCAACACCTACCGCGAGCTGGAACTGGCCCGGGCCGAACTCGCCCACGCCGAGGTGCTCGCCGAGCGGGTCCGGGTCTCCCGCGACCTGCACGACCTGCTGGGGCGCAACCTCGCGGCGATCTCGCTCAAGGTGCAACTGGCCCGGCGGCACCAGCGGGGTGCGCGGGAGGAGGCGCTGGCGGCGGAACTGGACGACGTGCTGGCGCTCAGCCACGCGGCCGCGGCCGACCTTCGCGCGCTCGTCGCGGGGTACCGGGTGCTGACGGTGCGGACGGAACTCGCCGCGGCGGTGCGGTTGCTGACGGACGCGGGGGTGCGTTGCGAGGTGGACGCGGATCCCGACGCCGACCTCGGGGCGGCCGACGACGTCGTGGCCTGGGTGCTGCGGGAGGCGGCCACGAACGTCGTCAAGCACGCCCAGGCGTCGGTGTGCAGCGTGTCCGTGGGCGTCGGACCGGCCGGCCGGTCGGCGCCCGCGGGGACGACCGGCGTCGTGGAGCTCGTGGTGGAGAACGACGGCGCCACCGGCGTCGTCGGGGACGACGGGTCCGGTCTCGTCGGGGCCCGTGAGCGCGTGCAGACCCTCGGGGGTTCGCTCGAGGTCACGGCCCGTCGGGACACGTTCCGGGTGGTGTGCCGTGTGCCCGTGCGCGCGGTCGCCGGCCCGCAGGAGGAAGGGGGACGGCCGTGATCCGCTTGCTGGTCGCCGAGGACATGCACATCGTCCGGTCCGCGCTCGTCGCGCTGCTCGACGGCGAGGACGACCTCGAGGTGGTCGCCTCGGTGGCCCGCGGCGACGAGGTGCTCGACGCGCTCGCGTCGACCGCCGTCGACGTCGCGGTCCTCGACCTGGAGATGCCCGGGGGCGACGGGGTGTCGGTGGCCGCGCGCATCCGCCGGGAGGTGCCGGGGACGAAGGTCGTCATCCTCACCGCGCTGGGTCGCCCGGCGGCGGTCCGCAGCGCGCTGGCCGCCGGGGTCGACGGCTTCGTCCTGAAGAACGCGCCGGTCGAGGAACTGGTGGACGGCATCCGCCGGGTGGCCTCGGGTGGGCGGGTGCTGCACCCCGAACTGGCCGCGGCGGCCGTGCAACGGGGGGACTCCCCGCTGACCCCGCGGGAGTCCGACGTGCTGACCCTCGTCGCCGAGGGGTGCACCGTGCGCGAGACGGCGCACCGGTTGTCGCTGTCGGAGGGGACCGTGCGCAACTACCTGTCCGTCGTCGTCGACAAGCTGCACGCGCGGAGCCGGACGGACGCCGTGAACATCGCCCAGGGGAACGGCTGGATCTGAACCTACGACCCTTAGGTGAAAACCTGCGTACAGTAGGAGGGTGCCCCGCGCCCCGCTGACCGCCGCCACCGTCGTCCTGCGGGCGGCGGACCTCGCGGACGCCCAGGGCCTCGACGCCGTGACGCTGGCCGCCGTCGCCCGCTCGCTGGGCGTCCAGACGCCCAGCCTCTACGGCCACGTGCGGGACCTGGCGGCGCTGCGCGACGGGGTCACCGTCCTCGCCCTCGACGAACTCGCCGACCGGGTGGCCGACGCCGTGGTCGGCAGGGCCGGCGCGGACGCCCTCGAGGGTTTCGCGACGGCCCACCGCGTGTTCGCGCACGAGCACCCGGGGCGGTGGGAGGCGCTGCACCGCAGGGCCGGACCGGAGGCCGTGGAGACCACCGCGGCGGGTCGCGTCGTCCGGCTCACCGAGGCCGTGCTGCTCGGCTACCGCGTCCCGGCGGCCGACCGCGTCCACGCCACCCGCGTGCTCGGCGCCGCCCTCAGCGGCTTCCTCGACCTGGAACGCCTCGGCAGCTTCGACCACCGCTCCCCGGCCCCGGAGGAGTCCTGGCGCGAACTCCTGCGCTCGCTGCACCTCGTCCTGTCGCGCTGGACCACTCGCGACCCGTTCCCCTCGGAGGGCCCCTAGTGACCGCACCCCTCGTCCCCGAGCTGTTCCACGGCGCGCTGGAGGTCGAACGCGCCGGTCGTGGGCTGCGCCCGCACCGGTTGCCGTCCGCGGTGCGGACCCGGGACGCCGACGCGCAACTGCTCTCGGCGCAGGCGCAACCGTCCGGTGTCCGGGTCGTCGTCGCCACGACGGCCCGGCGGCTCGACCTCCGCCTGCACGCCACGCGCCAGGCCCTCGGCGGGGTGCAACGCCTCCGCGGTGCGGTCGACGTCGTCCTCGACGGGGAACTGCACCGCACGCACGTCCTCACCGGCGGCACGCTCGTCGACGTCGACCTGCGGACCGGAGCCGCCACGACGGTCGAGGGACCCGACGAGCACGTGCTCGTCGAGGACCTGCCCGCGGGGGAGAAGGTCGTCGAGTTCTGGCTGCCGCACCTCGAGCAGGTCGACGTCGTGGGGTTGGACGCCGACGCCCCGGTCCGTCCCGTGACCCCCTCCGGCCCGCTGTGGGTCCACCACGGCAGTTCCCTCAGCCACGGGTCGAACGCCGCGAGTCCGACGCGCACCTGGCCGGCGATCGCGGCTCGCGCGGCGGGGGTCCGGTTGCAGAACCTCGGCTTCGGCGGCAGCGCGCTCGTCGACCCGTTCCTCGCCCGCGTCGTCCGCGACCGCCCGGCAGACGTCGTCAGCGTGAAGTTCGGCATCAACGTCGTGGGTGGCGACGCCATGCGGCGCAGGACGTTCGTCGCGGCCGTCCACGGGTTCCTCGACACCGTCCGCGACGGGCACCCCACCGTCCCGCTGCTCGTCGTCTCGCCGCTGCACTGCGCGCTGCACGAGGACACCCCCGGCCCGGGGTCCGTCGACCTCGCGGCCCTGGCCCGGGGGGAACTCCGGTTCACCGCCACGGGTGCACCGGGGGACACTGCGGGCGGACGGTTGACGCTGCGCGTCGTGCGGGACGCGCTGCGCGAGGTCGTCGCCGCCCGCGGTGACGACCCGCACCTGCACCACCTCGACGGGCTCGAGCTGTTCGGCGCGGCCGACGAGTACGAGCACCCGTTGCCGGACGCCCTGCACCTCGACACGGCCGGGCACGCCGTCGTCGGGCGCCGGTTCACCGAGCGGGTCTTCGGCGCCGGGGGAGCCTTCGACCGCGGCTGAGTCTCACGGGTTCCGGCCGGCCCGCACGAGCCCCCACTCGTACGCCGCGATGACGGCCTGAACCCTGTCGCGCAGTCCCAGTTTCGCTAGGACGTTGCCCACGTGCGTCTTGACGGTCGTCAGGGACACGACGAGGTCGGCGGCGATCTCCGCGTTGGAGGAGCCTTCGGCGATGCGGCGCAGGACGTCGAGCTCTCGCGGGGTCAGCGCCTGCAGACGGGCGTCGAGGTCGTCCCCGGGACTCCCCTCCGGATCGGTGGGCAGCTGCGTGGCGAACAGGTCGAGCATCCTGCGCACCAGACGGGGGGCCACGACGGAACTCCCGGAGTCCACGACGCGGATCGCATCGACGAGTTCCTGGGGCCCGGCGCTCTTGACGAGGAACCCGCTCGCCCCCGAACGCAGGGCGGCGAACGCGTACTCGTCGACGTCGAACGTGGTGAGCACGAGCACCCGCGAGGCCGGGTACCGCTCGGCGATGCGCCGGGTCGCCTCGATCCCGTCCATCCCGGGCATCCGGACGTCCATGACGACGACGTCCGGGGCCAGGGCCTGCACCTGCTCCAGTGCGACCGCCCCGTCGGACGCCTCGCCGACGACCTCGAGATCGGGTTCGGACTCGATGACGAGGCGGAACCCCATGCGCAGCAACGCCTGGTCGTCCACGAGCAGCACGGTCGTCACGCGCGGGCCTCCCCACCGGTCGGCAGGACGAGGTGGATCCGCCAGCCGCCCCCGTCGACGGGGCCGGCCTCCACCGCTCCGCCGAGGAGGGTCGCCCGTTCCCTCATCCCGACGAGCCCGAGGTGGGTGCCGCCGCCGTCGCCCGCCCGGACGCCCCCGGCGTCCACGACCTCGACCTCGAGGGTGGCGTCCTCGCGGCGCAGCACCAGCAGGACCGAGGGAGTCCCCGGGGCGTGCCGCAGCACGTTGGTGAGCGCCTCCGTCACGATCCGCACGACGGCCAGGCGCACCGCGGTGTCCGCCGGCAGCGGGGCCTCCAACCCGTCGGTGGTCAACGGCAGGCCGGCCGCCCGGAACCTCTCGACGACGCCGTGCAGGTCCGTCTCGGTGGGGCTCGTGGGAACGACCGGCGCCCGGCCCTGGAGTTCCTGCGGGTGCAGGGAACCCAGCACGCTGCGCATGTCGGCCAGGGCGTCCCGACCCGTCGCTGACAGTTCGGCGAGCGCCCGTCGGGAGGCGTCCGGTGCCCGGTCGAGCGCGGAGGCCGCACCGTCGGACAGCGCCACCATCACCGAGACGCTGTGCGCCACGATGTCGTGCACCTCGCGGGCGATCCGGGCCCGCTCGGCCGAGCGCGCGAGAGCCGCGCTGGTGTCGCGTTCGCGGGCCATCGCGGCGTACCGCTCCACGAGGTCGTGGGCGTGCTGCCGGCGGGCCTGCGCCCAGGCACCCGTCACCCCGCCCAGCACCAGGAGGGCGAGCAGCAGGAACAGCGTCCAGGAGCGGCGACCCGTCGAGGGGTCCGGTGCGCTCAGCCGCTGGAAGGGAACGCCGTCGACCGGCGGCAGTTCGTCGCTCCACAGCAGGACCTCGGCCAGACCGATGACCTGCCAGCGCAGCACGGCCACCGACACGACGACGAGGCCGGCAGTTCCCACGGCCCACGTGGTGCGGGCGCTGTGCCGGGCCGCGACGGCGTGCAGCGCCCAGGCCAGGCAGAACCCCAGCACCCCGAGCACCTGCCCCAGCACCAGGGAGACCACGGCCAGCGCGGTCAGCACGCCGGTGACGGCCAGGGGCCACCGGTTCCGGCCGACGAGGGCCAGGGCCCCGGCCACCGTCCCGGCGAGCCACGTCGTCACGGAGCGCTCGCCCAGCGGGGACCCCGGCGCGAACAACCCCAGGCTCGTGGCCCCGCGCACGGTCTCCGACACGGCGAGGGCGGTGACCGACCCGACGAGCAGCACGAGCGTGACGACGAGGACGTGCGCGGTCCAGGGGTGGGCCAGCAGCAGTTGGCGCGGTGTCGTCTGGTGCTGCACCTGCGACGCGGTGAGGGTCGGGGTCGTCACCGCGTCACCCTCCCACCGGTCGCTCGGGTCACGAGACGTCACGACGCACCAGCCGGAACCCCGCCAGGGCGGTGAGCGCGACGCACCACGCCGCCAGGACCAGCCCGCCGCCCCCGACGCCGAGGTGGGGGCCGTGACCGGCGCCCAGCGCCGAGAGCCGGGCCTCGTCGGCGAACATCCGCGTCCCGCTGCTCGGGAGCAGTGCGCGCACCGTGTCGACGACGTGCCCCGGGTGGGTTGCCAGCACCTGGTCGAGGAGCACGAACAGCGCCACCGCCGTGGCGAGCGCTGCGAGCGGCCGTCGCAGGAGCGAACCGAGCAGCACCCCGCACACCCCCGCGCCGGCGAGGAACAGGACGTACCCGACGGCGGTGCGCAGGTCGGAGGGGCTGGACAGCGTCCACGAGAGCCCCGCGGTCCGTCGTGCTCCGGCCGTCGCGGCGAGGGAGACGGAGATCGCAGCGACCCCCGTCACCAGGGTCAGGGCGGTGGTCAGCACGACCTGGGCGAGGAGGACCGGGATGCGACGGGGCACCGCCGCGTACGTCGTGAGGGAGGTCCCGACGGTGAAGTCCGTGCTCCCGACCAGCACCCCGAGGACGAGGGGCCCGAGCTGGGCGAGCAGGTACCCCGAACTCGCCAGGGAACTCGCGCTCACCGCGTCCCCCGGCCCGGCGAACAGTCCGAGGACGAACGCCAGGACCGCTGCGGCGCAGACGGTCCCGGCGGTGAGCCAGGTGGTCGACGACAGGCTCGCGAGCTTCGTCCACTCCGCCGCGACCACGCGGGCGGCGGTCACGCCGACCTCAGACGAGGTCACGACGACGCAACCGGACCGCGGCGACGGTCAGCGGGACCGCCACCCAGCACCCCAGGACGAGAGCGGAACCGGCCGCCCCGAGGTCGGGAGCACCGTCGAGCCCGCCGCCGCCGGGGTTCGTCAACACCGCTCCCGCGCCGACGGGGGTGAAGCTCTCCACCGTGTTCACCACGGCCGTCGCCGCGGGCGGGTCCTCCGGGTCGTGCACCGCCACCGGGTCGTCACCGGTGTCGGCCGCGATCGAGAGCACCACGGGGGCGACGAGGAACAGGACCACCGCTGCGACCAGCGCGGGGACCGGACGGCGCAGCAGGGCGCCGAACGCCAGGCCCAGCAGCCCGGCGCCGACGAGGAAGCCGCCCGACCCGAGCAGGAGTCCGGGCACCCCGGCCGTCGCGAGGTCGGGGGTCATCTCGCGCGAGGCGGCCGCGGGCAGGATGCCCAGGACCGCCGCGGCGACGCTCAGCACACCGGTCCACAGGGCGACGGCGGCCGTCACCACGGCCTGGGCGAGCAGGACGGGGATCCGCTGCGGCACAGCGGCGAACGTGGAGCGGAAGGTCCCCGTGCTGTGCTCGCCGGCCCCGACGACCACCCCGAGGACCAGGACCCCGAGGAAGGCCAGCGGGAGGACGTCCGCGAGGCCCCGCGTCGGGACGAACCCCGGGTCGCCGGCGGAGGCGCTGGACGACAGGTGGGTGAGGAACCCCACGAGCCCGACGGTCGCCACCACGACGACGTGGGTGGAGCGCAGCCCCAGGAGCTTCGTCCACTCCGCGTGGACGACGCGGGGGAAGGACGGACCGGGGGCCCTCACCGGGAACCCGCCCGGTGTTCGACGGAACCGCCGGTGAGTTCCAGGTAGGCCGCCTCGAGCGAGCCGGCCTCCGCGGTGAGTTCGAGGAGCGTCGCGCCCACCTCACCGGCGACCGCGCCGACCTCCTCGAGGGATGCGCCCCGCACGTGGAGGGCGCCGTCGGGCTCGACCGCGACGGCGGCCCCGGCCCGCACGAGCGCCGGGGCCAGCCGGTCCGGGACGGTCGTCCGCACGCGGACCACGCCGGCGGCCCGGGAGCGTTCGAGGAGTTCGGCCACGGACGCGTCGGCGAGCAACCGCCCGCGGCCGACGACCACGACCCGGTCCGCGCAGAGGGCGAGTTCGTGCATGAGGTGGGAGGACAGGAACACCGTCCGGCCCTCGGCCGCCAGGTCCCGCACGAGCGAGCGGATCCACAGCACGCCGTCGGGGTCGAGGCCGTTGACCGGTTCGTCGAGCACCAGGGTCGAGGGGTCTCCCAGCAGGGCCGCTGCGATCCCGAGGCGCTGGCCCATGCCGAGGGAGAAACCCTTCACCCGGCGGCCTGCGACGGACTGCAGTCCCGTCAGTCCGAGGACCTCGTCCACCCGGGAACGGGGGATGCCGTGGGTGCGGGCCAGTGCGAGGAGGTGACGGAAAGCCGTTCGTCCCGGGTGCGCGGACCGCACGTCGAGCATCGCGCCGACGGTGCGCAACGGAGCCCGTAGGTCCGCGTACCGCTGCCCGTCGACGAGCACGCTGCCGGCGGTGGGGCGTTCGAGGCCCAGGACCATCCGCATCGTCGTGGACTTGCCAGCTCCGTTCGGGCCCAGGAAACCCGTCACCGTCCCGGGGTGGGCCGTGAAGGACAACCCGTCCACCGCCGTCGTCGTCCCGTAGCGCTTGGTCAGCGCCTCCGCCGTGATCATGCGTCCTCCCCAGGTGTCCGCCGCCGGCACCCGCCGGCTCTCGTCCACGACGCTAGGGAGGCCGGGCCACGGGGAGCACCTGCCGCAGGACGAGATCGCGGCGGGTGCTCCTCCTCCTGGAGGAGGAGGGCGTTCAGCGGCGGGGAGTGAACCCGGTGCGGTCGGCGTCGGTGATCTCCCGCAGCACGCGCGCGGGGTTTCCGGCCACGACGACCCCCGCGGGGACGTCGCGCGTGACGACGCTCCCGCCGCCGACGACGGCACCGTCGCCGATGCTGACGCCGGGCAGCACCGTCGCCCCACCGCCGATCCAGACGGCGTTCCCCAGCGTGATGGGTGCGGCCCGGCAGGCGCCGGCGGCGCGTTCCACGGGGTCCAGGACGTGGTTCGACGTGTAGAGCCCCACCTTCGGGCCGAGGAGGACGTCGTCGCCGACGGTGATGGGCGCGCCGTCGAGCATCACGCAGTCGAAGTTGGCGAAGAAGCGCGAGCCGAGGTGGATGTTCCGGCCGAACTCGCACCGGAAGGTGGGTTCGAAGGTCACCTCCGCGCCCATCGACCCCACGACGCGACGCAGCAACTCCTCCCGCACCGCGGACGGCTCGCCGGAGGAGGCGTTGTACGCGTTCGTGGCGCGCACCGCGTCGGCCCGCGCCGCGAGGAGTTCGGGGGTCAGGTCGTCGTACACCGCGCCGGTGGCGATGTGCGCGAACTGCTCGGCCGGGTCCATGGAGTTCCTCACGGGTCGGGGATGCGGACGGAGAGCCACCTGAGTGTACGCTCGTACCATGTCCGCGCGCCCGGTTGCCCCGGCCTCCCGCCGCGGGGCCGGCAGGCGGCGCCACGAACCGGACCGCCGGCAGCGCATCCTCGAGGTCACCCTCGACGTCATCGCCGCGCACGGCGTCGCCGGCACCACCCACCGCAAGGTCGCCGCCGCCGCCGACGTCCCCCTGGGGGCCATGACCTACTACTTCCGAGGCCTCGCGGACCTGCTCAGCTCGGCGTTCACGGTGCTCGCGCAGCGGTGGGGTGACGCCTTCGAGTCCGCGATGGCCGCGGTCCCCCAGGGTGCCGACCCCCGGGAGGCCGTGGCGGACGCGGTGCTGGCCGGTCTCGCCGACGACGCGGACACCGACCCCGTGACGGGGTCCCGGCGCCAGGCGGTCCTGGCCTACGAGCTGTACGCCCTCGCGGCGCGCGATCCCGCGGTCCGCGAGGTCACCCAGGCGTGGATGGAGCGCACCCGCGCGGCGCTGCGGCGGCACTTCGCGCCGGAGGACGCGCGGGTCCTCGACGCGCTCGTCGAGGGCCTCACCCTCCACGCGGTCCTGTCCACGGAACCCCTCGACCCCGCGCGGTTCCGCGCCGACGTCGCCCGGCTCGCCCCGCCCCCGCTCGCACGCCCTGTCTCCCCCTGAAGGACGGACCAGCCCACCGTGTACTCGCTCCTCCTGGCGATCGTCTACGTCGCCTTCATCAGCCTGGGGCTGCCCGACTCCCTGCTCGGGGCGGGGTGGCCCGTCATGCACGAGGACCTCGGGGTCTCCCTCGGCCTCGCGGGTGTCCTGACGATGATCATCGCGGGCGGCACGATCGTCTCCAGCCTGGCCTCGGACCGGCTGACGCGGCGGTGGGGTGCGGGCCTCGTCACGGCCGTGAGCGTGGGGACGACCGCGGTGGCCCTCCTGGGGTTCTCCGTCTCGCCCTCGTTCTGGGCGCTGTGCCTGTGGGCCGTGCCGTACGGCCTCGGGGCCGGGGCGGTGGACGCGGCCCTCAACAACTACGTCGCGCTGCACTACGCCGCCCGGCACATGAACTGGTTGCACAGCTTCTGGGGCGTCGGCGCCTCCATCAGCCCGTTCATCATGAGCTACGCCCTCAGCGCCGGCTGGGGCTGGTCCAGCGCCTACCGGATCGTCGGGATCACGCAGGTCGTGCTCACGGTGCTCCTCGTCGTCAGCCTCCCGTTGTGGGGCAAGGTGAACCGCGTCCCGCCGCAGCACGGGGAACCGGACGCGGACCCGGACGGGGAACCCGTGCGCCAGGGGCACGTCCCCCTCGCCCAGGTCCTGCGGATCCCGGGGGTGGTCCTGGTCCTCGTCGCCTTCTTCGCGTACTGCGCCCTGGAGAGCACCTCGATCCTCTGGGCGGCGACGTACCTGGTCGACGACCGGGGTGTGAGCCCCGCCTCGGCGGCCGCGTTCGCCTCGATGTTCCTGCTGGGGATCACCGGCGGCCGGTTCCTGGCCGGGTTCTTCGCCGACCGGGTGGGGGACACGCTGCTCATCCGCGGAGGTTTCGCGACCGTGGGGCTCGGGGTCGTGATGATCGCGCTGCCCGTCCCCACCGACGCCCTCGCCCTGGCCGGGCTCGTCGTCGCAGGTCTCGGCTGCGCCCCCGTGTACCCGGCGATCATCCACTCCACGCCCGTGAACTTCGGGCGCGAGAACTCCCAGGCGGTCATCGGCATCCAGATGGCGGCGGCCTACAGCGGGTCCACCCTGGCGCCCCCGGCGTTCGGGGCCCTCTCGACGTGGGTGGGCACGGGTGTCCTGCCGGCGTTCCTCGCGGTCCTCGTCGTGCTGGGTCTGGTGATGTCCGAACGCCTCAACCGGCTCGTGGCGCGACGGTGAGGGGCGTCAGGCCCGGAACCGGTCGGCGGACAGCCGGATCCCTGCGAGCAGGAGGTCCAGGCCGGCCCGGAACTGCTCCCCGTCGTCGTGGGCCGCGAACTCGTCGAGGATGAAGTGCACGAAGGGGAACTCCTGGCGGTCCATGGCCCGCCACTGCGCGAGGGCCGCGCCCAGGTCCCCGTCGCGTTCGGGGACCACCCCGTCCTTCGTCGGCGCCGCGGGCTGACGGCCCAGGTCGGCGGCGGTCCCGACGACGAAGCCCAGCACCGCTGACACGGCCTCGAAGCTCTGCCGGGGCGGCATTCCCAGCCGCATGACCTGCTGGCCGAGGCGCTCGTAGTAGAGCATCCCGTTCGGTTGCTGCTCGGTGGTGCCGAGGAAGCGGGCCCCGAGCCACGGGCGGACGACGACCGCGTCGAAGAACGCGACCGCGGTGGCGCGCACGTCCTCGAGCGGGTCCTCGGCGTCAGTGCGGCCCTCGGTGGCCGCCAGGACCGACCCGAGCACGTGGTCGGCCGCGAGGTCGACGAGTTCGTCCTTGCTCGAGACGTACCAGTAGATGCTGCCGACCCCACCGCCGAGGCGGGCCGCGAGGGCGCGGAACGTCATGGCGGACTCGCCCGCCTCGTCGAGCAGGGCGACGGCCTCGCTGACGACCGCCTCCAGCGAGTGCGAGGCCCGCCGTCGGGGTGTGGCGGCCGCCCGGGCGGCCGCTCCCGCCCGACCTCCTCCCCGGGGGCGGTCGGGCCCGCCGGAGCGGGTGCGAGGGGGCGTCCGCGCGTCTGCCATGCGTCCATCCCACCACACCCTCGACATCGGACCGAACGTCGTTCTATGCTGACCGAACGTCGTTCGATCACGAGCGGCCACCGTCGAGAGGACAGCCGCCGTGAACACCACCCCGCCATCGACAACCCCGAGCTACACCTCGCTGCGCGCAGCGTGGATCCCCCTGCTGGCCCTGTGCCTGGCCTTCTTCGTCGAGATGGTCGACAACACGCTGCTGACCATCGCCCTGCCGACCATCGGCCGGGACCTCGGCAGCGGCACCACCGCCCTGCAGTGGGTCACCGGCGCCTACTCCCTGACCTTCGGCGGGCTGCTGCTCACCGCGGGCTCCGCCGCCGACCGCTTCGGCCGGCGCCGGGTGCTGCTCGTCGGCCTCACGGTCTTCGGGGCGGTCAGCCTGCTCGCCGCGGTCGTGACGACCCCCGGCGAGCTCATCGCCCTGCGGGCCGCACTGGGCGTGGCCGCCGCGGCCATGGCGCCCATCACGAACTCGCTGGTGTTCCGGCTCTTCGAGGACGAGGCGCTGCGCATGCGCGCCATGACGGTGATGATCGTCGTCGGCATGAGCGGTTTCGTCCTCGGCCCGCTGCTCGGCGGGACGGCCCTGGCCCACGTCGGTTGGCAGTGGCTGCTCGTCGTCAACGCCCCCATCGCCCTCGTCGCCTGGATCGGGGTGCGCCTGGGCGTTCCCGCCGACCGGCGCGAGGGGCTGACCGACGACGCCCTCGACCTGCCCGGTGCCGCGCTGTCCACCGCGACCATCGGCCTGGCCTGCTACGTGCTCACCAGCGGGATCGAGCACGGCTGGACCTCGCTCGTCACCGTCGGCTCCGCGGTGGGGGCGGTGCTGGCCCTGCTCGGGTTCGTCCAGCGCGAACGCACTGCCGCGCAGCCGATGCTGGACCTGGCGCTCTTCCGCGACGGGACCGTCCGCGGCGCCGCCGTGGCGCAGGTGGGGACGTCCATCGCCATGTCCGCGGTGATGTTCAGCCTGATCCTGCACTTCCAGTACGCCTACGGCTGGAGCCCCGTGCGCGCCGGGTTGGCGAACCTCCCGCTGATCCTGACGATGATCGCCGCGACGCCCGTCTCCGAACAGCTCGCCCGCCGCCTCGGGCACCGGACCGCCTGCCTCGTCGGGGCCGGACTGCTGACCGCGTCCCTGCTCGGCCTCGCCCTCGGGGTGGACCACGGCTACCCCGTCATCGCCGCCTGCATGGTGGTCCTCACCGTCGGGCTGCGGACCGTGATGACCATCTGCGCCGTGGCCCTCGTCGGTGCCGCGCCGGAGAACCGCACCTCCCTGGCGGCCTCGCTCAACGACACCGCGCAGGAGGTCGGCACCAGCATCGGGACGGCCGTCGTCGGCACCCTCATCGCCGCCCTCGTCACCGCCACCCTGCCCGCGGGGACGTGGAGCACCGCACTCGTGCAGTCGTTCTTCCACGGCGAGCGCATCGCGTTCACGGCCCTGGCGGTCGTCGTCGGTCTCGTCGCCGGGTTCGGGGCGGCGTCCCTGACGACCTCCCGCAGCACCGAGGAACCCGTCGGGGACGCACCCGCCCCCGCCGCCGTCTGAGCAGGTCGACCCGCGCAAGCCCTCGCTGGGCGATCATCCGGAGGAGTCCTCGTCGATCACGGGCGGCGGACGTCCACGAGGTCCTCGAGGCCGCGGTAGTCGTCGACGTTCGACGTGACGAAGGGTAGTCCGTGAGCTCGCGCAGTCGCCGCGATGATGAGGTCGACCCGACGCGGTCTGGGCTTGCGCCCGACCGCCACGACGGCCGCGTCGATGGCCGGGTAGGCCTCGAGAACCCGCCGCGACACGGGGAAGGGGTCGAAGACCGCCAACGCGACGTCGCACCGGCGCTGTCGAGCCGCCCGTTGCCGGGCGTCGGTGGCCGTGGTGACGCCGTTCGCCAACTCGAAGAGCGTGAGGATGGAGAGGGAGGCGCCGTCGACGACGATGCCGTCGAAGAGCACGTTGGTGTCGACCAGCACGGCCGCGTCCGTGGTCACCGTTCCGGGCGAGCGGGAGTCCGCTCGTAGGGGTCGTCCAGCTCGTCCTCGAGGGCTTGGCGGATGTCACGCTTGCACGCTTCCGCCTCGTCGCCGGACAGTGGCGCGTCTGCGTAGAGCGCGCGCAGCGCGTCGGCATCGACGAAGCGTTGCGGCTTCGCCGGGGGAGGGTCCATCCGGAGCACGCCGAAGCTCTCGCCGTTCACCGTGACCTCGAACTCCTCTCCGTCGCGCAGCTCGCGAAGGATCTTTCCGCTGTCGTTGCGGAGCTCGCGCTGGCTGATGCTCCTCATGGAGCGACTGCAGCAACACGTTGCTACAGGTGGGTCCCCGGTGCCGGCGCCGCTGTTCCCGTCACCGTCGTCCACCTCACCTCGGCAGGCGCCACACGTCCGCGAGCATCCCGCCGTCGGCGGTGTGCCGGGACGGGGCGGGGGAGTCGAGCACGACGAGCAGTTCCCGGCCGCCGGGCAGCAGGGCCAGGCCCTCCGGGTGGTCCTCGCCCTGACCGTGCGGGAGCTCGAGCACGACGGGCAGCTCGTCGGCGCGCACCACGTCCGCGGTCTCGACCGTGCACGCGCCGACCCAGCGGTGGACGCGGACGGGGCCGGACAACCCCATCGAGGGTCCGGTGAGCACGAGCAGGTCGTCGCCGTCGGGGCACAGGTCGCGGATCCCGAGCCCGCGCAGGTCCAGCAGGTGCGTCCGGTACGTCGAGCCGTCCTCGAACTCCTCCAGCACGAGGCGGTGGGGGTCCTTGCCGTGCGTCACGGGGCGCACCTCGAGCAGGACGGCCCAGCCGCGCAGGACGGGACCGCGCAGTCCCACGTACAGCCGCGTCCCGGCGGGTGAGTGGTGGACCGCCACACCCTCGACGTCGAGGCCGTTGTCCTTGGACGGGATGGACAGGAACGGGCCGACGAGGTCGTCGTCGCGCAGGTGCACCGTCAGGTCGTCGCCGTGCCCACCGAGCACGGCCGCCGTCAGCACCTCGCCGTCCACCTCGACCCGCCGCGCCGGCAGCCCGGTCGCGGGGTCGACGGGCAGCCGGACGAGGACGTAGCGGTTCGCCTCCCGGACGACGCGCCCCAGCCGCCTGCGGGCTTTGGCGTCACCGTCCCCGGGACGGATGCGCTTGCGCTTGAGGCTGTGCGACCCGATGGCCCACAACCAGTTCCCGTCGCGCGCCAGCCCCTCGACGTCGGCCTCCTCGTGCGGGGGGCCGGGCAGGTCGACGAGGTCGGCCAGGGCCACGCTCACCTGCTCGTCGTAGCCGGTCACGACGCCGTCGACCTCCTGGGCGGTGAGGCGCTCGACCGTCGCCGTCTCGTCGCCGGCCACCCACAGGAAGGGGCCGTCCGAGCGGACGGCCGAGAGGTTGACGTGCGTCGCGCCGGCCTTGGACGCATCGTCGAAGTGCAGCGGCACCTGGCGTTCGGGCTGTCCATCCACCTGTCGGTCCACACAGGGAGAGCGTCCGGGAGCCGTCCGCGGTTCCCGGGAACAAGAGGGCCCCTCCGCGAGTTGAGCCCATCAGACTCAAGTTCACGGAGTCTCCGCTTGACAGATCCGGAGCGTTCCGCGAACTTGAGTGGAGAAGGCTCAACAGTCACAGCTGCTCGGGAGGGCATTCACCATGGCACGTGCGGTCGGGATCGACCTCGGCACCACCAACTCCGTCGTCTCCGTCCTCGAGGGCGGCGAGCCGACGGTCATCGCGAACGCCGAGGGTGGGCGCACCACCCCCTCCGTCGTCGCCTTCGCCAAGAACGGCGAGGTGCTCGTCGGCGAGATCGCCAAGCGTCAGGCGGTCACCAACGTCGACCGCACGATCCGTTCCGTGAAGCGCCACGTCGGCACCGACTGGAACGTCGAGATCGACGACAAGAAGTACACGCCGCAGGAGATCAGCGCCCGCATCCTGCAGAAGCTCAAGCGCGACGCCGAGAGCTACCTGGGCGAGACGGTCACCGACGCCGTCATCACGGTCCCGGCCTACTTCTCCGACGCGCAGCGGCAGGCCACCAAGGAGGCCGGCGAGATCGCGGGGATGAACGTCCTGCGCATCATCAACGAGCCGACCGCGGCCGCCCTCGCCTACGGGCTGGAGAAGGGCAAGGAGGACGAGCTCATCCTCGTCTTCGACCTCGGTGGCGGGACGTTCGACGTGTCCCTGCTCGAGGTCGGCAAGGACGACGACGGGTTCTCCACCATCCAGGTCCGCGCGACCTCCGGTGACAACCACCTCGGCGGCGACGACTGGGACCAGCGCGTCGTGGACCACCTGCTGAAGAAGGTCCAGGGCGCGTACGGCATCGACTTGTCCAAGGACAAGATCGCGATGCAGCGTCTCCGCGAGTCCGCCGAGCAGGCCAAGAAGGAGCTGTCGACGGCCACCAGCACCGGCATCTCCCTGCAGTACCTGTCGATGACGGAGAACGGCCCCGTCCACCTGGACGAGCAGCTCACCCGCGCGCAGTTCGAGCAGATGACGCAGGACCTGCTGGACCGCACCAAGAAGCCGTTCCACGACGTCATCCGCGACGCCGACGTCAAGCTCGCCGACATCCACCACGTCGTCCTCGTGGGTGGTTCCACCCGCATGCCGGCCGTGACGAGCGTCGTGAAGGAGCTGACCGGCGGCAAGGAGCCCAACAAGGGCGTGAACCCGGACGAGGTCGTCGCCATCGGCGCCGCCCTGCAGGCCGGTGTCCTCAAGGGTGAGCGCAAGGACGTCCTGCTCATCGACGTCACCCCGCTGTCCCTGGGCATCGAGACCAAGGGCGGGATCATGACCAAGCTCATCGAGCGCAACACGGCCATCCCGACGAAGCGTTCGGAGGTCTTCACGACCGCCGACGACAACCAGCCCTCGGTGCTCATCCAGGTGTTCCAGGGTGAACGCGAACTGGCCCGCGACAACAAGCCGCTGGGCACGTTCGAACTGACCGGGATCGCCCCCGCCCCGCGCGGTGTCCCGCAGGTCGAGGTCACCTTCGACATCGACGCCAACGGCATCGTGCACGTGAACGCGAAGGACCGCGGCACGGGCAAGGAGCAGTCGATGACCATCTCCGGCGGCAGCGCGCTGTCGAAGGAGGACATCGAGCGGATGGTCAAGGACGCCGAGCAGCACGCGAACGAGGACAAGCAGCGTCGCGAGGAGGCCGAGGCCCGCAACCAGGCCGAGGCGCTCGTCTACCAGACCGAGAAGTTCGTCGCGGACAACTCCGACAAGCTGCCCGCCGACGGCAAGGCCACGGTGGAGTCCGCTGTGGCGGAGCTGAAGACGGCGCTGAACGGCACCGACGCGGCCGACATCAAGGCCAAGTCCGACGCCGTCGCCAAGGCCTCGCAGGAACTGGGCGCGGCCATGTACGCGGCGCAGCAGTCCGAGGGCGCCTCCGCCGGTGACGCGGGCTCGCAGGCCGGCCCCGACTTCAGCAAGAGCTCGTCCTCCGACGAGGACGTGGTGGACGCCGAGGTCGTCGACGACGAGAAGGACAAGTGATGTCGGAGGAGCTCTCCGAACCCACCGTGGTCCGCGACAACCGCCGCATCGACCCCGAGACGGGGCAGGTGCGCGGCCAGTCGGCCGAGGCACCCGCGTCCGCCGCACCCACGGCTCCGACCGTGGGGGGACCGGACGACGGGGCCGCCGACGCCGAACTCGACGCGGCGCAGGGCCTCGCGGCCGCCCGCCTCGACGAGCTGCAGCGCCTGAACGCCGAGTACGTGAACTACAAGAAGCGCGTCGACCGCGACCGCGACGTCGCCAAGAACGCGGCGATCGCGGGCGTGGCCGAGGCCCTGCTGCCGGTCCTCGACGACATCCACCTCTCGCGCGAGCACGGTGACCTCACGGGCCCGTTCTCCGCGATCGCGGACAAGCTCGAGGCGACGCTCACGCGGTTCGGCCTCGAGCGCTACGGCCAGGACGGCGAACCGTTCGACCCGGCCGTGCACGAGGCGCTCATGCACAGCCACTCCGACGAGTACGAGGTGGCGACGTGCACGAAGGTCCTGCAGCCGGGGTACAAGCTCGGCGACCGGATCCTGCGTCCGGCCCGGGTCGCGGTGGCCGACCCGCAGGGATGACCTGCGGACAACCAGACGACGAGGGAGGGGGACGCCGGTGAGCATGCAGGACTGGGCCGAGAAGGACTTCTACGCGATCCTCGGCGTCTCCCACGACGCCGACGCCGCCGAGATCAAGAAGGCGTACCGCAAGAAGGCGCGCACGTTGCACCCGGACGCGAACCCGGGTGACGCCTCGGCCGAGCAGCAGTTCAAGGAGGTCGGCGAGGCCTACGCGGTCCTGTCCGACCCCGAGCAGCGGCAGCAGTACGACGGCATCCGCGCGATGGTCGGCGGCGGTGCCCGGTTCTCCTCCGGGGGGGCCGGCGGTGCGGGCGGCGGCGCGGGGTTCGAGGACCTGCTGGGCGGGTTGTTCAACCAGGGCCGCGGAGGCACGCCGGGTGGGGTGCGCTTCGGAACGCCCGGCGGCGGGGCCGGCGGGGGTTTCGAGGACCTGCTCGGTGGCCTCTTCGGCCAGGGCGGGGCCGCACCCGGGGGTTTCCCGGGAGGTTTCCCCGGGGGCACGCAGACCCCCGCCCGCGGCCAGGACCTCGACGCGTCCGCCCGGGTGTCCTTCCGGGACGCCCTCGAGGGCAAGACGGTCACCCTGCGGGTCCCCGACCCGCGGGGCGGCCCGGCCCGGACCGTCAACGCGCGGTTGCCCCAGGGTGTCCGCGACGGCCAGAAGGTCCGGTTGCGCGGCAAGGGGTTGGCCGGTCCCGGGGGGACGGGTGACCTGCTCGTCACCGTGCACGTCGAACCCCACCCGGTGTTCCGCCGGGACGGGGACGACCTGCGCATGACGCTGCCGGTCTCCTTCGACGAGGCCGTGCTCGGCGCCACGGTGGAGGTGCCCACCCTGGACGGGGCGTCCGTCAAGGTGAAGGTCCCCGCCGGCACGCCGTCGGGACGCTCGCTGCGCCTGCGGGGGCGCGGGGTCCAGCGGTCCCGGTCGACCGACGAGCGGGGCGACCTGTTCGTCACGATCGAGGTCGTCGTGCCGCAGAAGGTCGAGGGTGCCGTGCGCTCGGCCGTCGAGGCGTTCGCGAAGGCCACGTCCGGTGACGACCCGCGCGCCGGCCTGGCCGAGCGCGCCCGCAGCTAGGACGAGCCGTGTACCAGGACGACAGCCCGCTGTTCGTCATCTCGGTCGCGGCCGAGCTCGCCGGGATGCACCCGCAGACGCTGCGGCAGTACGACCGCCTCGGACTCGTCTCCCCGAGCCGGGCCCGTGGTCGCGGGCGGCGCTACTCCGCCCGCGACATCGCCCAGCTCCGCGAGGTGCAGCGCCTGTCCCAGGAGGACGGCGTGAACCTGGCCGGCATCAAGCGGATCCTCGACCTCGAGAACCAGGTGCTCGCCCTCGGGCAGCGCGTCGAGGAACTCGAGGACGAGGTCGCGATGGTCCGCCAGCAGGCCCGGCGCATCTTCGCGGCGGGGATGGCCGGCGACATCGTCGCCACCCCGATGGGGCGGCGGCCGGAGTCGCAGCGCTCGACCGCCCTCGTCGTCTGGCGGCCGGACCGGAACCGCTGAACCAGTCCTGACGGGACCCCGTCCACCTCCGGGTGGGCGGGGTTCCTGCGTTCGGGGCCCGCGCGCCCCGGGAGGGAGCCACGGGCCGGCGGGTCACACTGGCGGGATGGACGGAGCGGCGGTGCCCTGGGCGCGCGACGTCCTGCGCGGAACGGGCGCGGACCCCGGGCCGGCCGAACTCGTCAAGGACCGCCCGTGGTCGACCGTCTGGCGGCTCCCCACTCCGGCGGGCCCGGTCTGGCTCAAGGCGTGCCCGGAACGCACCCGGCACGAGGTCCGGATGCTCGCCGCCGTGGCCCGCTGGGACGTGCCGCACGTCCTGGTCCCGCTCGCGGTCGAGGAGGACCGCGGGTGGGTGCTGCTGCCCGACGGCGGACCGACGGTCCGCGACGTCCAGCTGCCGCCGGCGGCGGCCGAGCGCCGCTGGGCCGACGCCCTCACCGCCTACGGCGAGGTCCAGCGCGCCACCGCTGCGCACGCCGACGACCTCGTCGCCCTCGGCGTCCCCGACCTCCGGCTGCCGCACCTGCCCGCCACCTTCGAGCGGCTCGCGCACCGCTGGGCCCCCGACCTCCTGCACCTCGCCTCCCGGGTGCGGGAGGAGTGCGCCGAACTGGCCGCGGTCGGGCTCGAGGCGACCCTGCAGCACGACGACCTGCACGACGGCAACGTCTTCGCGAGGGGTCTTCGCCCCTTCGACTGGGGCGACGCGTGCGTCGGGCACCCGTGGTCGAGCCTGCTCGTCGCCCTCGACGCGGCCCCGGAGGGTCCTGCCCCGGACCCTGACAGTCGCGCGGCCGGCTACCTCGCGGGATGGCCTCCAGTGGGCGACCCCGCACGCGTCCTCCAGCTCGCCGTCCGGCTCGCCGTCGTCAGTCGCGCCGACAGCTGGGACCGCGCCCTCGTCGGCTGGCCCGAGGCCCCGGAGGAGTTCCGGAGCGCCCCCGGGGACTGGCTGCGCCGCCTCCTCTGAGCGCCCCCGCGGGCGGTCCGAGGAGGTCCTCCGGACCGGGTGAGAACTTCACGCTGCAGTCCTGATCCGCTCTCTACCAGGGGCACCCCCCTCCTCGCGAAACTCGTCCTGTCGACGTGAGCACGTCGAACCAGCGGCCCAGGGCCCGACGAGAGGAACCACCGTGAGCGAGAAGCCCAGCACCTCCGACCTCGACCTCGACACCTTCGAGATCGACGACTACACCGAGGCCGGCGAGGTCATGAAGAACGCCTACACCTCCTCCTGCAGCAGCAGCAGCACGACGAGCTGCACGAGCTGCTGCGCCTGAGGACGACACGACGTCCGGCCGGTCCGGCCGTCGGTGCGGCGCCCACCGACGGCCAGACCGGCGGGAGTCCGCCAGGACCCCACCCGCCCGGGGACGGACATCCCCGAGACCCCGTTCCGCCCACCTGACCGCAGGGAGTCGTCGTGTCCCGCACCTCCGACTACGTGCGCGCCGTGCTGACCCGCGAGGACCGGCCGCTGCCGCCGCTCGACCACCACCCCGACTTCTCCGACGCCCCCCGGGAGGCGAAGTTCTTCGGCCCCACGGTCGACGTCGACCTCCCGCGCCGCGCCCCCCGCGGCAGTTCGGAACCGCTGGACCGACTGGGGGAGTGGCTGTTCCTCGCCGCCGCCCGCACGGGCCGCCGGCTGCAGGCCGACGCGAACGCCGACACCGAGCGGACCCGGGAGTACGCCCGGGCGCGCTGGTCGCGGGTCGCCGCCTCCGGAGGGTCGCTCTACCCCGTCGTGCACTACTGGGTCTCGACCGGTGCCGACGGCCTGCTCCCGGGCGTCCACCACTACTCGGCGCTGCACCACCGCCTGCAGCGGTTGTCCGCCGGGCCCGCGGCGGAGGTCGTCCGTGCTGCGGCGGGTCTCCCCGCGGACCTGGCCCCCGACGGCTGGCTGCTCACGACCGTGAAGTTCTGGCGCAACGCCCACAAGTACGGCTCGTTCACCTACCACGTCGTGACGATGGACCACGGCGCGCAGCTGGCGGCGTTCGACGACGCCGCGGTGGGCCGCGTCGGTGTCCTCGGCCGCACGTGGACCCTCGACGAGGCTGTCGTGGCCGGACTGCTCGGGGTGGACCCGGGACAGGAGGGCGTGTTCGCCGCCACCGCCGTCGACCTCTCCCCGGCGCGGTCGGACGCCGTCGCCACCACGACCTCGACGGTGGACGCCCTCGTGTCCCGCCGGGACCGCGAGTGGTCCCGGCGGCCGGTGCACTTCGCCACGACGACCGACCTGCAGGAGGAGGCGTCGCAGCGTCGGCCCACCCCGGCGGCACCGGCCCCCGGGGACCTCGTGCGCCGCCGGACGAGCTTCGGCCGCTTCAGCGGCGCCTCCGTCGACGTCGCCGAACTGCGGACCGTGCTGGACGGGGTCCGTCCGGGCCGGGCGCCCGCCGAGGACCTCACGGCCCCACCGCTGACACTGCACGTCGTCGCACTGGCCGTGGACGGCCTCGCGCCGGGCGTCCACCGCTACGACCCCGGGACCGGTGCCCTCACCCCGGTCGCTCCGGGCGACCACGCGGCCGCGCTGCAGCGGAACTACTTCCTGCAGAACTACGACCTCGGGAAGGCGGCGGCCGTCGTGTTCTGCGCCGGTGACCTCGACGCGGCCGTCCGGCAGGACGGGACCCTGGGGTACCGGCGCGCCAACGCCGCCGTCGGGGCTGCGACGCAACGGTTCTACGTCGCCGCGTCGAGCGGTGGTCTCGCCGCGGGCGCAGCGCTGGGGTTCAACAACGTCGCCCTGGCGGAACTGCTGCGGCTGCCTGCGGGGCAGTTCCCGCTCATCCTCTGGATGCTGGGCCGCGACCGCGCCCCCGGCGCCTGGTACCGCTTCGAGCTCTTCACCGGCGAGGACCTGCGGGGGTGGTCCCGGTGAACCGCTGGACCGTCGCCCGGTACGGGGTGCAGCGCGTCGCGGGTCTGCCCGAGGACGTCCTCGCCCTCCTGCGGACCCCGCGGGCCGCCGCCGCCGCCGACGCCGCGTCGGCCCGGGCGGCCGTGGCGGCCGTGTCCGCCACCGCCCTGGCCGATGCGCTGCACGCCGTCGTGCCGACCGCCGGACCCGCCGTGCGTCGCGACCTGCTCGCGCTGCGCCGGTCGGCGCACGCCGGCCGGCTGCGGCCCCTGGGACCCGTCGCCGCCGACGCGCTCGCGTCGGACCACCCGCAGGTGCTGCGGCTCCTCGACCGCGCCCGCGCCGACGAGGCCGACCGGGACGGCGCGGTGGCCGCGGCCGCCGACGCGCTGGTCCTCGAGCAGGACCTCGTCCGGTCCGCGCTGCGGACGGTGAGCGAGGACGAGGAACTGCTCCGGGCCCTGTGCGTGGCCTCCCCCCTCGCCGTCCGCGCCCTGCAGCGCGCAGCCCGCGGCGGCACCACCAGTCGCAAGGACGCCGTGCGCCTGGACCGGACGCTGCTGGAGTACGTGTGCCGGGCCGCCGTGAAGACCAGCCCCTTCAGCGGGCTGACGACGGTCGCCCCCGTCCGGTTCACCGAGGTCGCCTCCGCCGTCCCGGCGGTCGTCGCCGAGCCCGTCGGTGTTCCCGCGCGGGTCCGTCGCGTCCAGCTCAGCACGGCGTTCCTGCAACGCCTCGCGGACCAGGTCGCGGAGGCGGAGTCCTCGTTCCTGGACCTCCCGCTGCGGTTGTCGCCCTCGGTGCGCCGCGACGAGGACTTCGTCCGGACGGTCCAGCGCCGCCGCACGGCGCAGCCGGGGTCGGGTGCCGGCGAGGTCGGTCTCGACAGCGACCGCCTGCTGCTGCTGCGCGACACCACGGTCCTGCGGGACGTCCTCACCGTCGTGCAGGACGCCGGGCCGGCCGGCCGGCCGGTGCGGGACCTGCTGGCCGACCTCGCCGACCGGGTGGGCCGGGACGACGCCGAACGCCTCCAGGCGCTGCGGGCGCTCGTGCGCGTGGGGGTGGTCGAGTGCGAGCTCCTGCGGGTCCCCGTGCACGCCCCGGACCCAGCCCGCGCGGTCGCGGCGGCGGTCCGGAGCCTGCGGGCCCCGTGGGCCGCGGACCTCGCCGATCGTCTCGACGCCCTCGCGGTCCTCGTCGACCGGTACGCCGGGGAGGCGGCGCAGGACCGTCCGCGCACCGAGGAGGAGGTGCGCTCGGGCGCCCGGAGCGCCCTGGAGTCCGTCGGCGGCGCCGGGGAGCGGGTCCCCGCCACCGTGCTCTACGAGGACGTGCTGGCCCCGGCGGTGCCCGTGGCGGAGGTCGCCGAGGTGGTCCTGCCCCCCGCGGCCCGCGCCGACCTGGGCGTCGTGGCCGACCTGGCCCGTGCGCTCGACCCGCTGGAACCCCACCGTCAGCACCTCGCCGGGTTCTTCGTCGCCCGCTTCGGCGCCGGCGCCGAGCACGGCGACGTGGAGGTCCTCTTCGAGGACTTCGCCGAGGACCTCTACGACGAGTACGTCCGCTGGGTCCCGAAGGTGGAACGGTTCGACGCGGACGGCGCGTACGTGCCGCACGCCAACTGGCTCGGCCTGCCCGCCGTCACCGCCCTCGACGAGGCCCGCCGCGGAGTGCGCGACCTGCTCACCGCCCGGACCGCTGCCTGGGTCGGGCTGGGCCGCCCCACCCGTGGTGTGGTCCTGACCCACGAGGACCTGGCCGACGTCCTCGCCGCCCTGCCCCCGGACACCCGGGCCACCGCGACCGCGAACGCCTTCCTGCAGCGGACGGGTGCGCAGGACGGTCCCGGCTGGGTCCTCAACAAGGTCTACGGCGGACCGGGTTTCGGCTGGTCTCGCTTCGCCGGCCTGCTGGGCCACGACGAGGTCCTGCTCAAGGAGTTCTGCGACCAGCTGCGCCCGACGGACGGCACCGGCGCCCTGCCGGTGGAGGTCCTGGGCGGGGAGGCCCGCAGCAACCTCAACGTCCACCCACCCCTGGTCCCGCACGTGCTGCGGACCCCCGGGGACCCGGCGCTGCCGGCGGAGCTGCAGGTCCTGACCGTCGACGACCTCCTCGTGCGTCACGACGTCCGCACGGGCGTGCTGGAACTGCGGTCCCGCCGCCTCGACCGGCCCGTCCTGCCCGTGTACCTCGGCTACCTCGTGCCGCAGGCGCTGCCGGACACGGCCCGGGCGCTGCTGCTCTTCGCGCCGTCCACCGCGCCCGTCCTCGACCTGTTCGAGGGCGTCGCGGTGGAACCCGACGAGTTCGGAACGGTGCGCCGTCCGCGCCTCGCCGTCGGCGACGTCGTCGTCTCCCGGGCGTCCTGGACCGTCCCCGTGCCCCCGGACGGTGGGGAGTGGGCGCCCGACCGCACCTGGGCGCGCGTGCTGGGGATCCCGGCAGAGGGTTTCGCCACGACCTCACCGGACGGGCGACCGCGCACGGCGAAACCCCGTTACTACCACCTCGACGCCCCGGCGACGTGGGCCGCGCTCCGCGCGGGCAGCACCCCCGGTGACCACCTCACGTTCTTCGAGCGACTGCCCGGCGCACCCGCCCCGGGGACGCCGACCCGTGAGCTGGTCGTGGAACTCACCCGACAGGAGACCCCGTGACCACCATCGCCGAACCCTCGACGCGGGAGTGGCTCTCGACCCACGTGTTCTACGCCAGCCACCCCCAGCCGTTCCTCGCGCGCTGCCTGGCGCCGCTCGTGGCCGAACTGCGCGAGCAGGACCTGCTGCGCGGGTTCTTCTTCATCAACTACTGGCTCGAGGGCCCGCACGTCCGGGTCCGCCTGCTGCCCCGGTCCCCGGAGGTGGCCGACCGCGTCGCCGCCCTGCGCGACGAGCACGTCGCCCGGTTCCTCGGCGACCGGCCCGCGTTGTACGCGGTCAACGAGAAGGAGTTCGTGCAGCAGAGCTACGACGTCCTCTTCCGCCTGGAGTTCAGCCCCGCCGAACGCGAGCGGTCGGTCGACTCGTCGGGCCAGATGGTGCTGCAGCGCAACAATACCGCCGTCGACTGGCCCTACGAGCCCGAGTTCGGCCGCTACGGCGGACCGGTCGGGGTCGTCCTCAGCGAGGAGCACTTCGAGGTCTCCAGCGACCTGTGCCTGCGCCTGGCGCGCCAGCGCCGGCTGCAGCGCCGGACGCACCTGCTGGCCACGGCCGCGTTGCTCACCACCGTCCTCGTCCGCACGTTCCTGCCCGACCTCGACGACCAGCGCGAGTTCCTCGACGCCTACGAGGAGCACTGGCGGCACTCCTTCCACGGGACGGACTACCTCGAGGGGCTCGACATGGCGACGCCCGCGGGGACGTCGGGGCAGGAGGTGGGGCGCATCCTGCGCGCGGCCGACGACCTCGTCGACCGCGCCGCCGGACGGGACCCCGCGGGCACCGGCGCCGACGACGAGGAGGACTCCGTCCCCCTGGTCTGGGCCCGGCACTGCCGGGACCTCGAACGCCGCGTCCGCGCGGCCGCCGGGCGCGGCGAGCTGGAGTTCGTCGACCACGAGGGGAGCGTCCGCCCGGACGCCCGCGACAGCCTGGAACGGCTGCTCTTCTCCTACGTGCACATGACGAACAACCGCCTGCACGTGCTGATCTCCGACGAGGTCTACCTGACGCGGCTGCTGCGCACCGCGTTCGCCGGCGGTCCGGGGTGACCGGCCCGGCGCCGGTCCCCGGGCGGCGCCCCGTGCTGACCCGCCGGACCGTCGTCGGGGCCCGCAGCTTCGACGGGGACCGCTGGACGCGGCTGCTCGGCGAGACCGGTCAGGACACCGTCGTGCGGCTCAACGACGCCCAGTTCGCGCTCCTGGCCCGCAGCGACGGCCACCGGGACGTCGAGGAGATCGCCCACGCCGCCCGCCGGGACGGCACCCCCGTCACGACCGGGCAGGCGGAACGCTTCTTCGACTCCCTCGCCGCCCGCGGCCGGGTCCGCTGGCTCACGCCGGTGGAGGACGCACCCCGCCGGGCGACCCGGCCCCTGCGCGGGGAACCCGCCTCGGCCGTCCGCGGCTGGGTGCGGGTGGTCCTCGCGGTCGGCGCGGGCTCGCTCGTCACCGCAGCCCTGGCGACCGTCGTCCTCTCCTGGGCCGGCGTGCGGGACGCGGCCGCCGGTCGGCCCACCGACTGGGTCGCCACCGTCCTCGCGGCGCTGCTCCTGCTCCCCCGGGGGCTCCTGCACGAACTGGCGCACGCGGCGGCCGCCCGGGCCGTCGGCGCCCAGGTCCGCGGGATCCGCGCCCACTGGGACGGGCGGACCTTCGCCCTGGAGTGCCGGACGTCCAGCCTCGACCTGCTGCCCCGCCGGTGGCGCCGTGTCGTCGTCGCCCTGGCCGGCCCTGCGGCCGACCTCGTCCTCACGGCGGTCGTCGGCCTCGTCTGGCACGCGGGGTGGCGCGGTGACCTGGCGGCGCAGTCGTTCCTGCTGGGCACCGTCGCGACCGCCGGGAACCTGCTCGTGCTCCCGGGGCTGGACGGCCACCGAGCCGTCCTGGCGGCCCTTGGCCTGTCCGCCCGCCCCCGGTGGACCCGCCCCGTGCGGCGTCCCGCGACCCGGGCCGCGCTCCTGGGGCTCGCGGTCGGCGGCTGCGCCGGCGCCCTGCTCCTGCTGCGGGAGACCGCCGTGGCGTTGCCCGGCGGCGTCCCCGCCCTGGCGGTGGGCCTCGCCGGCCTGCTGCTCACCGCGGCCGGTCACTCCGGCCGCACCACCCGTCAGGTGCCCGCCCCGGGCACCCGACCCGCCCCCCGAGGAGGAAGAACGGTGACCACCGTGGAACACAACTGGGCACCCGGGCACGCTGCCCGGGGCGAGGTGGCCGTCGCGCCACCGTCGGGACGTCCCGTCGCCATCGAGGTGCGCGACGTCGTCAAGCAGTACCCCGCAGTGCGGGCCCTGGACGGGGTCTCGTTCGACGTCGGGCAGGGGGAGTTCTTCGGCCTCCTCGGCCCCAACGGCGCCGGCAAGACCACCCTCGTCGAAACCTTGACGGGTCTGGCGACCGCCACCTCGGGGACCGTGCGGGTCCTCGGGCACGACCCGGCGCGTCGTGATGGGGAGTTCCTGCGGTCCATCGGGATGCAGACGCAGACCCCCGCGTTCTTCGCCAAGCTGACCGTCGGGGAACACCTCTCGACCATGGCCGCCCTGCAGGAGGCCGATCCCGCCCTGGCCCGCGAGGCGGCCGGACGCGTCGCCCTGAGCGCGGCCTGGGACCGCCGGGTCGACCAGTTGTCCGGGGGCCAGCGGCAGCGGGTGGCCATCGCGGCCGCCGTGCTGCACCACCCCCGCGTGCTGTTCCTCGACGAACCGACCGCGGCGCTGGACCCCGACGCACGTCGCCGCCTGCTGGACCTGCTGGCGACCCTGCGCGGGGACGGGACGACCGTGGTCTACACGACGCACCACCTCAGCGAGGCCGAGGAGCTCTGCGACCGGATCGCGATCGTCGACGAGGGCCGGATCGTCGCGGTGGACCGCCCGTCGGACCTCATCGCCCGCGAGGGCGGTGCGACCGAGGTGTTCGTCCCCGTGGCGCGGTTGTCCCTGACCCGGGCCCTCGCGCTGGTCCCCGGGGCCGACGCGGAACTCGTGGGGGAACGCGTGCGGTTGCGACCCATCCACCTCGGGGAGGCCTTGACGGCCATCGAGGCGGCCGTGGGGTTGGCCGGGGTCGAAACCCGTTCCCCCCGGCTGGAGGACGTGTACCTGAGGCTGACCGGAAAGGTGATGGACGATGAGTGAGCTGACGACGACCGCCCCGCTGACGGCGACGGGAGGGCCCCGCCCGGGGGCCCGGCGCCGGAGGATCGCCGCGCTCAGCGCGGCGGCGGCCAAGGACGCGGTCCGCAACCGCTTCGCCCTGTTCTTCAACTTCGCGTTCCCGCTCGTGGTGCTCCTGGCGTTCGAGTTCATCTACTCCGGCCAGCACCTGCCGAACGGCCAGCCCTACTCCGACTACGTCGCACCGGGCATCCTGGCCTACGGCATGGCGAACGGCGCCATCTTCGGCGTCGGCTACACGCTCGTGCAGTGGCGGGCCAGCCGGTTGCTGCTCCTGCTGAAGCTCACCCCGACGTCCCGGCTCGAGGTGCTGCTGTCCCGCTACCTCGTCGCGCTCGCGGTGTCCCTGGCCCAGACGGTCGTCAGCGTCGCCGTGGTCTCGTTGCCGCCGTTCGGGTTCCACCTCTCGGGCCGGTGGTGGGCCGCGGTCCCCGTCGTCGCCGCCGGGACCGCCGCGTTCTTCGCGCTCGGGTGCCTCGTGTCGTCGGTGGCCAAGACGCCCGACGTCGTGGGCGGCATCGCCAACGCGGCGCTCGTGCCGATGGCGTTCTTCTCCGGGGTGTTCTTCCCGCTGCCGGCCGTCGTCGGCTGGATCCACGGCGTCTCGACCGTCCTCCCGCTGCGCTACCTGTCCGAGGGTCTGTCCGCCACGCTCGCCGGAACCGGTTCCTGGCACTCGGTCCTCGTCTGCACCGCCGTCCTCACCGGGTTCGCGGTGGTCCTGCTGGGACTGGCGGCGAAGGCCCTCCGGTGGCGCTGACCGCCTCGGCGGACCGCATCGTGGTCCTGGACGGGGGCCTCGACCCCGAGGCCGTGGACCCGGCCGGCCGGGTGTTCCGCACCGGGGACCGCACGCTCGTCGGTCCGTTCACCGACGGAGCGGGGTGCGGCCGCTGCCTGGCGGTGCGGTGGCGGGACACGCACGTCCCGCCCGCCGGGACGGAACCCTGCCCGGGTCCTCCCGCGGTGGGGTCGGCCCCGCTCGTCGCGGAGCTGCTGCGGACCGTCCACGCCCCTGCCGGCACCGCGGTCGTCGTCGTCCTCGAGGACGGCGACCCGCGCCCCCGCACGGTGCACCTGCTGCCCGTGCTGGGGTGCACCGGGTGCACCGGGTCCCTCCGGTCCCCGGCCCCCACTCCGGGCCTCGGGCCGCACCAGCCGGGGTCGGGGTACCGGACCCGTCGCCCGCAGGACGTGGGGTTGCCGTCCGCGGCCCTCGTGAACCCCGAGCTCGGACTGCTGGGCCGGCGGTGGGGGACCGACGTGACGTCACCCACCGCCGTCCCGGCGGGGAGCGCGTTCTCCGCCGTCGGCGCCCGCGGACCCGTCGAGATCACCTGGGGCGGGCAGGGTTCGAGCGTCCGGGCCAGCCGCCTGACGGGGTTGCTCGAGGGGCTGGAACGGCACGCCGGCACCGACGTCCGGCACGCGGGCCGCGTGCGCCGGTCCTCCCTGCGGGCCCTCGGCCGCCAGGCCCTCGACGTCACGGCGCTCGGGGTCTCGGTCGTCCCCGGGGCGCGGTTCCGTGCCGAGGAGGGGCTGCCGGAACTGCCCGAGGACGCCGTCGTCGCGTGGGTCCCCGCCCGCTCCCTCGTCACCGGCCGGGAGCGGTGGATCCCCAAGCAGCTCGTGCACTACCACGCCCCCGACGCCCACCCGGGTTTCGTCCAGGAGAGTTCCAGCGGGTGCGCGTCCGGGACGGGGGAGGACGAGGCGGCGCTGCACGCCCTCCTCGAACTCGTCGAACGGGACGCGTTCCTCCTCACCTGGCACCGGGGTCTGGACCTGCCCGAGGTCGACCTGTCGACCGTCGCGGACACGACCCTGCGGCACACGGTGCGGCGGGCGGAGTTCCTGGGTCTCACCGTCCGCGCGTTCGACGGCCGCGTCGACCTGCCGTTCCCCGTCGTCGTGTGCAGCACCGAGCGCCACGACGGCGGCCCCGGTGCCGTCAACTTCGCGGCCGCCGCCAGCCTCGACCCGCTCGCAGCGCTGCGCTCGGCGGTCTCGGAGATCACGGCCCGCAGTCCCGTCCTCGCCGAGGAGTGCGCGGCCGATCCGGCCCGGCTCGAACGTCTCGCCGCCGACCCGGCCGCCGTGCGCACGCTGTTGGACCACGCCGTCCTGGCCGGGTCGCCGGGTTTCGACCGGCACGTGCGGGGTCTGCTGGCCCACCGCCGCCGGTACCCCCTGCAGCACCTGTTCGGCCCGGCCCGCCACGACGGGGACGTCCCCGGGGCCCTGCGGCACGTCGTCGCCGGACTGACGACCGCCGGGTTCGAACCCTGGGTCGTGGACCAGACCACCGACGAGCAGGCGCAGCTCGGTCTGCGGACCGTGCGCGCCGTCGTGCCCGGGCTGATCCCCATCGACTTCGGCTGGCACCGGCAGCGGGCGCTGTCGATGCCCCGGCTCGCCGCCGCCGAACCCACCGCGAGCCCCGTCCGGTTGCCTCGGCCCCCCGCCGGCCACCGGCGACTCGTCCCGCACCCGTTCCCCTGACCACCCGTTCCCCGAGCCCGACCCGATCGAAAGGCGTTCCCATGGCCCTGCACGGCATCTCGTTGCTGCCCGACTGCGCTCCGCAGGAGCGTTCGGCGTCGGAGTACTACCGCGACGTCCTCACCCTGGCCCGCCAGGCCGACGCGTGGGGGATGAGCCACGTGAAGATGACGGAGCACTACCTGCACCCCTACGGCGGGTACTGCCCCAGCCCGCTCACCTTCCTCACGGCCGTGGCGGCCCGGACGACCTCGATACGGCTCATGACGGGCGCGGCCATCCCCGCGTTCCACCACCCCGTGCAGCTCGCGGCGACCGCGGCCATGGTCGACGTCCTCAGTGGCGGCCGCCTCGACCTCGGCCTCGGCCGGGCGTGGCTGCCGTACGAGTTCGAGACGTTCGGCGTCCCGATGGGGGAGAGCCGCGCCCGGTACGTCGCCACCGTCGAGGCCGTCCGCCGGTTGTGGACCGGACGTCCCGTGAGCGAGGACACGCCGTTCTTCTCCTACACCGACGCGGTGTCCCACCCCTCGCCCGTGCAGGACCCGCCGCCGCTGTGGGGTGCCGCCGTCCGTTCGCCGGAGAGCTTCGAGTGGCTGGCCCGCAACGACATCGGCCTGATGATGTCGGTGCCGCCGCTGGCCCGGGACTACCCGCTGACCCGGCAGATGGTGGCCCTCTACCGGGCCGAGCACGCCCGCGTCCACGGTGGGGCGACGGCGCCGCGGGTGGCCCTCAGCCTGCCCCTGTACGTCGGCCGCGACGACCGCTCGGCGTTCGCGCAGGCCACGGGTCACCACCGCCGCTACCTCGACGTCTGGCGTTCGGCGATCTCGTCGTGGTCGCAGGAGGCCTGCGCGGACTACCCGGGCTACGAGCAGATGGCCGAGCACGCCCGGACCATGGGGGACGTCGACCTGCGCACCGACGGGACGGCCGTCGTCGGCGGGCCCGGACGGGTCGCGGAACGGATCGAGGAGCTCCATCGCGACCTCGACGTCGACGTGTTCCTCTGGCAGGTCGACTTCGGCGGTCAGGACCTCGCGTCGATGACGGGCAGCCTCGGCCGGCTCGTCGACGACGTCCTGCCGCGGCTCACGCAGCCCGGGCCCGCGGTGGCGCCCGTCGCGGACCTCGCGCCCGACCGGACGCCGGTGCCGGCGTGAGCACCGCGCTGGCACCCCCGACCTCCGCTGCCCCGCGGACCGGCCCCCTGGACTGGCTGCCGGGGTGGTGGTCGCAGGTCCACGCCGACCCCGAGACGGGAGGTCGCGAGGTGCGCACGGCGGCCCGCACCGCCGCCGCCCTGTCCGGATCCGGGTACCAGGTGCACGAAGGGGTGGGCGGGACCGGTGTCGTCGGTCTGCTGCGCAACGGGTCCGGACCCACCGTCCTGCTGCGGGCAGAACTCGACGCGCTCGCCGTCGCCGGTCCGGACGGCACCACCCGGGCGCACCACGCCTGCGGCCACGACCTGAACCTCGCCGCCCTCGTCGGGACGGCCCACGTGCTCGCCGGGCGCACCGACCGCTGGCGCGGAACCCTCGCGGTGCTCGCCCAACCCGCCGAGGAACTCCTCACCGGGGCGCGCGCCGTGCTCGACGACGGGCTCCTCGAACTCGTGGGGGAACCTGACGTCGTCCTCGCCCAGCACGCCGCCACCCTGCCGGCCGGGACCGTCGCGCACGCCGCCCCCGACCCGTCCGGACCGCACCCCCGGGTCACCGCCGCCGGTGCGCGGGGGCGCGTGGAACTCCGCGGCCCCGGTGGCCACCCCGGCACCGCGCGTGGACCCGACGTGGGCACCCTGCTCGCCGAACTCGTCCTGGCCCTGCCCGGCTGCGCCGCCGCGGACGGGACCGTCCGGGCCGGGCGGGTGGTGGTGGGGACCGCGGCCAACGTCGTCCCCACGCACGCCGTCCTCGAGCTCTCCGTCCGCGCCGCCGACGACGCGGCCTGCGATCGGACCACGGCCCGCACCACCGCCCGCGCGCATGCGCTGGCGTCCACGCTCGAGGGGGCCACGGTCCGCGTGGTGTGGACGTCGGTGCCCGCCGTGCACGCCGACGGGCCCCTCACCGACCGCCTCGAGGACGCCCAGCGCACCGCCGGCCTCGGCGTCGCCCGCACACCGGCCCTGGGCGCCGTCGAGGACGTCGGACTGCTGGCCCGTGCCCGCTGCGGGGCGCGGATCCCGTTGGCGTACTGGCTGTTCGGCGGGATCGACGAGGCCCGGTGGGTCGAGGCCCGCGCCGCCTCCGACCCGTCCCGCCTCGAAGCCCGGCTCGGAGCCGCCCACACCGCGGACTTCGCCCTCGACCCCGTCCCGGCCCTGCGCACCGGCGTCCGGGCCCTGCTCGCCGCCGCGCACTCCGTCCTCGCCCACCCCCACACCCCGAGGTGATGCACCGTGACCACCACGACGAACGAACCCGCCCCCGTGCCGGTCGCTGCGCACCGCGTCCAACTGCGCGGTGACGTCATCTACGCCCGCACGTCGCAGGGCGTCCTCGTCCACGACTCCCGAGGCGGTTTCCAGGTCCGCGGGACCGCCTCCGGGGACGGCGCGTACGAGGCCGTCGACGCCGTCCTCGCCCGCCTCGACGGCACCGCCACCGCGGAGGAGGTGCTGACGGGGCTCGCCCCCGACCTGCGCCGCCGGGCCCCCGCCCTCCTCGCCACGTTGCGCCGGCACGGGTTCCTGCTCGACCGGGACGAGGACGGCCTCGGGCTGCCACCGGAACGGTTGCGGGAGTTCGCCGAGCAGATCTCCTACGCCCAGCACTTCGGTGCCCTCGGAGGGCGGGGGTTCGCGGCCGTCGACCGGGCCCACGCCCACCTCGTCGGGTCCGGCGAACTCCTCGACTGGGTCGTCCTCGGACTCGTGCGCAACGGGTTCCGCACCGTGACCGTCCACGCGACCGCGGCCGGGGTTCCGGGCAGCGACGTCGTCGCGGAACTCGCCGACCTCCGCTCGCGCGGGGTTCCGGCGGACGTCTCGCGGCAGGAGTGGCCCGGAGGGGGACTGGAGGGCGCCGACGTCGTCGCGCCCGGCGACGGCGACCCGCGCCTCGTCGACGCCGTCGCGGCGGCGGCACAGGCGCAGGGGGTTCCCCTGCTGGCCGTGTGGGCGCACGCGGGGGCCCTGGTCACCGGGCCGGTGCAACCGGTGGGCTCGACCGTCCGGGCCACGTGGCGCGACGCCGTGGAACGGCTGACGGCGAACGCCGACCCGGACGACGCGGCCCGGTTCTGGGCCGCCGTCGGCGACGGCGTCGCACCGGGTGCCCCCGTGACGGGCGCGCTCGCCGCCATGACGGGGAACCTGCTCGCCTTCGAGGCGTTCCGCGCCCTGGCCCGCATCCGCACGGCCGCCCCGCTGCCGCAGGTCCTCGTGCAGGACGTCCTGTCCGGGGACGTGGCCGCCGCGACCGTCGTGCCGAACGCCCCCGCGCCGGCGGGGGACTCCGGGCCGCCCGAGGCGCCGGTGCCGGTGACGACGCGGCTGGACCGGGCCGCGCCCGGGGTGGACGAGCTCGCCGGGGTGTTCCACGCCTTCGAGGACGAGGACCTCGTGCAGGTTCCCCTGAAGGTGTCGCGGCTGCGGGTCCGCAGGCTGGGCGCCCCGGACGTCGTCGTCGACGCCGCCCACCTCCGCACCCTCGCCGACGCCCGGTGGGAGGCGGTGCTCGCCGCGGCCGTCGTCCCCGGTGTCGCCAGGATCCCCGCGGACGCGTCGGGGCCGGCGCTCACCGATCCCGTGCTCGCGGCCGGCGGGGACCCCGGGGAGGCCGCGCGTCGCGCCGTCGAGGCCCTGGCGACCCGGGAGTCGGTGCGCGCGCTCGTCTCGGGGCAGGCCCGTCTCACCGCCGTGGTCGACCCCGTCGCCGACGAGGCCGGGGCGGACGACGCCGCCGCCGTGGAGTTCCTGCTGGACTCCCTGTCCACCTCGGGGTTCGGCCGCGAGGAGGTGGCCACCGCGCTCGTCGACCTCACCTGGGACCACGACGGGCGGACGCTGCGCACGGTCGTGGCGCGGGTGGACGGCCGGACCGCGGCCGCGACGGCCCCCACCCCGGGACGTGCTCTGGCGCAGGCACTCACCGTCCTGCTCGGCGCGGTCCAGTTCCCGCAGACGCCGTCGGAGCAGGCCGCCCCGACCGACGACGTCGCGGACGAACTCACCGACGTGCTGGGCCGGTTGCGGTGGTCCGCCGTGGAACCGGCGTCGGCGTCGGTGACAGGAGGGCGACGGGACCTGGCAGTTGAGGTGGAGGACGTCACCCCCGGGGCCTTCACCCACCTCGGGCTGCACGTGGCGCGGGCAGCCCGCCGGGTTCGGCGGTGACGAGCGCTCCGGCGGCCGCCGTCCGGGAGGCGACCGGCCTGAGCGGCCTCCTGGGCCGGGCCGGGCTGGCGGCGGTGGTCGTCGGCGGCTGGGGCGACGGGGCGGTCGTCGAGGACGGTCCGGCCGTGGCCGGGTGGCCCGTCGTCGTCTGGGTCGCGGGGGGGCGCAGCGCCGTCGTCCGCGTCCTACCCGCCGGCACCCCGGTCGAGCCGCTGACGGCGCACCGGGCGCTGCACGCGCGGTGGATCGCGGCGGGGCCGCTCGAGGCGGTGTCCGCGGTCGGCGGTGCGCGAGTGGCCGGCCCGGGACCGGTGTCCCGGTTGGTGCGCCTGGTCCCGGCCGTGCTCGCCGCGCTCACCGCGGTGCGGCGCACGGGGCGTCCGGCCACCCGCACCGTGGACCTCCTGACGGGCACGGGTCGGTCGGTGCCGGACGGGACCGCCGACCTCGACCCGGGTCGCCCGGGGGTCCGGTCCCGCGGTGTCGGGCGGGAACGGGACATGGCCCACGTGGCGGCGCAGGAGTCGGCCCTGTCGGAGGGCGGCCTCGGAGTCCTCGGTCCCCTGCAGGGGGTCCGGTGGGACCTGCCCGGGACCGTCGTGACGTTCGGGGAGTCCGTCGTGCACCGCACCGGCGGCGCGCGGTCCGTGCACTGGGGCGGGCACGCGACCTCGGTGCGGGCCAGCCGGACCGCCGGTCTGCTGGAGGGGCTGGAACGGCTCGCCCCTTCCGACCCGGACGGCCGCGCGGACCTGCGGACCGCCTCCTTCGAGGAGTTGACCGCGGCCGGCGCCGAGGCCGTCGACCCCGCCGGCTGCGGCCTGTACTCCGGGGAGTTCCACCGCGCGCACCCGGCGGTTGCGCGCTGGGACCCGGCGAGCCCCACGACCTGGGTCCGCGGCCGACGACTGGTGGCCGGTGGCGCGGCGCGTCCGGTCTGGGTGCACCGGGCCCTCGCCCTGCACGACGCGGCCACCCCCGCCGAACGGTTCGTCGAGGAGTGTTCCAGCGGCTGCGCCTCCGGAGCGAGCCTCGAGGAGGCCGCGGTGCACGGCGTGCTGGAACTCCTCGAACGCGACGCGTTCCTGCGGGCGTTCTTCGGCAGCGCCGGGGCCGTGGAACTGCGACCGGACGCGACGACCGCCGCACCCGTGCGGCACCTGCTGCGGCGCATGGAGTTCCTGGGGTTCCACGTGCGGTTCTTCGACGCCTCGAGCGGGTTCGGCCCGGCCGTCGTGGTCGCGGTCGCGACCGACGTCGAGGGGGGTGGGGGAGCCTGCGTGGGGGCCGGAGCGGCCTTCGAGACGACGTCCGCCGCCCGGGCCGCCCTCGCCGAGGTCGCCTCGGACGCCCCGACGATCGCCACCCGGCGCGCGACGCGGCGCCCGGAACTCGAGGCGATGGCCGACGACCACTCGCTCGTGCGGAGGTTGGCGGACCACGCCGACCTCTACTGCCTACCGCGGATGGCGGCCGGGCTGGACCGCCTCGACGGCGGCGGGCGGACGTCCTGGCGGGTCGCGGTCGACGCCGACCGCGACCGGCTCGGCTGGGACGTCACGAGCCTGGACCTCGCCGGGAACCTCGACCGTCTCGTCGGTCGGTTCGAGGACCGCGGGATGACCGTCGCGGTCGTCGACCAGACGACCCGGCTCCAGGAACGGCTGGGGGTGCGGACCGCACGCGCGGTGGTGCCGGGTCTGCTGCCGATCGACTTCGGGGCCGGTCGGCAGCGCTGCTTCGGCATGGCGCGGTTGACGGAGGTGGGAGGCCCTGCGCGAGAGGCGGACAGCGTTCCGCACCCCTTCCCCTGAGCGTCCCGCGCCCTTCCCCGGAGGGCGTGCCGGAGGGCCCGACGGGACTCACCCGCCGGGCCCTCCCGGTCCGGTCAGCGGGACTTCAGGACCTTCCCGACGATGGCGTAGGCGACGCCCGCGAGGATGATCACGGCGGGGACGATCTCCTGCATGTGGTGCACGGTTCCTCCTGGTGGCGTCCGGTGCGGGCGGTCCGCACCGGTTCCCCTCGACCGTGGGGCCGCCCGACCCCTCCTGTCGACGGCCGGACCGGAAGTCGTGAGAACTTCACGTCCGGCGGGTGCGCGACCCCCGTCCGGTCGCTGTCCCGATCACTTCCGGCGGGGGGTGGGTCTCGGCCAAGCTCGGTGCCGCCGGACGGTCGCACCGACCGACCCGGCCCGGAACGGGTTCGCCCCTCGTCGATCGGAGACGTCGTGTCCCTCGCCAGCCAGCCCGTCAGCACCGCTCGAACCGCCGCCTTCGAGGAAGCCCTGAGCCAGGCCCTGTCCCACCGCACCACGGCGTCGGACCCCGCGGCCGCCGCCGGGTTCTGCCTCTTCTGCCTCGCCGTCCCCGCCACGCGGTGACCCCGTGACCACCGTCGCGCAGGAGGTCCTCGCGCTGTCGTCCGCGGTCCGCCTCCGCGTCCACGGACTGGGCGAGGGGACCGGTGTCGTCGTCGACGACGACACCTGCGTGCGGACCCTCACCGGCGTCGTGACGGCGCAGGTGGCGACGGCGTTCCTCGCCCGCCGCAGCATGACGAGCGCCGACCTGCTCGACGGTCCCGGCGCGGACGTCCCCGTCACCGAGCTCGTGGCGGCGGTCGCCGACCTCGTCGCCGCGGGGGCTCTCGTCCGCCGCGCACCGGACCGGCCCGGCCGGGTGCGGGTGGTGGCGGCCGGCGCCGACCTCGGGCTCACCGAGCAGCTGCGCGGGGCCGTCTCGCCGCTGACGACCACCGGCGGTGACGTGGTGGTCGTCGTCTGCGAGGACCACCTGGACCCCGTGGTGGCGGACGTCCTGGCGGCCGAGGGAGGGCCGGGTGTCGTCGTCCTCCCGCTGCGGGTGGGGGCGCGCCGGTGCTGGCTCGGGCCGGCGCTGGAGGCCGGGAGCTGCCTCGACTGCTTCGCGTTCCGCCTGCGCCGCAACGTTGTCGACGCCCGTCGCGGGAGCGGCCCGACGGCCGCGGCCACCGTGGACGCCGTCGCCGGAATCCTGCGGGCGGCCGCGCTCGCCGCGGGAGGCGCGGAGGAGACCGTGCGGGCGCGCTGGCGCGACCGCGTCCTGGAGGTCGGCCTGGACGACCTCACGACGGTCGCCCACCCCGCGAGCTGCCGGCACACCACGCCGCCCACGGACCCCACGGCCGGACCCGTTGACCTGCTCGACCGCCTCCCCGCCCTGGTCTCCGCGCTCACCGGGCTGCTCGAGGAACCCGTCGTCGTGACCACGCCCGCGGGGACGCACCTCGCGACGGCCCAGCACTGCGTCCCTGCCGCCACCGACGCGGTGAGCGGGTGGACGCGCGTCACCGCCGCCGGCAGCGGGGCGACGGCCCGGGCCGCCGTCACCGCCGCGGTGGGGGAGGCCGTCGAGCGCTACAGCACCGGCTTCCACCCCGGCCGGCCGACGCGGCACTGCGCCGGTGACGAGCTGCCGGTCGGTCAGGTCCTGCTGCCCGGCGACCTCTTCCCCGGCAGTGGACTGCCGCCGTTCCCGCTCGGGGTCGCGACCGACTGGATCCCCCTCACCCGCTGGCGGACCGGGACCGCGGGCACCGGACCGTCCCCGGATGCCGACGACCAGCGGTGGACGCCGTCCGCCGCAGTCCACTTCGGCCACCCCGACACCACCGTCCGGGAGGCCTGCGCGCCGGACTCCAACGGCTGTGCGGTGGCCCCCACGCTGCCGCGGGCCGTGCTCGCGGCCACGCTCGAGCTCGTCGAGCGCGACGCCGTCGCCCGCTGGTGGTGGACCCGGACCCGCCGGCCCGAGCTGCCCGGGGGACTCGCCGGTGCGGCGGCCGCCTCGCTCGCCGGGGCGGGCCGGCGGCTGCACCTGCTCGACCTCACCGGTCACGCCGGGATCCCCGTCGTCGTGGCGGTGAGCGCGGACGGCGCGGGCCGCGACGCGGTCCTGGGGTTCGGTGCCGCCCTGGGCCGGGGGGCCGCCGCCCGCCGGGCCGTCGCCGAGGTCGGCCAGGCGCTCGCCGCCGGTGTCCGCCGGAACGCGTGGGCCGACCAGCCGCTGACCGACCTCCCGTGGCTCCTGCCCCTGGGGGAGCGGCCCGGGTCGCTCGCCGAGGCGACCCGGAGCACGGGGGGAGACGACCTCGGGGAGGTGCTGGCGCGGCTCGGGGCCGCCGGGGTCCCGGTGTTCGTCGAGGACCTCACGTTGGCCGAGACCGGGGTGCCGGCCGTGCGCGTCCTCGCCCCGGGGCTGCTGCCCTGGCACCGCCCCGCGGACGTCCCGGACGGCTGGGACCTGCCGTGCTGAAGCGTCCGCGCCCCGCGGCGCAGCGTCCGCACTACTGTGCTCGGCGTGACCGGAGAGACCGCGGACGCCGCCCGCTCCGACGTCACCTCACACCCCTCGCGCGAGCTCCGCGGCCTGCAGGTGTCGACGGTCGTCGTCTTCGCGGCGGCCTGGCTGGCGGTCTCCCTCTACGTCCTCGTCACGGCGGCCCTGCCCCGTGGGGCGGTCCCGACGGTGGCGGCCGTGCTGGTGCCGCTGGGGACGGCGGCGGCGCAGGTCCCGCTCCTGCGCGACCTCGTCGGCACGCGCGGCCGGCGGCCGGACCTGCGTTGGCTGGGGGTGCTCGCCGGGCTCTCCTACCTGCCCGCCGCCGTCCTCGGCGTCGAGTGGCTGCAGTGGGCCCCCGTCCCGGCGGGCATCGCGCTCGTGGCGCTGTCCTTCCGGTGGGGTGCGGCGTGCTGGGTGGCGGGTGCCGTCCTCCAGGTCCTCGCGTGGTGGGTGGCCGGTCGGGGGAGCGAGGCCGCGGCGCAGGCCGGGTTGGACTACGTCGTGTCCTCCGTCGTCCTGGCCGTCCTGCTGCGCGCCGTCGCGACGAGCCGGGAACTGGCGCGGACGCGGCGCGAACTGGCGCGCGCGGAGGTCCTCGCGGAACGGCTGCGCATGTCCCGTGACCTGCACGACCTGCTGGGCCGCACGCTGACCGCCATCTCGCTGAAGGCCGAACTGGCCTCCCGGTACCAACGGGCCGGGCGCGCGGAGCAGGAGCGCGAGCAGCTCGACGACCTGCTGGCCTTGACGCACGCGGCGTCCACGGACGTCCGCAGCCTCGTCACGGGGTACCGGACGCTGTCGCTGCCGACGGAACTCACGGCGTCGGTCCGTCTGCTGCTCGACGCCGGCGTCGAGTGCACGCTCGAGGCCGACCCGGCCGCGCTCACGGGGGACCTGCCCGTCGAGGTCGTCCAGGCCGCCGCGTGGGTGGTCCGGGAGGCGACGACGAACGTCCTGCGGCACGCGCGGGCCACCCGGTGCAGCATCGACGTCCGCGTCGAGGGCGACGGTTCCGACGGTCGGCTGCGCGTGGCCGTCGTCAACGACGTCGGACCCGCCGGGGACGGGGCACGCACCTCCCGCGGGTCCGGGACGGGACTGCGCGGAATGCACGAACGCGTCCGGCCGCTCGGCGGTTCGGTCGAGGCCACCGAGCACGAGGGGAACTTCACCGTGATCTGCGAACTGCCCGTCCGGCACCGGGACACCGCTGGAGGTGTCCGGTGATCCGCATCGTCGTGGCTGAGGACATGCACATGATCCGCACGGCGATGGCGGCGCTCATCGAGACCGAGGACGGCATGGAGGTCGTGGGCGAGGCCGAGCGCGGTGACGTCGTCCTGGACCTCGTGCGCCGGACGCGTCCGGACCTCGTGCTCCTCGACCTCGACATGCCCGGTGCCGACGGACTCACCGTCCTGTCGCAGCTGACGGCGGAGACGCCGCGCCCCAAGGTCGTCATCCTCACGGCGGTCGGCCGTCCCGCGGCGGTGCGGACGGCGCTCACCGCGGGGGTCGACGGGTTCATCCTCAAGAGCGCGCCGGCGACCGAACTGCTGGACGGTCTGCGCGCCGTCGCCGGTGGGCGTCGCGTCCTGGCGCCGGACCTCGCGGCTGCGGCCGTCGTGAACGGCGACTCGCCCCTGACGACGCGGGAGGCGGACGTCCTCGCGCTCGTGGGGAAGGGGTCGGCCGTGCCGGACATCGCGGCGGCGCTGCACCTGTCCGAGGGCACGGTCCGGAACTACCTCACGGGGGTCGTCGACAAGCTCGACGCCCGCAGCCGCACGGACGCCGTGCGCATCGCGGAGTCCAACGGCTGGATCTGACCCCTTGCCCTCGTCGGCTAATGCGCGTAGCTTTCAGCTAACGCCATTAGCTGAGGAGAGACACATGACCGAGTTCCTGCGCACCGACCGGGGAACGCTCGCGTTCGACGTCGAGGGGGAAGGCCCCCTCGTCGTCCTGGCGCACGGGATGGGCGACAGTCGCCGCTCCTACCGGTTCCTGACCCCGCGCCTCGTGGCCGCCGGGTACCGGGTCGCGGCCCTCGACCTGCGCGGGTGCGGGGAGTCGAGCACCGGGTGGGACGGTTACCGCCGCACCGACATCGCCGCCGACCTGGTCGGCCTCGTCCGGCACCTCGGCGGCCCGGCCGTCCTCGTGGGGCAGTCGATCAGCGGCGGCGCGGCGACCATCGCGGCCGCCACGGCGCCCGACCTCGTCGCCGGTCTCGTGGAACTCGCGCCCTTCACCCGCGCGCAGTCCGTGAACGTCGCCGGGCTCCTCCGGGTGCGCCGGCACCGGCAGGCGATGGTGCGCCTCGCCCTCGCCGCGGGTCTGGGCAGCGCCCCGTCCTGGGGCCGTTACCTCGACCTCGCGGTGCCGGCGAAACCCGCGGACTGGGAGACCGAACGCGCCAGGAACCTCGCCCTGCTGCGCGAACCGGGACGGATGGCCGCGTTCAAGGGCATGGCGTCCGCGGCGCCGAAGGACGCCGGGGAGGCGTTGCGCGACGTCCGCTGCCCCGTCCTGGTCGTAGAGGGTGGCGCCGACCCCGACTGGGCGGACCCGCGCGCCGAGGGCGAACGCATCGTGGCCGACCTGCCTGCCGGCCTCGGGGAACTCGTCGTCCTCGACGGCGTCGGGCACTACCCGCACGTCGAGGCGCCCGAGCAGGTCGCCGCCCTCGTCCTGCCCTTCCTGCAGCGGACGCTCGCCCGTGCCTAGGGCGGGTCTGGACGCCGCGGCCGTCACCCTCGCGGGCGCTGACCTCGCCGACGAACTGGGGTTCGAGCACCTCGCGATGGGGGTGGTCGCCGACCGGTTGGGGGTTCGGCCGCCGTCCCTCTACAAGCACGTGGGGTCCTTGGCCGACCTCGCGCAGCGGATCGCCGTGCTGGCCGCCACCGAACTCGGCGACACCTTGCGGGACGGGTTGCAGGGGTTGTCCGGTCCGGACGCGCTCCGCGCTGCGGCGCAGACGTTCCGCGGGTTCGTCCGGGACCACCCCGGCCGGTACGCGGCGACGCTCGGCGCCCGTCCGACGTCCTCCGACGACGAGTACGCGCGCGCGACGGCCCGAGTGCTGGAATCCCTCGCCGTCGTGCTGCGCGGCTACGGGGTCCCGGCCGACGACGAGGTCCACGCGCTCCGCATGCTGCGCAGTGCCCTCCACGGTTTCGCGACCCTGGAAACCGGTGGAGGTTTCCAGCTGGGGACGGACGTGGACGAGAGCTTCGCCTGGCTCGTCGAGTTCGTCGACCGGGGTCTGCGCTGACAACTACCGCCCGAAACCGTTGCGGCACAGTCTGTTCGTCTTGTCCGAACAGTTCCTGTGCGATAGGTTGGGGCCATGGCCGCGACGTTCCTCGACGAAGCCCCCGACGGGGTCACCTTCGCCGCGCCGTCCCGCCTGCGCCGCGCAGCCGACACCGCCCACGCCGCGTTCCTGCTCGGTGTCGCCGCCGCCGTCCGCCGCGTGCTGGACTCCGACCACCCCGACCTGGCCGTCCTGGACGAGCGCGGGGTGACGGTCACCGGCGGTGGTGTCGACCGCCTGCAGGCCGCCCTGGACCTGGTCACCGAGGAGTTCGCCCGCCACGAACGGATGCCCTACGCCGCCGCCGCCGGCATCATCCACACCGCCCACCACCAAGGCAGCGAGCACCACACCCTCTGGGCCGCGGTCGCCGAGGCCCGCGTCAGTCGCCACCAGGCTCGCACCATCGAAGCCCGCGCCCGCCGCCTCGCCGGCCGCGTCGCGGTCCTGACCGAAACCCGCCACGCCGACGGCACGACGTCCCTGACCGCTGAGGAAGGCGACCCCCTCCTCACCGGGCAGGCGCACACCCGCGCCCTGCAGCAGTACCTGACCGCCGCCGTCGCCCACGCCGAACAGGGCTACACCGGGCGCCGCCTGACCTACCGCCTCGACCAGGTCATCAGCCGCCTCACTCCGGGGTACCGCGCCGTGGAGGTCGAACAGCCGCGACCGGCCGCGGG